>NZ_JADKMA010000120.1 GCF_017676365.1 Streptomyces oryzae
GGCCGGATCGGAGGAGCCGGGCGGGGCCGGGATACGGGAGGGAGGCCGGGAGCCGGGCCCGCGCCGCGCGGTGGTGTCCCGCTCGGGGCCGCTGAGGTCGGTGCCGCCGTGCGGGGGGCTTTGCTGGTCCTCCGCGGGGCCGGTGGGGACGGCGCCGCCGGTGTGGGGAGGCTGCTGCTGACCGGCGGCGGGCTGCCAGATTCCGGCGAGGACGACGGCGACGAACATCAGATACGCGCCGCAGGCCGTTCCGAGTGCCACGGCAATAGGCCGGAGCACCCTCCTTCGTTTACCTGAAAGTTCAATGAATATCGGGCGATTGCCCTGCTTGTGCTGCGTCGTACCGTGGGGGGTGTGATGCATGAAGGTTGAGTTTAGCCAGACCTATTCAGGCTTCAGCAAGACTTCCTCACCGCGCGTAGACGCAGTTGAGACAGTTGGCGATGAGACGGAAAAGCGCCGGGTGACCTGCGAGAGCCGCAGCGCTCCCGCCTGTTTGCGCCCGAAGGGAACCGATTCGGGCCGGCCTCCGTCTCATTCCGGGCCGCCGCATCGCGGTGAGCGGCGGAATGGCCGGAAAGGAGCTGGAAATCCCGCGGACACGGCCGTTTCACGACCAGCCGATATCTTGCCGACCGACCTCGTCGCGGATTCACCCTCGACCGTGCCCGAATAGCGAACGCGCGGCGGGATCAGCCCCTCTTTCCGCTGGTACGAACCTTTCCGCAGATCTCGGACGGCCGCAGTCGCCGTGCCCGCCACAGCAGCAGTGCGGGCAGGACGACTCCCAGCCCCAGAGCCAGCATCTGCGAGACGGCGGCGGCCGTGGAGAAGGGGTCGAGATGGAACGCGTGGTAGGCACAGTGCGGAGCCGTGAACACCAGATTCGCGGCAAGAGCCGTGCGCACCAGGCGGGACTCCATCGTCGTCGCCGCGACCGCGAGCACGAGGACGTACGCCAGGGTCGCGGCCCCGACGTCGCGCATCAGATGGTCGTTGAACGGCGGCAGCTCGGCCACCCACGGGAAGTCCTCGTAGAACACCTTGGGCAGCAGCAGCTGGGACACCCCGGCCGCTCCCTGAGTCACCGCCAGAAACAGCAGACCGGCCCACAGCACCCCGTCCCGCTGCGGCGGTGTACCTGTTGCGTCATCCATCGCTTCCTCCTCCTTCAGGCCGGGCACCCGGCCGTGTACCTGCGTGTATCTGAAGGAGGAACCGGTGAGCCTCCGCGAATGTGACAACAACAACCAGGGCGTCCGAGGCCGGACATCGAACCCCTCCGCCACCGCTCCCGTATCCATGGTCGATGCGGCACCCCGGCAGGAGATGCTTCGGTGCGGCATCGGGTCCTATGGGTGTCTAGAGGAAGGTCTCCCCCGAATGGTGTCGGACAGCAACGGAAGCAGGGCTGTCGGCTGGTTGGCCGGGGTCGTACTCGTGGCGGGCTGCGCGGGGGTCACGGGCTGCTCGAACGGCGAGGGCTCCACCGCGGAGCACAAGAACTCCGGCGCGGAGCACAAGAGCTCCAGCGCGGAGAAGACGCCGACCGCGAAGAGCTCGCCGTCCTCCCCGCGCTCGGCCTCCCGCCGGTCCAGTGCCGAGGGGGCGGTTGCCGCGTGGGTCACCGCCGTCGTCAAGGACCGTCCGCGAGAGGCGTGCCTGGTGATGGCGGACCCGGCCGAGGATTCCGCAGCCGCACGCGTCGGGACCCCGGCGACGTGCAACCGCAACACGCCCAAGGGGCGGCAAATGCTCGACAGCATCGGGAGGTTCCACGCCTCGTTCACGCCCAAGCACGCCACCGGCGACCCGAAGGTGCGCGTCGCCGAAGTGCAGGCCACCGGCGACAAGGCGGTGGTGCCTGCCGACAAGGTCGTCGTCGACGGACAGACTCTCGAGAAGGTGATCCTGTCCAACTCCACCGGACTCGAGCCTGGGCAGTTGGACGTCAAGATGGAGTCCACCAGGATCAAGGGCGCCTGGTATGTGACCAACCTCGACTTCAACGTCGGCTGACGCCGCGACGTAGACGATGTAGACGAGGCAGATGACGTCATCAGAGACCGGTCTCTGCTTCCGGAGCCTCGTTCAACGGCCCCAGAAGCAGAGACATCGGCGCACGCGCACCGCCTTGGGTGCCGGCCCGTGCCGTCACGACTGCTGGATGGCGCTCTTCACGCTCTCCAGGTCGTAGCCCACCTCCAACACCCCGTGAGCTATGGCGAGCAGCGCACAGACCGTCGCCTTCTGCCCTGGCTCACTGAGGCCTTCGACCAGGTCCTCCGCCTGCTTCGCGAACTTCCGCGCTGCCGCCAGATGCTCTTCCATGGGGCCTCCTGAACTCGGCGATGCGCCAGCCTGAGTGCGCATCGAGGACCAGCGTTTCTACCCGACTTGCGCGGACGCCGCGACGGCGGGAAGCCTGGACTTTGCAACAGTCGCGCAGCAGTCGGGACACGGCGCAGAGCACTCGGGACACACGGGGCGATAAGCCTCGTGCGTCAGCGGGCGTCGATCACCATCAGAGCCGTGTGGAGCGAGGTGCGGGACTCCGCGGATTCGAGGGAGACGCCCAGGATGCGTTCCAGAGTGCGCAGCCGGCTGTAGAGAGTGGGGCGGCTCAGACCCGTGCGGCGGGCGGTGTGTGTTTTGGAGCCGCCGCAGTCGAGGTGGGTGCGCAGCAGGGCGAGGAGGTTGTCGCCGGTTCGGGCGTCGTGGTCGAGGAGGCGGCCCAGTTCGGTCTCCGCGAACGCTTGGAGCCGGTGGTCGTCGCGGAGCAGGGCGACGACTCCGCGCAGCCGTACGTCGGTCGAGCGGTAGAGACGGTGTGCTTCGGGCATGGTCAGGCCGACATCCGCAACGTGTTCCGCCTCGGTGAGACCGTGTGCGGCACCGATGAGACCGGCGGAGTCGGGAGCGGTACCCGCCGCCCAGCCTTCGGTGCCGCTCCGGCCGGTCAGCCGCTCGCGCAGCCCCCTGCATATGGCGTCCAGGGTCCGGTCGGCTCCGTTGGGCAGGCAGGAAATGATGGCCGAGACGGTTCCCTCGCGGCGGATGGAGGCGATGGCGCTGCCGCCGACCGCGGTGGCCGACTGACGGACAGCTGCCAGCAGTTGCCGGTCGGCCTCGCCCTGGGTCAGTGCGTCGGTGCCGGGCCGCTGCGGAACGCGTACGGACAGCGGCGCGTACCGGCTGCCGGGGGTGAGGCCCAGGGCGGTCGCGCGGGCCCTGGCCTCGTCCTCCTCGGTGACGCGTCCGCTGAGCAGGTCGTCGAGGAGGCCGCCGAGCGCCTGGACGACGAGGGCGTCGCGCTCCTGCTGGATCATCCGGTGCAGTTGGAGGGACTGCGCGGCGCGTTCCAGGACCATCCGGGCGCGGGATGCGTCGGAGGCCGGGGCGGGCAGGACGAGGCGGCCCCACCGTTCGGAGCCGACGCCCACCGGGACGGCCGACCAGGCGGGGGCGCCCGGGTGCCCGTCCGCCGCGTCGTGGAGGCGGGAGCGCTCGGCCCACTGGTCCAGGAGGGCGGTTGTCGGGGTGTCCAGGGCGCAGAAGGCCAGCACATGGCGGCTGAGGTCTTCCAGGACCAGCGGGGCGCCCAGGGTCTGGGCAGCGCGCGTGACGATGTCCCTGGTGGAGGCCCGGGCGATGTTGAGCGAGGTGAAGACCTCGTGGGTGGTGCGGGCGAACTCCACCTCCTCGTACTGGTCGGCCACGATCAGCCGGTGCACCTGCTGGGTGACCTCGATGAACCGGATCCTGTCGGTAAGGGCCGCCACGGGCAGCGCGAGGGAGTCGGCGAGCGCTCCCAGTTCTTCCGGCACGGCTGTCAGGTGGGTGCCGAGCTCGACGACGAGGCCGGCGACACCTTGCGCGGCGAGCATGCTCAGGTAGTCCTCGGTCTTGGCTGCGCCGTCGGCCAGCGGGAGCCCGGTGGTCAGGACGAGTTCGCCGCCCTCCAGCAGGTCGGTGAGGTCGCGCAGATCGCTGATGTGCACCCAGCGGACCGGGCGGTCGAGGTGGTCGCGGCCGCCGAGGACGCGCGGCCGCCCTGTGGTCAGGGCTGACAGCTGGAGGACTTCCCGCACGGTCGGCTGCATTTACGCATCGTAAATAACCTTCGCCAAAGCTGTACAGACTGTCGGCGCTTGCCCTGGCAGCCTCACAGCTGCAGCCGTGGACGGGCCCCTGCCTGGGCGCCCTGGCCGCACGGCCCCTCGGGTGACGGCAGCCGGGGTCCACGGCTGGGTGTGCAGTGAGTGATCGAGCGAGAGCGAGGCGAGGCAGTGACCAGCGAGCTGACGCGTGTCGGGCATTGGGCCGGCAACAAGACGTTCCCGGGTACGAGCGGCCGGACCGCCCAGGTGACCAATCCGGCGACCGGCGCGGTGACGCGTGAGGTGGCGCTGGCGGATGTGGCGGACTCCCGCTTGGTGATCGAGGCGGCCGCTGACGCCTTCCCGGCCTGGCGGGACACCTCGCTCGCCAGGCGCGTCGCGGTCGTCTTCCGCTTCCGTGAACTCCTCAACCAGCGCAAGAACGAGCTCGCCGAGATCATCACCAGCGAGCACGGCAAGGTGCTGTCCGACGCGCTGGGCGAGGTCACCCGCGGCCAGGAGGTGGTGGAGTTCGCCTGCGGTATCCCGCACCTGCTCAAGGGCGGTTTCAGCGAGAACGCCTCGACCGAGGTGGATGTGCACTCGGTACGGCAGCCGCTTGGGGTGGTCGGCATCATCGCGCCGTTCAACTTCCCCGCGATGGTGCCCATGTGGTTCTTCCCCGTCGCCATCGCGGCCGGGAACACCGTCGTGCTCAAGCCGAGCGAGAAGGACCCGTCGGCCGCGCTGTGGCTGGCCGAGCTGTGGGCCGAGGCGGGGCTGCCCCCTGGCGTCTTCAATGTGCTGCAGGGCGACAAGACCGCCGTCGACGAGTTGCTGTCCCACCGGTCCGTCAAGGCCGTCAGCTTTGTCGGCTCCACCCCGATCGCCCAGTACGTCTACGCCACGGGCACCGCCAACGGCAAGCGGGTCCAGGCCCTCGGCGGCGCGAAGAACCACGCTGTCGTGCTGCCGGACGCCGACCTGGACCAGGCCGCCGACGCGATGGTCAACGCCGGGTTCGGCTCCGCGGGCGAGCGCTGTATGGCGATCTCGGCTGTGGTGGCGGTCGGTGACGTCGCCGACGAGCTGGTGGCGAAGATCGCCGAGCGGGCCCGGAACATCAGGACCGGCGACGGCACGCAGGGCTGCGACATGGGCCCGCTGGTGACCGCGGCACACCGCGACCGGGTCGCCTCCTACATCGACCGGGCCGAGCAGGACGGCGCGAGCCTGGTCGTGGACGGCCGTGAGGTGAGGGCCGAGGGCGGCAGGGACGGATTCTGGCTCGGCCCCACGCTGCTCGACCACGTCACCACTGGCATGAGCTGCTACACGGACGAGATCTTCGGGCCGGTCCTGTCCGTCCTGCGCGCCGAGTCCTACGACGATGCCCTCGAACTGATCAACTCCAACCCGTACGGCAACGGGACGGCGATCTTCACCAACGACGGCGGTGCGGCACGCCGCTTCCAGAACGAGGTCGAGGTCGGCATGGTCGGCATCAATGTGCCGATCCCGGTGCCGATGGCCTACTACAGCTTCGGCGGCTGGAAGAGCTCGCTGTTCGGGGACACCCACGCGCACGGCACCGAAGGGGTGCACTTCTTCACCCGCGGCAAGGTCGTCACCACCCGCTGGCGTGCCCCCAGCCAGGGCGGCCTCAACCTCGGCTTCCCGCAGAGCGTCTGAAGGAGACCACGGCTGTGACCCTCATCCACACCGAGCCCGAACAGCGCGCCGTGGCCCGCACCTACGAGCTCGACCGCCGCCACGTCTTCCACTCCTGGTCGGCCCAGGCCGAACTCGACCCGATGGTCGTCACCCGCGCCGAGGGCTCCTACATCTGGGACGGCGAAGGCAACCGGCTGCTCGACTTCTCCTCCCAGCTGGTGAACACCAACATCGGCCATCAGCACCCCTACGTCGTGGAGGCGATCGCCCACCAGGCCCGTACCCTGGCCACCGTCGCCCCGCAGCACGCCAACGACCAGCGCTCCGAAGCCGCCCGGCTGATCTGCGAACGCACCCCCGGCGACCTGAACCGGGTCTTCTTCACCAACGGCGGCGCCGACGCCAACGAGCACGCTGTCCGTATGGCCCGGCTGACCACCGGCCGCCCCAAGGTGTTGACCCGCTATCGCTCCTACCACGGCGGAACGCAGACCGCGATCAACCTGACCGGAGACCCGCGCCGCTGGCCCAACGACAACGCCGACTCCGGCGTGGTGCACTTCTTCGGGCCCTACCTCTACCGCAGCCACTTCGCCGCGCAGAGCGAAGCGGAGGAGTGCGGGCGCGCGCTCGCCCATCTCGAGCAGGTCATCGAGCTGGAGGGCCCGCAGACCGTCGCGGCCGTCCTGCTGGAGGCGATCCCCGGCACCGCCGGCATCATGCTTCCCCCACCGGGCTACCTCGCCGGAGTCCGTGAGCTGTGCGACCGGTACGGCATCCTGCTCATCGTCGACGAGGTCATGACCGGATTCGGCCGTACCGGCGCCTGGTTCGTCTGCGGCGACGAAGGCGTGGTCCCCGACCTGCTGACCTTCGCCAAGGGCGTCAACTCCGGCTACGTACCGCTGGGCGGCGTCGCCATCGGGGACCGCATCGCCGACCACTTCGCACACCGGCCGTATCCCGGCGGGCTCACCTACTCCGGCCATCCGCTGGCGTGCGCGGCAGCCGTGGCTGCGATCACCGTCATGGAGCGTGACGGCATCATCGGCAACGCCCGCCGTGTCGGCACCGAGGTGATCGGCCCCGAACTGGCCCGGCTCGCCGAACGGCACCCCGGCGTCGGCGAGGTGCGCGGGCGCGGCGTCTTCTGGGCCGTCGAGCTGGTCTCCGACCGGCGCACCCGGCAGCCCGTGGCGCCGACCGGCGGCAGCAGCCCGGTGATGGCCGAAGCCGTCCGCACCGCCAAACAGCTCGGGCTGCTCCCGTTCGCCAACTCCAACCGCATCCACCTCGTCCCGCCGTGCACCCTCACCGAGGCAGAGGCCCGCGAGGGCCTTGCCGTCCTCGACCAGGTCCTGCACCGCGTGGACGCCCTGGTCGACGGGGCCCGCGAGGACGACGGCCGCTAGACATCTCGCACCTTGTCCGGCACATGGTGTGCGGCCAGGCCCGGCCTGGCCGCACGTCTGGTCGCCCTACAGGTCGCCGAGAGTGTAGCCGTGCGGGAAGGGGTCGGTCTCGTCCAGGACGTACTGGCCGAATGCGGTGATCCAGCCGCGTCCGCTGATCGTCGGCAGCACGGCCTGATGGTCGCCGAGGGTGGTGGTGCCCAGGAGGGTGCCGGTGAAGGTGGTGCCGAGGACCGACTCGTGGACGAACGGGGTGTTCAGGGGGAGTTGGCCCCGGGCGTGCAGCGCCGCCATACGGCCGCAGGTGCCGGTACCGCACGGCGAGCGGTCGAGAGTGCCGGTCCAGGTGGCCGGGTCGGCCGGGTCCACCTCGCCGTTGGGCAGGACGACCGCGTTGCGGCCGGAGGCGCCAGGTGTCGGCGACGGCCCGTGGAGCATCGTCAGGGCGATCCGGTCGACGGCCGGGTTGAGCGGATGACTGACCGGGAACTGCTGCTGCGCCACGGCCCGCAGCACCGCTCCGGCACGGGCTATCTCCTTGGCCGCCGAGGGCTCCAGCGGGACACCGAGGTCCGTGGCGCGCGCCTGGACGTAGAACTGCCCGCCGAAGACGATGTCGGCCGGCACCGGCCCGTACTCCGGCAGTTCCAGCACGTGGTCCAGGGCGACGGCGAAGGCGGGCACGTTGGCGAACGTGACCTGGGCGGCTCTGCCCCCTTCGACGTCGACGCGGACCCGCACCAGGCCGACCGCGGTGTCAACGGTGAGCTCGGTGACCGGCGCCGTGACCGGAACCGCGCCCGTCTCCACCAGGGCGGTGACGGCACAGATCAGATTGGAGCCGGACATCGGCCGGAAGCCGCCCTGCTCCATGACGACCAGGCCGAAGTCGGCGGACGGGTCGGCCGGTGGCAGCACCAGCACGCCGCACAGGGCCGGATGGCCGCGCGGCTCGCGCAACAGGAGCCGCCGCAAGCCGTCCAGGTGTGCCTCGCAGTAGCGCAGCCGCTCGGCCATGGTGGCGCCCTTCACGTGCAGATGGCTGCCGACCAGCACCCGCCCCGGCTCGCCCGCGGCATGGACATCGATCGCGTCGATGCGGTACGTGTCCGAGTGCGCCGCCATCACGCGGTCGCCGCCGCGTCGTCGACGGTCTCCACCCCGGCGGCTTCCAGCAGGGTCCGGAGCTCCCGGCGGTGCTCCGGAGCCAGCGGCTGGACGGGACGGCGGGTGGGGCCCGCGCTCACGCCCACGAGCTCCACGCCGGTCTTGATGCCGCACGCGTAATTGTGGGATTCCAGGAACCGGCAGATCGGGAAGATCCTGCTCCACAGTTCGCGCCCGGCGTGCAGGTCGCCCCGGACTCCGAGCGCTTCGTACAGCTCGGCGCACAGCCGGGGGATCACGCCGGCGGTTCCCCACACGCCCGCCTGCGCGCCGCTCGCGAGGGCGGCGAAGGTGAGGGTGTCCCAGCCGTTGAGGGCGGTGATGTCCTGTGCGTGCAGCTCCTTGACGGCCGAGAACCAGGCGAAG
The DNA here is from genome assembly GCF_017676365.1 of Streptomyces oryzae. GTDB lineage: Bacteria > Actinomycetota > Actinomycetes > Streptomycetales > Streptomycetaceae > Streptomyces > Streptomyces oryzae. Next base: position 8,720 of record NZ_JADKMA010000120.1, read on the forward strand.
TCGCCACCAGTGTCCTTGTACGAGGTGACCGCCGTCTCCCTGGCCAGCCTCGCCAGCTGTTCGGGGGTGAGCTGGACGCCGGTGGCGGACGGGATGTTGTAGTACATGATCGGGATGTCGACCGCGTCCGAGACCGCCCCGTAGTGGGCGAGCAGTTCCTCGAAGTCCGGCGCGTCGTAGAACGGCGGCACGATCATCACGGCCGCAGCCCCGGCTTTCTCGGCATGGACGCTCAACTCGACGGTCTCGCCCGTGCTGAGAGCACCGGTGCCTGCGACGACCGGCACGCGCCCGGCGGCGGCCTCGACGTACAGCTCGTTGGCCTGCTTGCGCTCGTCCAGCGTGAGCGTGGTGAACTCGCCTGTGCTGCCGCCGGGCACAAGGCCGTGTATGCCGCCGGAAATGATGTGCTCGGCCTGGCGCTTGACGCCCGCCGCGTCTACGGCGGAGGCGTCACCGGTCAAGGGGGTGACGACGGCGGTGAGGATGCCGGTGAAGGGCTCAGTGGTCATCGAGAGTTCTCCAGAGCGCAGGGGTCAGCGTTCGAACGGACCAGAGGGGCGGCGCACCCGCAGAGAGAGCGGCCACCGACAGCTAGGCGAAGCGGCGCGGCGAGACCGCCTCGGCGAGCGCTGGCAGACGGTGCCGGGTGATGGCCTCGGAGATGATCTCGGCGGTCGCCGGGGCCAGGGTCAGGCCGAGCATGCCGTGGCCGGAGGCGACGTAGACGTTGGGCAGCGGGTGGAGCCGGCCGATGACGGGCAGACCGTCCGGGGTCATGGGCCGCATCCCCGCCCAGGGGGCGGCCTCGCCCGGCGGGTTGTCCCAGCCGGTGAAGGCGTCGGCCGCGGCCCGCTTGATGGCTGCTACCCGGCGGGGGTCGATGTTCTCCTCCAGACCGCCGAACTCCATCGTTCCGGCCAGCCGCAGGAAGCCGCTCAGCGGGGTCACCGCGACCCGGGCGTCCTCCAGGGTGAGGGAGGTGCGCAGCTGCACGGGCGCCGGTGCGTAGTCGACGCTGTATCCCTTGCCTGGCCGGATGGGCAGCGGGACGCCCAGCCGCCGGCTCAGCCGTCCGGTCCACACCCCGGCCGCCAACAGGAGGGTGTCGCCGGTGAACTCGCCCTTGTCGGTCAGTACGCCGGTGACGGTGCCGCCCTGGCGCAGGAAGCGGCGTACCGGAGTGTGCTCATGGATCTCCACGCCCAAGTCCTGACAGCGCTTCAGCAGGCCGGCGGTGAGGGAGTCGGGCTCGACCTGCCGGTCGTCCGGGAAGAACAGGCCGTGCCGGGTCCGCGCGTTGAGCGCGGGCTCCCGCTCCTGGACGGCGTCCCCGTGCAGTTGCCCGGGCACCATGCCGAACCGCTCGAAGACATCGAGCCAGGCGCACTGTTCCTCGTACCGCTGGCGGGTCTCGAAGGCGAGCAGTACACCCTTCCGGTGCATCTCGAAGGAGATGCCGTCCCGGTTCCAGTCGTCGAGCAGGTCCGTGGTGCCCTCCGCCAGACGCAGGTGGGTCTCCAGGCCGTTGCGGAAGTCCCGCGCGGTGCAGTGCCGGGCCATGCTCAGCATGAACTTGACGAAGCCGGGCGCGAGTGAGGGCTTGACGTACAGCGGGCTGTCGGGCTTCAGCATCCACTTCAGGCCCTGAAGGACGACGCCGGGGGCCGGCACCGGACCGCTCTCCGCCAGGGCGATCTTGGCGGCGTTGCCGTGTGTGGCCGCGGAGCCCGGGCGCCGCGCATCGAGTACGAGCACGTCGCAGCCGCTCCTGGCCAGCCGGTAGGCACTCGCCAGGCCGACCGCACCGGCGCCCACAACAATGATCCGCATGGAGCCGTACACCTCCGGGAATCCGGGAATCCACCCAGGGCCTCCGCCTGGTGCGGAAGCCCTGAGCTGGGCGAACGAGCATTACAGCGCGTAGATCTGCCCGGTCTGCGCGCCCTCGACGGAGCGGACATACGCCTGTGCGACCTCGGCGAGACCGACCGGGGGCACACCCGGGAAGTAGTCCCCGTAGTCCTCCAGGCTCTCGGTGAACACCGTGGGGCTCACGGCGTTGATGCGCTGCGGCGCGATCTCGATGGCGGCAGCCCGCACGAACGCCTCCACGGCGCCGTTCGCCATGGCCGCCGCGCTGCCGGTGGGGATCGGTTCGTGGGCCAGTATGCCGGTGATCAGCGTGAAGGAGCCCCGTTCCGCGATACGGGGAACTCCCTGCCGCACCAGCTCGATCTGGCTGAGCACCTTGCCGTGGAAGGCCGACAGGTAGTCCTCGGGCAGCATCCCGGTGACGGGTTTGAACGGCACGTCGCCTGCGGTGCTGACCACCGCGTCGATCTGTCCGGCATGCGCGTAGACCTCGGCGACCTGCGCCGGGTCGGCGATGTCGTGCCGCAGGTCGCCGCCGCTGCGCCCCACGGTGAGAACTTCGTGTCCGCGGACGGACAGGGTCTTGCCGACGGCCGTACCGAGCGTGCCGGTGGCGCCGATGAGGAGAATCTTCATGGCCGCGACGCTAGGACCGGCTCGCAGCCCGAGGGAAATACCTTCTGCGGCGGACTTATGCTCAGGGGTTATGAATGTGGAGCTGCGGCATCTGCGGGCACTGACGGCGATCGGCGACGAGGGCACGATCACCGGCGCCGCAGCCGTGCTCCGCGTCAGCCAGCCCGCACTGTCGCGCACTCTGGAGCAGCTGGAGAGCCGCCTCGGCGTACGCCTCGTGGAGCGCACCACCCGCGCCCTCGACCTGACCGACGCCGGCCGACGGCTGTACGAGCGGGCCCACTCGATCCTTCACCAGCTGGACGACGCGCTGTCGGAGGCGGCGGCCGGAGTGCGGTCGCTGCGCATCGGCTTCGCCTGGTCGGCACTCGGCGAGCACACCGTGCCCCTGCTGCGCTCCTGGCGTGAGCGGTACCCCGACATCCCGCTGCGCGTACACCGCCCCGACGACCCGGAGGCGGCGCTCCGCCGCGGTGAGATCGACGCGGCGCTGCTGCGCACGGAGCCCGCACCGGGTGCCGACCTGGAAGTCCGGCCGCTGTACCGGGAGCGGCGCCTGGCCGCCCTCCCGGAGAGCGACGCACTGGCCGGTCGCCCGGCGGTACGCCTGGCCGAACTCGCCGACCGGCCGGTGGTGCTGTGCGCCACCTCCGCCACCACGGCCGACCTGTGGTCCGGAATTCCGCGGCCCCGCACATTCGAGGTGGCCAACGTGGACGAGTGGCTCACGGTCATCGCCACAGGAGAAGCGGTGGGCGTCACCGCCGAGAGCACCGAGCACAGCCACCCCCATCCCGGTGTCTGCTACCGGCCCTTGGCGGACGCACCTCCCGTGACGGTCCGGGTGGTCTGGCCCCGCACTCCCACCCATCCCGCCACCCGCACCTTCCTCGACCATCTGCGCCGTATGACCGTGCTCGGCAGCTCGGGTGGCCCTGGAGACCCTCGCCGCACGCGCGGTGGCTGACGACTCCGGCGGCACCCGACCGACGAACAGCTGGTCGAGGCCATCCGCGACGGCGATCCCGGACGCATCGCAGCCGAGGTGGAACGCCGTACGCGGTTGAGCGCCGACGAGTCGGTGGCGATGCTCGCCGAGCGCGACTGACGGACGGCGACCGCGCCGGGCGGTGTCCGGCGCGGGGCCGCCCCGGCGTCCGGTCAGCGGGCGGCGAGCAGCTCGAGCGTGTCGATCACGCGGTTGGAGAAGCCCCACTCGTTGTCGTACCAGGCGACCACCTTGACGTGGCGGCCGTCGACGCGGGTGAGGGCCGAGTCGAAGATGGAAGAGGCGGGGTTTCCTGTGATGTCGGACGAGACGAGCGGGTCGTCCGAGTACTCGAGGATGCCGGCGAGCGGCCCCTCCGCCGCGGTGCGGTACGCCGCCAGCACGTCGTCGCGCGTCACGTCGCGGGCGACGGTCGTGTTGAGCTCCACGATCGAGCCCACCGGCACCGGTACGCGGATCGAGTCGCCCGACAGCTTGCCGTCGAGCCTCGGCAGCACCAGGCCGATCGCCTTGGCGGCGCCGGTCGTGGTCGGCACGATGTTGACGCCTGCGGCCCGGGCACGGCGGGGGTCGCGGTGCGGACCGTCCTGCAGGTTCTGCTCCTGCGTATAGGCGTGCACCGTCGTCATGAACCCGTGCTCGATACCGGCGAGTTCGTCCAGGACCGCGGCCAGCGGCGCGAGCGCGTTGGTGGTGCAGGAGGCGTTCGAGACGATCGTGTGCAGGGCCGGGTCGTAGGCGTCGGTGTTGACCCCGAGCGCGAGCGTGACGTCGGCGCCGTCCGACGGCGCGCTGACGAGGACCTTCTTCGCGCCCGCGTCGAGGTGGGCGCGGGCGGCCTTCGCCGAGGTGAAGCGGCCGGTGGCCTCCAGGGCGATGTCGACGCCGAGTTCGGCCCACGGCAGCTGCGCCGGTTCGCGCTCGGCCAGCACCGTGATCCGGCGGCCGTCGACCACGAGCGCTTCACCGTCGACGGTCACCGGGCGCCCGAGCCGGCCCGCCGTGCTGTCGTAGGCGAGCAGCCGGGCGAGAGCGGCGGGCTCCGTCAGGTCGTTGACAGCGACGATCTCGAGGTCGCTGTCGCGCTCCAGCAGCGCGCGCAGCACATTGCGTCCGATGCGGCCGAACCCGTTGATGGCGATGCGAGTCATGAGTGATGTCCCTTCCTTTCACCCCCCAGGCTCGCCCGCGGCCGGCGCCGCTGACAGTGGCGGTATCGCCATGGTTCAAAAGGATCCCGCCAGCGGGCCGGGCAGAGTCACTCGCCCTGGGTGAAGGTGCGCCGGTATTCGCTCGGTGTGGTGCCGAGGATGCGCTGGAAGTGCAGCCGCAGGTTCGCGCCGGTGCCGAGCCCGACGTCGGCGGCGATCTGCTCGACGCTGCGCTGCGAGCGCTCCAGCAGTTCACGGGCCAGGTCGATGCGGGCGCGCATCACCCACTGCATCGGCGTGTAGCCGGTCTCCTCGACGAAGCGCCGGGAGAACGTACGCGGTGAGACCCCCGCCTGCCGCGCCAGTATGTCGAGGGTGAGTGGCTCGCCGAGCCGGTGCAGCGCCCACTCGCGGGTGGCGCCGAACCGCTCGCCGAGCGGCTCGGGGACGCTGCGCGGCACGTACTGGGCCTGACCGCCGCTGCGGTAGGGAGCCGCGACCAGACGCCGCGCCGCGTGGTTGGACGCGGCCACTCCGAGGTCGCCGCGCAGGATGTGCAGGCACAGGTCGATACCTGAGGCCGCGCCGGCCGAGGTGAGCACGCTGCCCTCGTCCACGAACAGCACGTTCTCATCGACATGGACGCGCGGATGCCTGGCCATGAGTGCCCGCGTGTAGTGCCAGTGCGTCGTGGCGCGCCTGCCGTCGAGCAGGCCGGTGGCCGCGAGCGCGAACGCGCCCGTGGAGATGGCGGCGAGCCGCGCACCCCGGTCGTGGGCCGCGATCAGCGCATCCACGACGGCCCGCGGCGGGTCGTCACGGTCCGGGAACCGGTAGCCGGGCACGAAGACGATGTCGGCCCACGCAACGGCGTCGAGGCCGTGGTCCACGTAGTACGCGAGGCCGTCGCCCCCGGTCACCAGCCCGGGTGCCGCCCCGCACACCCGCACCTCGTACGGCATGCTCGCGCGGGTCGTGAAAACCTGCGCGGGAATTCCGACATCGAGCGGCTTCGCACCCTCGAGCACCAGGACGGCGACACGATGCAGACGGGAGGCTGACACAGGAAGAGGCTACGCGGGACCTGACGCCGACACGCTCACCGCACGGGCGGACCGGGCGCTCGGCGCCATGGGAGGCCAGGGTCTCTGTCCGTGGGCAAGGGGAGACTGGCGGGATGAGCATTTGGTCATTCGTCGCAGCCGATGTGTCCGACGCCGCGCCCGTGTGGGTGGACGCGACGGGCGGGCCGCTGGTCGTCGTGCCCGTGTCCGCGCTGGCGGTGTGGAGCGGCTGCACGGAGAGCGGGGTCATGGCGGGAGACGCGACTGCTCCGGACGACTACGACCGGGCCTGCGCGGTGGACGGTCTGGCCGGTGCGGCAGCCGTAGGCAACGGCGGCGCGCAGGCGCTGGTGCTCGCGGACGAGCCGGCGAGCAGTTGCTACCTACCGGAGCACCGAGCGTTCCTGCGCCGGCTCGCCGCCGATTCCGCTGACGGGCTGACGGCCGCAGCGCAGACCGTCCTCGCGGACCCCGCAACCGAATGGGAGGAGTGCGGCTCATGGGTTTCGGACGGCCCCGGCGTGCTCATGGACTCCGCCGAGTCGGGCGCCGGACTGGACGCCGGGTATCCGGCCCGCGACGGGATGCCGGCTCACGCCCTGGTCCCGCTGCCCGCCGGCCGATGGCGGGTCCGCGCCACCCACACCAGGGCGGATGAGGTGAACTGGGTGGGTCTGGTCCGGATACTGCCCCTGGACACCTGACCGGAGGCCACCAGGGCGCGTCTCCCTGGGCCGCGCACCCTGCCCATCCCACCGACGCCGATCAGCAAGATCCGCCGGTCAACGAGCTCTAGTCGTCAACGCACTTGGGGTACTTCGAGCCGCGGTTGCAGTCGTGGTAGTCGTACTTGCTGACGCGGAACTTCTTCTTGCCGCCGCCCTTGGCGGGATCGACCACCAGGTAGAACTTCTTCCCGTCCTTGACCTTTTCGGTGACCCGGCCCTTGGGGCCTGGGTCGAAATCCTGCGCGCACCCCGTGAGCGCGAGGGCCATAACGGCGAAGAGGGCAAGGGCAAGGCGACGCATGTCGTGCTCCGATCAACTTGGTGACCACCACCTTAAACCGGCCATGATCAGCCCCCGGCGGGGGTCCGGGCCGAGAGCCGGAGGGCCCAGGCCATGCAGGCGAAGGCGGCGGTGGAGGACAGGGCGCGAACGAGGTTCCACCGGACCCACGTGGTCTCGAAGGCAGCTCTGACGGCGCCGAGGTCGGAGGTCCCGCCTGGTGAACCGGCCGCGGCGAGGCGGTTGTTGAGCGGGACGTTGACCACGCCGGTGATCACCAGAACGGCCAGCTGGAAGACGGCTGCCGCGCTGATCCACAGCAGCATGGTACGGCTGCCGCCGCCCCCCAGTTCGAGTGCGCCGGCGGCCACGATCAGAACCACGGAGCCCAGGAAGGAGAGCATGAACCAGCCATTGAGAATGGCCACGTTGATCCGCTGCATCACCTCGACGAAACTCCGGTCGTCAGCGCGGGCCAGCCCCGGCATCACCGAGCAGGCATAGGAGTAGAAGAGCCCGGCACCGAGTCCGGTGGTGAGCGTCGCCCCGAGCAGGACGGCAGTGCGAAGAGCCGGCATCCCAGCAACCCCCGTTCGATCTGTCCTGCCGGCAGTCAACCGGCCGGCCGGGCGTCGGGACATGGCCCGGACACTCGGCCGCATACGCGGACGTCCAGCGCGCCCAGGGCCACCAAGCCTGCGCACCGAGCAATACCGCACACGCGGTACGTTGCCGCCGCCTGCGGCGTCCGCAGCAAGAGGGTGCACCGTCCGCGGCAGCGCGAAGTGCCTGCGGCCGCTGGACGACCGGTGGCGGGTCCGAGCGCGACGATCAGGGACATCAGCCGCACGAGCACGGCGTCAATCGCACGAGGACGGCGTCAGCCGCACGAAACGGCATCAGCCGCACATGAAGACTGCGGCCGCACGGAGAAGACGCCGGCTGCAAGGAACGAAGGAGCGCCCCATGTCAGTTGGCGGATTTGTGCCCACCGCCGCCGGAACCGCAGGCGTCTACGCCATGAGCGCAGGACGGCTCGGGGCGATCGTCGCCGCGCTGGTGGCGCTGGCCGGTGTGGTCGTCGGCGGGCTGGTCCTCGCCCGCGCCTCCGGCCGCATCGGCACCTTGTCCAGGCGGAGCGGGGCAATCGTCGCCCTCGTGACGGGGCTGGCCGGCGCGGCCCTGGGTGGAGTGGTCGCGGCCACCGCCTCCGGCGGCCTCGGCACCGGCAACGGGCTGGGAGGGGCCTTCGTGGCACTGGTCGTGGGGCTGGCCGCCATGACCCTCGGTGGGCTGGCTCTGGCCCGCTCCCGCCGCACCGGCTGACCGGCCGGTCCGCGCGGTGGCCGGAGCCGGCGCGCCGCTCAGTTCTGCGGGGCGGCCGGCAGGGGCTCGGCCGGCAGGGGGTGGGTCCGGTGCAGCCAGGCCGCAAGGCCGGGAGGGGCGCACTCGGTGGTCACCTCCGCGTACCGGCGCAGCTCCCGCTCGGTGAGGACGTCCTTCCACTGGCCGGACGAGCCACGGTGGAAGAAGTCACGGGGGTTGCGCCACAGGGCCATCCCGGCCTCGGGGACGAGTTGCCCTGCCCGGCCGCGCATCGCCTCGAAGGTCGCCGCCCGCACCAGGCCGGGAAAGCTCTCCTCGTCCACCGCGATACCGAGCCGCCGTGCGAGGCCGCGCATGCTCCCCGCGAGATCGGACTTGAGGTCGTCATAGTGCAGCAGCACCACGTTGGCGAGCTCCTGGGCATCCCAGAACGTCCGCAAGTGGTGCAGCGTGTAGCGCAGGCTCGCCGGGGCCTGGGTCACCGGGGCCGGGTTCTCGACCCAGCGCCGGAAGCCTTCGGCGCCCGGTTCGGCACCTTCCCTCACCCGCCGGGCCACGTCCTCGGCCGCCTGCTCACCGCCCGACGCCGCGCGGGCGCGGGCAACGGCGGCCGGGTCGATGTTGGCCATGTGGTGCTGGATCGACAGGCTGACGTCGCGGGGGTCGCGGCCCACGCACACATACGTCACGCGCTCGTCGTACGGGAGCCCGTCCATCGGGGTGTGGGACTTGATGAACCGGCGGTGCGACTGCGCCTCCAGCGCGGCCATCACCTCGTCGCGGTCCCGGTAGAGCGTGTCCAGCCAGGGCGACATGCTGGTCAGCTCGCAAGGGAACTCGGCGGTGCCGTGGACGAGCAGGGCGCAGATCATCTGCATCCATGTGGTGCCGCACTTGGGCGGCGTACTGATCACGATGTCGCCGTCGCGGAACCGAAAGCCCTGCCACCGGGCGCTGTCGAGAACCGGGGAGCGGTACCGCACCACGGGACGACCGCCGACTGCTGTTTCCCTCACCGGGTTTCCCTCGCCGGATCCAAGGTCCAACTCCCCCCTCGTCCGCGCCCACGCAGCCGCCGGCACGCCGCGCGAGCCCGGCGTCGAATTGGTGACCGGACACGCACTCTGGCATCATAGGCAACCGGAACCTCGCTCCGGAAAGCGTACGGAGTGTCGTTCCGATTTGGCAAGCCCGGGTCGGTACGGGCCCGGTGGTGGAGGGAGCGGCGCGGTGCAGGCCAGGGAGGACGGCGCGGGGCAGGCGGCCCGGTCCAAACGGGCGGACGCCCGACGCAACGAGGAGACGCTGCTCGACGCGGCTGCCGCGGTCTTCGTCGCGTCAGGCGTGGAGGCGCCGGTGCGCGACATCGCGGCCGAGGCAGGTGTGGGGGTGGGCACCATCTACCGGCACTTCCCCACTCGCGCAGACCTCATCGTCGCCGTCTACCGGCACCAGGTCGAAGCCTGCGCCGAGGCCGGTCCAGCCCTGCTGGCGAGCAGCGCAACGCCTTACGCGGCGCTGGGGCAATGGGTCGACCAGTTCGTCGACTTCCTGGTCACCAAGCACGGGCTCGCCGCCGTACTGCAGCCCGAGAACACCGGCTTCGACACCCTGCACGCCTACTTCCTCGACCGCCTCGTACCTGTGTGCACCCAACTGCTCGACGCGGCAGCCGCTTCCGGCGAGATCCGGCCCGGCCTGGACGCCTACGAACTCATGCGCGGCGTCGGCAACCTCTGCATCGGCGCGGACAGCGACCCCCGCTACAACGCGCGCCACCTGGTCGAGCTCCTCATCGCCGGACTCCGCCGACCGGACTGAACCGGGCGACTGTCGCGCCGGGAATCGACCGTCACTTGTGCGGGACAACCGCGACAGGGGCGCGGGAGTGATGCATGACGGCGTGCGCGACCGGCCCGACCAGGGGGCCGAGACGCGACGTGTGCTCCCGCCGGCCGACCACCAGCAAAACCCCGCCCTGGGCAGCTTCCACCAGCAACGCAGCAGGCTGTTCGAGTACCGCCCGCGCATCCACCTGCACCTCGGGGAACCTCTCGCTCCACGGCCGCACCGTCTCCGCCAGGGCGTCGGCGCGTTCGTTCAGCACGTCCTCCAGCGCGAGAACGGCCAAGGGCATGGGGCGCGCCCCGTAGTAGGGGCGCGGTTCCCAGCCGTGCCGGATCACCAGCGGCACCGACCGCCGCCGGGCCGCCTCGAAAGCGAAATCCAGCAACTCGTCGCACGGATACCGGATGTCCACGCCGACGACGATGCGCTCGTACGGCATGTCGGTCGCCTCGGCCCGTACGAGCACGACAGGGCACTGTGCGTGAGCGACAAGGCGCAGGGCGACGGATCCGACCAGAAAGCCCCCGAGGCTGCTGAGCCCGCGGGACCCGGTGACCAGCAGTTCCGACGTACGGGAAAACTCCGTGAGCGCCCAGGCCGGCTCCGCCACGGCCGCCTTCGTACTGATGTCCAAGCCGGGAAAGTGGTCCGCCAGTTCGGCAGCCGCGTCGCGGACGAACTGTTCGGCGTCGCGCCGTGCCGTATCGCTCTCGTCCGGGGCGACCATCCGGTCCAGCGTGCTCTCCTCGGCCTGCACATGGACGAGCTGGAGCGAGGATTCACGTGCGATGGCCTCACGGGCCGCCCAGTGGGCCGCGGCTGTGCTTTCCGGGGTGCCATCGACCCCCGCTGTGACGACCTGAGCCATGTCGCGCTCCCTTGCGAACGAGCCTCCTTACGGAGTGATCTCCAGGACATCCCGTGCGGCACGGCGGGGCGTGCGGGCGCCCATCGGGCCGTAGCCCAGGCGCAGGATCATCTGCACGGGACCCGCGCCGCGCACCGGGTCGCGCAGCAGCCAGCGCAGATGAGAGCGCTCCAGGGCCTGGGTGGCGAACGAGCTGGCGACTCCCTCACGCGTCGCCAGCAGCAGCACCCGCTCCATGGCCTGCCCGGCGGCCAGCCACTCCCCGGGATCGTCGTCCTGCGTCGATACCACCGCGAGCTGCGGCGTGCGCTCGAAGGCCGCGGCGCCCCGGTCGGTGACCGCATGGCCGCGAGCGAAGTCGCGCACCGGTGCCCGCCCCTCCCGCTTCCGCGCTCCCAGGCTGTACTCGGGGATACCGTCCGGTGCGGTGTCCGACTCCGCCGTACCCGTACGCACCCACTTGCGCTCGTCCGGGTCACCGGTGTACGCCGAGTCGGACTCGGCCTCCTCGATGACATCGAGGAGGAGCGCGAGGTGCCACCCGGTGGGGAAGCTCAGCATCGCCCCTTCGGCCTGCGCCTGCCCGCTCAGCCGCTGCCGCAGCCGGTCGGGAAGCGGCTCCTCCGCGTACGGATACCGGCTGGTGTGCCGCTGCCCGATCATCTCGTACAGCCCCGCGAGGTCGTGATCGATCTCGTGCGGCGCCGCCTCCCGGAGCCGCACAGTCGCCACCGGCTCCGAGGCATCCCGCTCGCCGGAGACGGAGACCTCCGGGCACAGACCGGCATGCCAGGCCGCCACCCGCAGATTCAGCAGTGCGGCCCCGCAGCCGATCCGCAGCGCCCTGCCCTCCGGATCAGCCGTCGGCATCGCCCGCAACGGATCGGCGTACAGATCGATGGTCCGGTCCCGGCGGTGATACAGGAACCGCCATGGCTGGGCGTTGTGCATCGACGGAGCCGCGACCGCGTCGCCGACCAGCTCCGTCACCGTCGTGTCATTGATGACCGCCGCCGACATCGCTCACCTCCTCACCCCCCTCCAGCGTGCCCCCTCACCCGGTCGGCGGCCACCGCGCCGTACAACGCCGTGCAGGGAAGGCCGGCAGCGGGTTCACTCCTTATGAGGGCAAGGACAGCGCAGGCGGAACCGTGACACGGAGGCTGAGGCGCGCATGGCGGGCACGATCACAGTGGGTTTCGACGGCTCGGCGGAGAGCCAGGCAGCCGTCGACTGGGCCGCGCTGGAGGCTGAGCGACGCGGCCTGCCCCTCCGGCTGGTACACGTCTGGCACTGGCAGCCCCACAGGTTCAGCACCGATCCCGACAAGGAACACGAGTGGATCGAGCACATGCCCCGGCGCGCAGCGGACCGGGTGACGGAACGCCATCCCGACCTGGAGATCGAACGGCTGAGCGTGCCAGGAGTGCCCGCCGATGTGCTGATCGACCTGGCGGAGGAATCACCCCTCCTGGTGCTGGGCTCCCGGGCTCTCGGCCGGACCACCGGGTTCCTCCTGGGCTCCGTCGGACAGGAGGTCACGGCGCGAGCCAAGGGTCCAGTCGTCCTCGTACGCGCCACCTACGCGGACGAGGAGGTGCGGGAGGACCAGGCACCTCCGGCGCACCCGCCTGCCGGTCCCGTCGTGGTGGGGCTCGACCTGGTCCAGCCCAGCAGGACGGTTCTGCAGTACGCCTTCGAGGCCGCCGCGCTGCGAGGGGCGACCCTGCGGGCGATCCACGTGTGGAAGCTGCCGCCTGTCTTCACCTACGGCCCGCGAATGGTCGACCAGCACGAACGGACCGAGATCGGGCAACGGGAGCACCAGCTGCTCGCGACGGCTCTCCTCCCCTGGCGCGAGCAGTACCCACAGGTCACGGTGGACGAGCGGGCGGCGCCGGGGAACGCGGCACGGAGCCTGATCGAATGGTCCGACGACGCTTCGCTGCTCGTGGTCGGCCGACGCACCCGGCGCCCGGCGCTCGGCCCCCGCCTGGGGCCCGTCACCCAGGCGGCCCTCCACCATGCGACGCCCCCGGTGGCAGTCGTCCCGCATACGTAGGGCTTGTGGCCCGTCGCGCAGTTCCCCGCGCCCGTGACGGGGCGTGCCTCCTCAGTCCTTGCTCGCCGCGTTCCAGGTCATCCCCCAGCCGTACTCGAGGTCCACGGCCTGCTGCTTGAGGATTCCGGGCTGCAGCACGATGTACTTCGCCTCCCGGCGGACGATCAGTTCGCCGCCCACGTTCTCGATCAGCGCGATCGCGGCGACCGGCGCGGGCACGGTGCACTCGTCCAGGTGCATCTCGATGGGCGGGCCGGTCAGCGGATACAGCGTGGCGACCCCGTCAAGGCCCGCGAAGTTCGACGCCCCGGAGTAGATGACCACGAACACCAGCAGACGCTTGATCTCGGCAGCGTGATCAAGGTTGATCACCAGGTTCTCACCCGTCGCGCTCGATCCGGTCCTGTCGTCCTGGTCCAGCCGGACGTAGGGCGGCTGGTCGAACGAGCCGAACCGGTTGTTGATGGGGTGGACGATCCCCTTTTCCCCGTTCTGCAGTTCCCACAGACAGGACAGGTCCAGGTCGACGTTCTCCAGCCGGACGGCGCCCTTGCCCTTCTTCATCCAGCCGCGCGCCGGCCTGCGCGCGCTCCACGTGAGATTGACCCGCATCGCTCCCGAGGTGGCGCCCTGCTTGGTCAGCGACACCGCGGGCGCCGCCTTCGTCAACGTGATCTTCGACAGCCGCACCGGCTGCGCGGGCGGGGCTGCGGGGGAAGC
>NZ_JADKMA010000121.1 GCF_017676365.1 Streptomyces oryzae
AGCGGGGGTTGTGGCGGGCTGCGCTGTGAGCTGGGTGCGGTCCTGCGCGGTTGCGGTCGCCGCCAGGGTCGGTGCGGTCGCGGATACGGCGGCCACCAGAACGGTGAGGGATCTGATCCAGGTACGTCTGCGCACGTGATGCCCTCTCGTGGGACTCCAACAGCCTTGTGTGCTCCCCGGATTCCACCGAGGCGGGGTGAAGTTAGAGAGGCCCTGACGCGTCGTCAAGGTGTCCGGCAGCTCAAACCGGAACGGGCCCTTCAAGCAGCGCGCCTATGGTGCCCACGGGCGTGAGAATGCCACGCTGATGGGCATGGACTTCCCCTTTCTGGACAACTGGCGCAAGCCCCACCCGGATGCCGAAGGGGCGGCTGCACCGACGGATCAGCTGTTGGACGAGGCGGGGGGCGCGGCGCAGCTTCTCTCCGAGTGCGAACTGCTGCGCGGGCACGCGCGTGCCGCCGGGGTCGAACTCGACGACTCCGTGGAGTCCTTGGCCGCGCTGGACCAACTGCTCCCGCACTGGCGGGAGGACCCGGAGGTCACCCCGTGGCTCGGCACCGACGCCGGGCTCTATCTGGGCACGGTGATGGTGCGGGCCGTACCCGGTGCCCGGTGGACGCGGTGGCCGGACGGCCAGCCTGTGGTGCGGCTGCCGTCCGGGCGGGAGGTGGATGTGCTGGAGGAGGGCGGCGCCTGGGCCGAGACGGGCTCGCCGGAGCTGTCCCAGGCGTACGCGGAGGTCAGCGAGGACTGACGGTGCGAGGGCGGCGGCAGGTGGTCCGACGGTACGCCGCCCGGTGGATGCACCCGTCCTGCGTGTCATCCCGGTAATGACCCATTCGGCCCGATAGCTTCCCCTTCCTATGGAACCGCTGATCGAGCTGCGCGGAGTCAACAAGCACTACGGCGCTCTGCACGTGCTCAAAGACATCGATCTCACGGTCGGCCGCGGTGAGGTTGTCGTCGTCATCGGTCCCTCGGGCTCCGGCAAGTCGACCCTGTGCCGCACCATCAACCGGCTCGAGACCATCGGTTCCGGCACCATCACCCTGGCGGGGCAGCCCCTTCCCGCGGAGGGCCGGGAGCTGGCCCGGCTGCGTACCGAAGTGGGCATGGTCTTCCAGTCCTTCAACCTCTTCGCGCACAAGACCGTGCTGGCCAATGTGGCGCTCGCGCCCGTCAAGGTGCGCCGCAAGAGGAAGGACGAGGCCCACGCACAGGCCCATGAGCTGCTGCGCAGGGTCGGTCTCGTCGAGCACGCGCAGAAATACCCGGCGCAGTTGTCCGGCGGCCAGCAGCAGCGGGTGGCCATCGCGCGGGCGCTGGCCATGGACCCGCAGGCGCTGCTGTTCGACGAGCCGACCTCGGCACTCGACCCGGAGATGATCAGTGAGGTCCTCGAGGTCATGCAGCAGCTGGCCCGGGACGGTATGACGATGGTCGTCGTCACCCACGAGATGGGCTTCGCGCGCTCGGCGGCCAACCGCGTGGTGTTCATGGCCGACGGCCGCATCGTCGAGGACCGCTCACCGGAAGAGTTCTTCACCGCGCCCCGCAGCGAGCGCGCCCAGGACTTCCTCTCCAAGATCCTCAAGCACTGAGAGGGGCCGGTCGTGCGTACACCTGCTCCGCATCCGCCGCACCGCGTCGTCGCCGTGCTCGGCCGTGCGCTGGCCGCCGCGCTGCTGCTGGGCACCGCAGCGTGCGGGGCCGCCGGCAGCCCGCCCGCGCGCGGTCCGCAGCCCGGCAAGCTGCCGCACTACGCGGTGGACACGAGCTTCTCCCTCCCCTCCTCGCCCACCTGGAAGAGCGCCCGTGAGCGCGGAAAGCTGATCGTCGGCGTCAAGGAGGACCAGCCGGGCATGGGCGAGAAGAACCCGGCCACTGGCACGTTCACGGGCTTCGACGTGGAGATCGCCAAAATGATGGCCGCCTCGCTGGGCTTCGCTCCGGGCAGGCAGATCGAGTACAAGGCCATCGCCTCGGCCAACCGCGAGACAGCCCTGCAGAACGGCCAGATCGACTACTACGTCGGCACCTACACCATCAACGAGGGCCGCAAGAAACTGGTCGGCTTCGCCGGGCCCTACTACATCGCCGGGCAGCGGCTGCTGGTGCGCAAGGACGAGAAGCGGCTGAGGGGGCCGCAGGACATGGCGGGCAGGAAGATCTGCTCCGCCGTCGGCTCCACCCCGCTCCAGCGGATCCAGTCGGACTACCCGCGTGCCGAAGCGGTCGCCTACGACAGCTACGCCATCTGCGTCGACAACCTCCTCAACAACCAGGTCGACGCGGTCACCACGGACGACACCATCCTGCTGGGCTACGCCGCCAAGGACCCCGGAGCGCTGAAGGTCGTCGGCAAGGCGTTCTCGAAGGAGCCGTACGGCATCGGTGTCCCCCGCCAGGACCGCGCGCTGGCCAGGGCGCTGGACGAGGCGATCACCGCACGCGAGAAGGACGGCGACTGGAAGCGGGCCTACCAGGTCACCCTCGGCCTCTCCGGCCGCCCGGCCCCGAAGCCGCCCCGCGTCGACCCGGCGCTGACGCGCTGAGAGGAGAGCGAACGGCTCCATGGACGTACTGACACAGAACTTCTCCCTCTACGGCGAGGGCTTCTGGGGCACCGTCAAGCTCACCGTCTACTCCTCGCTGCTGGCGCTCGGGGTGGGTGTGGTGATGGCGGGGTTCCGGGTGGCGCCGGTGCGGGCCCTGCGCGTGGTGGGAACCGCGTGGGTGACGGTGCTGCGCAACACCCCGCTGACGCTGCTGTTCTTCGCGATGCTGCTGGGACTGCCCCGCTTCGGTGTCGCGCTGCCGTTCGAGCTGTTCGCGGTGCTGGCGCTGGGCTGCTACACCTCCGCGTTCATCTGCGAGGCGGTGCGCTCCGGGATCAACACCGTGCCGGTCGGCCAGGGCGAGGCGGCCCGCAGCCTGGGCATGACCTTCGGCCAGACGCTGGGCGCGGTGGTGCTGCCGCAGGCGTTCCGCAGCGTGATCGCGCCGATCGGCTCCACGTTGATCGCGCTCACCAAGAACTCCGCGATCGCCGGCTCGTTCAGCGTCGTCGAGCTGCTGAGCACCTACAAGACGCTCAGCGAGAACGGCTACAGCGTCATCTGGAGCTTCGTGTGGATCGCGGTGGGCTATCTGATCCTGACGCTGACGATCAGCGCCCTCTTCCACGCGATGGAACGGCGCTGGGGGGTGGCCCGATGAGCCTCACCGCGCTGAGCCCGAAGCGAGCGCCGCGCACCGGACAGGACGCGCCCTCGGCGCTCTACGACATCCCCGGGCCCAGGGCGCGGGCCAGGCACCTGGTCTACGGGATCGTCGCAGCGCTCGCCCTCCTCGCGCTGGTGGCATGGGTGATTCATCTCCTTGTCGACACCGGGCAGTTCGCCTACGTCAAGTGGCGGCCGTTCGGTTACGTGGGCGTACAGGAGCTGCTGCTGCGCGGCCTCGGCAACACCCTGAAGGCGTTCGCGCTCGCCGCCGTCCTGGCGCTGGCGCTGGGTGCCGTGCTGGCCACCGGACGGCTGTCCGAGCACCGGCCGGTGCGGTGGGTGAGCACGCTGCTGGTGGAGTTCTTCCGGGCCATGCCGGTGCTGGTCATGATCTTCTTCGTCTTCGTCGCCCTGGAGGTGCAGCCGCTGCCGGCCCTGGTGACCGGGCTGACCCTCTACAACGGCTCCGTGCTCGCCGAGGTCTTCCGCTCCGGCGTGGTCTCCGTCGACCGGGGCCAGCGGGAGGCCGCGTACGCGCTCGGGATGCGCAAGACGCAGGTCATGACGTATGTGCTGGTGCCGCAGGCGGTACGGGCCATGCTGCCGACGATCATCAGCCAGCTGGTCGTCGCGCTGAAGGACACCTCGCTCGGCTTCCTGATCACCTACGAGGAGTTCCTGCACGCGGGGCGGCTGATCGCCATCAACATGGACTACACCATGCCGTTCATCCCCGTGGTGATCGTGATCTCCGCGGTCTACATCGGGCTGTGCATGCTGCTGTCGTGGTTCGCCAACTGGGTCGCTCGCCGGGAGCGCGGCAACCTCAAGAACGAGGCCGTCCCCGTGGGCCGGGCCGAGGCGGCACCCACCATGCCGGGTACCCGGATGTGACGCTCGCTCAGTCCGGCGCTGTCGTCGCCGCGCGGGTCACATCGGCCACCAGCTCGACCACGTCGGGTCCGTACGCCTCGGAGTTGACGACTTTCAGCAGCAGGCAGAACTGCCCGTTCCGCCCGTGCTGCCGGGCCAGCCGCGCATTGTGGCGCACCAGATACCGCGCGGCGGCCTGGTTGGTGATGGACCGCTGGCCGCATATGAGAAAGACGGGACGCGCTTCGGCCCGGTCCCGGCCCCCGGTGAGCCGCGCCAGCAGTACGTGTTCGACGGCGCCCTTCTCCGAGCGGTAGCGCTCCTCGCCGACGGCGAAGACCCCCGGGCGCTCCCCGTCCGTGAGCACCGAGAACCCCGGCAGCAGCGACCTGAGATGCGCGGCCGTCCGCTGGTTCGACGACGGGCCGCCCAGGCAGAACTCCGTGCGTTCGCCGAAGCCCTGCCGTGCGCCGTCGTGCGCGACGACCTCGGCCCGTGCGCCGCACTCCTTGATCAGCGCGGACAGCTCCAGCAGCGCGAACACGTCGTTCGGTGCCACCGTCCACTCGCCGATGCCGGGGTCCTTGTTGACCACCAGCAGGCACGCGGAGTTCTCCGGCATGCCGAAGAAGCGCTGCTTGCGGCGGAGTTTGCGGCGCCACACAGAGGTACGGGCCAGCCAGCCCGCCGATGCCGTGATCGCGGCGGCGACCAGACCGAGCACGATCTCCCGCAGGTTCTCGTCCATGACGCGGCAGCGTAGGCCCTCACGGGCGAAGCGGCCCGACCGGGTGAGTGCATTTCCTCCCCGCTGATAGGTGCTGACGCATCCGCGTCAACCGCATTACGCTGCGCGGATGATGCCAAGCGAGAGGGACACGCCTCCCAAGGGGCGCGGGGAACTGCGCGCACAACCACAAAGGACGGGCAGATCGCGGACGTCGGGCAGGGGCAGCCCCTCTCGACATCTGCGCGCAGCACGCCGCTTCATCGCCGTACTGGGCACCGGGGCCGTGGTGGCCGGGGTCATGGGGGCCGCACCCGCACACACGGCGGGGGAGCGCGGCGCGGGAAGCGGGACCTCTCCCGCCAAGTCCCCGGTGGCCACCGGCTACGGGGGCGCCGTCTCCAGCGTGGACGCCGACGCCTCGGCGGCCGGTATCGAGGTGCTCAAGAACGGCGGCAGCGCAGCGGACGCTGCCGTGGCGACGGCCGCGGCCCTCGGCGTGACCGAGCCGTACTCGGCGGGCGTGGGCGGCGGCGGGTACTTCGTCTACTACGACGCGGCCAGCCACAAGGTGCACACCATCGACGGCCGTGAGACGGCACCGCTGAGCGCGGACAAGAACCTGTTCACCGAGGACGGCAAGGCCATCCCGTTCGACGAGGCGGTCACCAGCGGTCTCGCAGTCGGCACCCCGGGCACCCCGGCCACTTGGGAGAAGGCGCTGCGCGCCTACGGCAACAAGTCGCTCGCCCAGGCCCTGCGGCCCGCCACCAAGCTGGCGAAGCGCGGCTTCACGGTCGATGAGACGTTCCGCAAGCAGACCGCGCAGAACGAGGACCGCTTCCGCGACTTCCCCGCGACCGCCGATCTGTTCCTGCCCGGCGGCAAGCTGCCCGAGGTCGGCTCCACCCTCAAGAACCCCGACCTGGCCCGCACTTACCAGGAGCTCTCCCACAAGGGCACCAAGGCGCTCTACCGCGGCGAGCTGGGCCGCGACATCGTACGGACGGTGCGCAAGCCCCCGGTGGCCAACGGCGCAGACCGCACCGTGCGGCCCGGCGACATGACGGCGAAGGACCTGCGCGCTTACCGGGCGCTGTCCCAGCAGCCGACCCGCACCGACTACCGGGGCCTGGACGTGTACGGCATGGCGCCCTCCTCCTCCGGCGGCACCACCGTCGCCGAGGCGCTCAACATCCTCGAACGCAGCGATCTGGGCTCTCTCAGCAAGAAGGAGTATCTGCACCGCTATCTGGAGGCGAGCAGGATAGCGTTCGCCGACCGGGGCCGCTGGGTGGGCGACCCGGCGCAGGAGGACGTACCGACCGAGGGGCTGACCTCGCAGCGGTTCGCGGACTCCCGGGAGTGTCTGATCAAGGACGACAAGGTCCTGGAGAGCCCGGTCGCACCAGGCGATCCGCGCGACCCGGAGGAGTGCGAGCACGGCGACGACGACCAGGCGGCACCCACTCCGTACGAGGGGCAGAGCACCACCCACCTCACCGTCGCCGACAAGTGGGGGAACGTCGCCGCGTACACCCTCACCATCGAGCAGACGGGCGGCAGCGGCATCACCGTTCCCGGACGCGGTTTCCTGCTCAACAACGAGCTGACCGACTTCTCCTTCGTGCCCGTCTCGCCCGGCGTCCACGACCCGAACCTGCCGGGCCCGGGGAAGCGGCCGCGCTCCTCGATGTCGCCGACGATCGTACTGAAGCACGGCAAGCCGGTGCTGGCGCTGGGCTCGCCAGGCGGCGCGACGATCATCACGACGGCGCTGCAGACGCTCACCAACCATCTCGACCGCGGGATGCCACTGCTCGACGCCATCGCCGCACCCCGCGCCAGTCAGCGCAACGCCGTGCGGACGGAGGCCGAGCCGAAGCTGATGGACAGCGAGGTCCGTCGCCAACTGGAGGCGCTGGGCCACTCGTTCAAACAGAACCCGGAGATCGGCGCCGCCACCGGTGTGCAGTCACTGGGCGACGGACGCTGGCGTGCCGCGGCCGAACCTGAGCGCCGCGGCGGCGGCTCCGCGATGGTCGTCCGGCCGACGGGAGACTGACGGCGACAGAGCGCACCGTGAGCCGGGCCCGCCCCAACCGCCGGGCGGGCCCGGCCAGTCGCTCAGCCGAGAAAGTCCGCCACCAGCGCGCCGGTCTCCTCAGCCCGCAGATACGGCATCGCATGGTGCGAGACCCCCGGCACGGTCGCCGTCGCGATCTGCGGCACCCACTGGCGGGCATGCGCCTCGACGCGGCGTACGTCGTGCGCCCGGCTCGCGCCGGCGAGCAGGACCAGTGCCGGGACGGCAAGTTCGCGCAGCGCCGCAGGCTTCGGGCGGGGGCCGGTGACCGGCTTCTGCTGCGGGAACTCGGCGGCTGCGGCGTACAGTTCGCGCCAGGCCACGGTGCCGGGGTCGTGCTCCGTGCTGCCTGGGGTGCCGGTCTCCCAGTCGAGGAAGGCCAGGGCCCGGGCCGCCGTCGGGCGGGTCAGCAGCGGCAGGGCACGCAGCAGGTAGCGCGGGCTGAACCCCGCGAAGCACTGCGTGGGGTCGAGCAGCGCCAGCCTGCGTACCCGGTCGGGGGCGTGCAGCGCGAAGGTCAGGGCGAGCCAGCCGCCGTACGAGTGCCCGCACACATCGGCCCGCGGCACGCCGAGCCCCTCGCACACACCCGTCAGCCACTCCAGCAACTCCGCCACCGAGCGCGGCGGGTGTGCGCCGGGCTCGCTGCGGCCCGGTTCCCCGGTGCGGTCGACGGCGTGGACGCGCCGGGTGCGGGCCAGCCGGGGCGCGAGGGCGACCCACCCGGCGGCCGTGGTGCCTCCGCCGTGCAGCAGCAACAGCGGCGGGGCGTCCGCCGGGCCGCAGGTCAGCACATGGGTGGTGCCGTGCCGGGAGGTGAGGGTGAGGTGCTCGGTGCCGCGGGGCCAGTGGTCGAGCACGGCGTCGTAGGCGGCACGGAACCGGGGGCCGGCGGCGGGCGGGGCGGCGTCTGGAGTGGCAGGCATGGCGGAGCCTCCGAATTTCTCTCGCTGAGCGAGATAGTATCGGACGTATGCCCCCCGCCGACCACCCACGCGGCACCGCCCCCGAGGAGCCGGGTCCCGGCCTGGATGTGGTGCACCAGCTCCGCGCCGTCACCGTCGAACTCGACCTGCTCGCCGCGGACTTCGCCCGTCGCAACGGGCTGCACCCCACCGATCTGCGTGCCCTGATCCAGCTGCTCGACGCCGCCCGCTCCGGCACCGCGGTCACCCCCGGCCGGCTCGGCGCCGCGCTCGGCCTCAACTCGGCGGGCACCACCTCCCTCATCGACCGGCTGGAACGCCTGGGCCACGTGCGCCGCCTGCGCGACCCGCACGACGGGCGCCGCGTCCTCCTGGAGGTGGACGAACGGGCGACCGCTCTGGGCCGGTCGTTCTTCGGCCCCCTGATCGACCACGTGGTCGGCGAGGTGGAGACCATGCCGCCCGCCGAACTGGCCGCGGTGCGCCGCTTCCTGGCCCACGTCCGCACCGGCATCGAAGAGCACCGGGAACAGGGCTAGCGCGACCACCTGGCGGCCGTCGGTGCGGCTACGTCCGCGGTCCTGTCGGCCATACTTCGACCGTACGAATTCGACAGGGCCGGCTTGTGAGTTGGGCTGTCGAAATGGAGCGGGGGAGGGCGGAGCGCGGCCGGTCGGTCCGTACCGCACGTGGTTGCCGCCTGATCACAGGCCGTACGATCGCTCTGCATCAGCTGACTTGCGGCCCATGGCGGCCGAACGGACCGGGGGAGAGGGCATGAAGTCCCTGCGTGCGGACGACCCTGAACGCATCGGCGACTACCGGCTGCTGGGCCGGCTCGGCGAGGGCGGGATGGGCAGCGTGTACCTCGCCCAGTCCCCGCGCGGCCGGACCGTGGCCGTGAAGCTGGTGCGGCGGGAGCTCGCCGAGGACGCCGAGTTCCGGAACCGCTTCGAGCAGGAGGTCGGCGCGGCGCGCCGGGTCGGCGGCGAGTGGACGGCTCCGGTGCTGGACGCGGACACCGAGGCGGACCCGCCGTGGCTGGCCACCGGCTACATACCGGGCATCACGCTGTACGAGGCGGTCGCGGGCCGCGCGACCCCGCTGCCGGTCCGTACGCTGCGCATCCTCGCCAACCGGCTCGCCCGGGCGCTCGGCGCCATCCACGAGGCCGGGCTGGTGCACCGCGATGTGAAACCGTCGAACATCCTGGTCACCATCGACGGGCCGCGCGTCATCGACTTCGGCATCGCACGCGCTCTGGAGACCGTCGCGGACGCCCAACTGACCCGCACCGGCGCCGTCGTCGGCTCGCCCGGTTTCATGTCGCCCGAGCAGGTACGCGGCGACCGGGTGACCGAGGCCAGCGACATCTTCTCCCTCGGTTCCGTGCTGACCTTCGCCGCGACCGGACGCGCCCCCTTCGAGCGCACCGGCGTCGCCGGGCATGTGCAGATGTACCGCATCGCCCAGGAGGAGCCCGATCTGGAGGACGTTCCCGAGGAGTTGCGGGAACTGGTCGCCGGGTGTCTGGCCAAAGACGGCGCCGAGCGGCCGGAGTTGACGGAGATCCTGGAGCGTACGGCGGACCCGGAGGACGAGCCCGGGCCCGGTGCTTCCGGCTCCGAGGCCGCCGAGCCCTGGCTGCCGGGCAGCCTGGTCGCCCAGCTCGGCAGGCACGCCGCGCGGCTGCTGGACGCGGAGGTCCCCGGCGCCCGGGCAGCCGCGGAGCGCGCGGCCGAGGCCCCCGCGCTCCCGCCGCGCCCCGGCGCCGAGCCCTCCCTTCCCGGCGCCGAGGCCCTTGCGGAGGGTGCGGGATCGGAGACTCCTCCGGAGGGCACCGGCACGTCCGCGGAATCCGCGGAACGCTCCGGCGAACAGCCGCTGCCGCCTCCGCCGCCCGCTCCCGGCGGCCCGGAGATGCACGGCATGATGACGGTCACCGACGCAGCGGCGCAGCACGCCCCGACCTCCGGCCAGTTGCCGCCGCCCCCCAGCCCGCCGGCGCCACAGGGCGGGCCCGGTGCGCACCCGGCGTACGCGCTGCACGGCCCCGCGGCTGCCGCGGCCGGCCCTGAACGCCGGCACCGGCGCGGGATGGTGCTCGGGGCGCTCGGCGTCGTACTGGCACTGGTCTCCGGCGTGGGCACCTTCGTCGCGCTGCGCCTTTACGACAGCAGCGGCGATGACGCCAAGCAGTCAGGCCCCCAGGCGAAGTCGTCACCCGGAGCCGACAGCGACACCTCCAAGAAGCCGTCGCCCAAGGACATCAGCAGCCCGGCACCCGGCGGCGCGCTGCCCAAGGGCTATCTGGGCGCCTGGCAGGGCAGCGTCCAGGACGCCGACGGCTCCACGGTCACCCGGCGGTTCGAGATCCGCCAGGGCGAGGAGGGCGAGGTCATCGCCAGGACCGTCAACGTGCGTGCCGACATGATGTGCGAGGGCGAGGCGACGCTGGTGGCGTTCGACGGGGGTGACCAGGGGCTGCGGGTCACCAGCCGGATCACCGACAGCCACCCCGCGTCCAGGCCGTGCTCCCCGTACAAGGAGCAGACGCTGAAGCTCCGTACCGACGGCACCCTCTCCTGGGTCTACCCGGACAGCTCACTCTCGGCGACACTGCGGAAGGTGGGCGATCCGGCAGCCCCGGTGCCCGCGCGGATGGCGGGGGAGTGGAAGGGGACCAACCCCCAGGGCGAGGAGCGGACGCTCACCATCCACCGCGGCCGGGTCGGCACCGCCACGGTGCGGGTGAGCGGCGACTACGCGGGCGACAGCTGCGAGTGGGAGCACACGCTCGGCGGCGCTGACGGGGAGACCCTGCTGTACGGGCCCGACGAGGTGGTGGAGTCGGCTTCGGGCCCGAGCTGTGCCGGCTCCGCCACGTCGCTGATGATCAGCGCGGCCGGCGATGACGAGCTCCGCGTTTCTTCTGTGCGGGAGCCGGATGGTGCCCCGCGCGTCTACCGCCGGGCCGGCTCCGAGTGAGGCGGCCCCCTTCCCCTTGCTGCGCTTGCCTCAGCCCCTCGTCGGCACCATCACGCGTGACGGGTCCCCCTTCGGCGAGGAGAACGTCAGATGCGCGCCGGACGGGTTGTACTCCGCGTACAGCGGATCCACGGTGTCGATGACGACGGCGAGCCGGTGGCCCTTGGGCATGTCGTACGCGGTGGAGAACAGCTCGAGGTCCACGGGGAACGGCTTGCCGGGGGTGCGGCCGTGGAAGGTGTGGGGCGCGTGGCTGATGAGCTTGCCGGTGCCCAGCGGGCCGACGTCGTAGAGGTAGACGTAATAGGTGCCGCTCTCCTTGTCGCTGGTCACCGTCGTGTGCAGCTTCGCCGTGCCGCGCACCCGGGTGTCCTCCGCGTACCGTTCGGACTGCCACACGGCAGCGCGGGAGCGGGGCAGCAGCGGTACGGATACGAGCGGCGGCAGCTTGAGGAACTGGTCGAGGATGCCGGTCAGGAAGATGGTGCCGCCGTCGGCTCCGGAGTTCCTGCCGGTGGCCAGCTCCTCGGTCCCGCCGAGTGACACGGTGCGGCTGCCGGAGGGCACGTCACGCCAGCTCCGGTAGCCCTCGTAGCCGCCAGCGGTTGGGGTCTCCCCTGCTCGAGCGGAGCCGAGAGCTTGGGGACGGGACTTGAGCTGGACGGGCGCCTCGGTGTCGATGCCGTTGTGCTCGCCCTTGAGGTAGCGGTCGAACCAGCGGTGCGCGTGCGACCAGGTGTCGTTGGGGAGCCCGAGCAGTCCGGTCGCCTCGGCGGTGGCGTGGTCGCCAGGGCGGAACTCCAGCCGCTTGGGCCCGCGCAGTTTCTCGTAGAAGTCGGCGTACTGGTTGGGCGGGAAGATCGAGTCGTTCCAGGCGTTGCCGAGCATGATGGCGGCGCCGTTGTCGTTGATCTTGTCGAGGTAGGTGGCGGGGGAGCGCTTCTTGCCCCACGCGATCATCTCGTCCTCCTTGTCCAGGTTGGAGGAGAGGAAGTTCTTCATGATCTCCCGCAGTTCGGGGCTCGGCCGCCCCGTCAGTTCGCCGGAGGCGCCGAGCAGTCCGGCCGCCTGGAGGTGCTGGGTGCGGCCGCTGTAGATGGCGCCGATCAGGTCGGCCCAGCCGCTGAGCGCGGTGACGGCTTTGATCCGCGGGTCGTGCCCGGCCGCCAGCAGGCTGATCCCGGCGCCGTAGGAGACACCGCCCATGCCGATCCGGTCCTTGTCGGCGGGGGTGTGGGCCAGCGCCCAGTCGATCACCCGGGAGGCGTCGGCGACATCCTTGGGCCCGGCGGTCTCGATCTGCCCGCCGGACTGCCAGAAGCCGCGGGAGTTGTAACTGACCACCACATAGCCGGAGTCGGCGAGCTTCTTGGCCTGCGCGAGGTATTCGATCTGCGGGCTGGCCCAGCTGGTGGGCAGCACGATCAGCGGGTACGCGCGGGACGGCTGAGTGCTCGCGCCCTCGGGGAGGAAGACGTTGGCCTTGAGGGTGATGCCGCCGTCGCCCTCGATGTCCACGAAGTCCACGCCCGCGGTGGCGGATGCCGCTGGAGCGGCGGGCTGCGCCGTCGCGGCCGGGGCGGCGGCGAGACCCGTGGCGGCGAGGGTTCCGGAGAGCAGGACGGCAGCCGTACGAACGTGCCCTGAGGTGGGGGAGGGGCGCATGCGCAGCTCCAGTTGTCGAGGGTGACCCAGGGGTGGGGGTGAAAGTGACTGGAGAGTAGGCGCGTTGGGCTACCGGGGGTAACCCGTCAGTAGGTTACGGACCAGTAAAGCCGCGCCGCGCATTCGCCCGGTGCGGGATCCCACTCGCCGCCCCGCACGGGTTCTTGTCACGGGCGCAGAGGGGACTTACGGTCTCAACCTCACGTATATCTACGCGTGTCGAACAGGCTGCCGCCCGAGAGAAATCCTCGTGAAGGAGCTGCTCATGCCCGACCTTGTACGTGCCGCGCTGGTTCAGGCGACCTGGACAGGCGACACCGAGTCGATGATCGCCAAACACGAGGAGCACGCCCGCGAGGCCGCTCGCCAGGGCGCGAAGGTCATCGGTTTCCAGGAGGTCTTCAACGCCCCCTACTTCTGCCAGGTCCAGGATCCCGAGCACTACCGCTGGGCCGAGCCGGTCCCGGACGGCCCCACCACCCGGCGGATGCAGGAGCTGGCACGGGAGACCGGAATGGTCATCGTCTCCCCGGTCTTCGAGATCGACGGCTCGGGCTTCTACTACAACACCGCCGCCGTCATCGACGCCGACGGCACGGTGCTGGGCACGTACCGCAAACACCACATTCCGCAGGTCAAGGGGTTCTGGGAGAAGTTCTACTTCCGCCCGGGCAACCTGGGCTGGCCGGTGTTCGACACCGCCGTCGGCAAGGTCGGCGTCTACATCTGCTACGACCGGCACTTCCCCGAGGGCTGGCGGGCGCTGGGGCTGGCCGGCGCGCAGCTCGTCTACAACCCCTCCGCCACCTCGCGCGGCCTCTCCGCCTATCTGTGGCAGCTCGAACAACCCGCCGCCGCGGTCGCCAACGAGTACTTCGTCGCCGCCATCAACCGCGTCGGTACCGAGGAGCTGGGCGACAACGACTTCTACGGGACGAGCTACTTCGTGGACCCGCGCGGCCAGTTCGTCGGCGACGTCGCCTCGGACAAGGAGGAGGAACTGGTCGTCCGCGACCTGGACCTGGGGATGATCGACCAGGTACGGCAGCAGTGGGCCTTCTACCGGGACCGGCGGCCGGACGCGTACGAAGGGCTGGTGCAGCCGTGAGCAGCCAGGGACCGGAGCCGACGACGAACCCCGGAGCCGGAACCGGCAGCCCATCCGGCGTCCACCGCGCACTGCACGACCGGCACCGCGCCGTACTCCCCGACTGGCTGGCGCTCTACTACGCCGAGCCGCTGGAGCTCACGCACGGCGAGGGGCGGCATGTCTGGGACGCCGAAGGGCGCCGCTATCTGGACTTCTTCGGCGGCATCCTCACCACGATGACCGCGCACGCGCTGCCCGAGGTCATCAAGGCCGTCGCCGAGCAGGCCGGGCGCGTCCTGCACACCTCCACCCTCTACCTCAACCGCCCCATGGTGGAGCTCGCCGAGCGCATTGCCGCGCTCTCCGGCATCCCTGACGCACGGGTCTTCTTCACCACTTCGGGTACCGAGGCCAACGACGCCGCGCTGCTGCTGGCCACCACCTACCGCCGGTCCAACCAGGTGCTGGCGATGCGCAACAGCTATCACGGCCGCTCCTTCTCCACCGTCGGCATCACCGGCAACCGCTCCTGGTCGCCCACCTCCCTCTCGCCCCTCCAGACCCTGTACGTACACGGTGGCGTCCGCAGCCGCGGCCCGTTCGCGCACCTGGACGACGCGGAGTTCATCGAAGCCTGCGTCGCCGACCTGGCGGACATGCTCGGCCAGGCACGCGCTGACGTGGCGGCGCTGATCGCCGAGCCCGTGCAGGGCGTCGGCGGCTTCACCTCGCCGCCCGACGGGCTCTACGCCGCCTTCCGCGAAGTCCTCCGGCAGCACGGCATCCTGTGGATCAGCGACGAGGTGCAGACCGGCTGGGGCAGGACCGGCGACCACTTCTGGGGCTGGCAGGCACACGCATCAGCGGGCCCGCCCGACATGCTCACCTTCGCCAAGGGCATCGGCAACGGGATGTCCATCGGCGGCGTCGTGGCCCGTGCCGAGATCATGAACTGCCTGGACGCCAACTCCATCTCCACCTTCGGCGGCAGCCCGGTCACCATGGCGGCGGCCAACGCCAACCTCTCCTACCTGCTCGAACACGACCTCCAGAGCAATGCGCGCCGCGTCGGCGGCCTGCTGCTGGAGCGGCTGCGCGCCGCGGCGTCCGGGCTCGGTGTGGTCCGCGAGGTGCGTGGGCGCGGGCTGATGGCAGGGGTCGAACTGGTGGTGCCCGGAACGGATACGCCGTCGGCTGAGGCGGCCTCGCTGGTGCTGGAAGCTGCGCGCGAAGGCGGTGTCCTCATCGGCAAGGGAGGCGGTCACTCCACCTCGAGCGTGTTGCGGATCGCGCCGCCGCTCACCCTGACCGTCGCCGAGGCCGAGGAGGGCGCCGCCGTGCTGGAGCGCGCGCTGCGCGCCGCCGACAGGGCTTTTTGAGGGGCTGCCCCTGGCTGTCGTCGAGAGCCTGCGGGTTTCGTCGTGGCCGCTCGCGCAGTTCCCCGCGCCCCTGATTGTTCCCCGCAGCGCTTGGGCAGTCTGCTCCCCCAGCCTCCGGCCGGGAGGTGCCCCAGGCGCAGGGTGGGCAAGCGCAGCCCCCATGCCGAGTAAGCAAGATGCACTCAGGAGGGCAACCGTATGACCACGACCCTGATCAAGGGCGGCCTCGTCATCACCGCCGCCGAGGAAATGCCCGCGGACGTCCTCATAGAGGACGGCCGCATCGCCGCAGTGGCCGCCCGGAACAGCGCCGCAGCAGCGTCGTTCACCGCCGACCGCACCCTGGACGCCACCGGCAGGTACGTCGTCCCCGGCGGCGTCGACGCGCACACCCACATGGACTTCCCGTTCGGCGGCACCTTCTCCAGCGACGACTTCGAGACCGGCACCCGCGCCGCCGCCTGGGGCGGTACCACGACCATCGTCGACTTCGCCGTCCAGACCAAGGGCCACGCCCTGCGCGAGGGGCTGGACCAGTGGCACGCCAAGGCCGAGGGCCGGTGCGCCGTCGACTACGCCTTCCACATGATCCTCTCCGACGTGAACGACGGCACGCTCAAGGAGATGGACGCGCTGGTCGAGGAGGGCGTGACCTCGTTCAAGATGTTCATGGCCTACCCGGGCGTCTTCTACAGCGACGACGGCCAGATCCTCCGTGCCATGCAGCGCACCGCGGCCAACGGCGGGCTGACGATGATGCACGCCGAGAACGGCATCGCCATCGACGTCCTGGTCGAACAGGCCCTCGCCGCCGGCCGCACCGACCCGCGCCACCACGGCGAGGTCCGCAAGGCGCTGCTGGAGGCCGAGGCCACCCACCGCGCCATCCAGCTGGCCCGGGTCGCGGGCTCGCCGCTGTACGTCGTACATGTCTCGGCGAGCGAGGCCGTCGAACAGCTCGCCACCGCCCGCGGCATGGATCTGCCCGTCTTCGGCGAGACCTGCCCGCAGTACCTCTATCTGAGCACCGACAACCTCGCCGAGCCCGACTTCGGCGGCGCCAAGTACGTGTGCAGCACCCCGCTGCGGCCCCGTGAGCACCAGGCGGCGCTGTGGCGGGCGCTGCGCACCGACGACCTCCAGGTCGTCTCAACGGACCACTGCCCCTTCTGCTTCACCGGCCAGAAGGAGCTGGGCCGCGGCGACTTCTCCAAGATCCCCAACGGGATGCCGGGCGTCGAGCACCGGATGGACCTGCTCCACCAGGCCGTGGTCGACGGGCAGCTGACCCGGCGCCGCTGGATCGACCTCGCCTGTGCCACTCCGGCACGGATGTTCGGCCTCTACCCGAAGAAGGGCACCCTGGCGCCCGGCGCCGACGCGGACCTGGTCATCTACGACCCGGAAGCGCAGCAGACCCTCTCCGCCGAGACGCACCACATGAACGTCGACTACTCCGCCTACGAGGGCAAGCGGATCACCGGCCGCGTCGAGACCGTGCTCTCCCGCGGCGAGCCGGTGGTGGAACGCGGCAGCTACGCGGGCCGGGCCGGCCACGGTCAGTACGTCCCGCGCGGCCTCTGCCAGCTTCTCGGCTGAACACCGACCCCGAATCCGGATAAAGGTATGGACAGCGACACAGGTACAGACACGGACTCATAAGGGGCATGCCAATGGACTTCGGACTCGTCGCCCAGACGGATCCCCCCGGCGCCGCGACCGTCGCGCTGATGCGGCGTGCCGAGCACAACGGCTTCCGGTACGGCTGGACGTTCGACTCGCCGGTGCTGTGGCAGGAGCCGTACGTCATCCACAGCCGGATCCTCGCCGAGACGGAACGGCTGGTCGTCGGGCCGATGGTCACCAACCCCGGCACCCGCTCCTGGGAGGTCACCGCCTCCACGTTCGCCACCCTCAACGAGATGTACGGCAACCGCACCGTGTGCGGGATCGGGCGCGGCGACTCGGCGATGCGGGTCGCCGGGCGCCCGCCCACCACCCTGGCCAGGCTCGGCGAGGCCATGCGGGCCATCCGCGAGCTGGCCGAGGGCCGTGAGGCCATGGTGGACGGCACCCCGCTGCGGCTGCCGTGGGTGCGCGACGGGCGGCTGCCGGTGTGGATGGCCGCCTACGGGCCCCGCGCGCTGGCGCTCGCGGGCCGGGAGGCGGACGGCTTCATCCTCCAGCTCGCCGATCCGCTGCTGACCGCGTGGATGGTGGGTGCCGTGCGGGAGGCCGCGGTGCAGGCGGGACGGGACCCGGCCGGGGTCACCATCTGTGTGGCCGCGCCCGCGTATGTGTGCGAGGACACCCCGGAAGCGCTCGCGCACGCCCGGGAGCAGTGCCGCTGGTTCGGCGGCATGGTCGGCAACCACGTCGCGGACCTCGTCGCGCGCTACGGCGAACACTCCGACGCCGTACCGGCGGCGCTGACCTCGTACATCAAGGAACGTGGCGGCTACGACTACGCGCACCACGGGCGGGCCGGCAACCCCGACACCGCGTTCGTGCCCGACGACATCGTCGACCGGTTCTGTCTGCTGGGCCCGGCCCCCGCGCATGTGGCCCGGCTGCGGGAGCTCGCGGAGCTCGGCGTCGACCAGTTCGCGCTCTACGCCATGCACGATGCGCGGGAGGACGTCGTCGACGCGTACGGGGCGGAGGTCCTTCCGGAGCTGGCTTAGGGGTACCGCCCCTTCGGGGCACGGCCAGAGGTCACTCGCCCTGCTTCTCGTAGACCAGTGGCTGGTAGTCCGGGTGTCTGCGGATGTAGTTCGCGAAGAACGGGCAGATCGGGGCGACCTTCTCGCCCGCCTCCTGGGCCGTCTCCAGGATGTGGTGCGAGAGGGCGCCGCCGATTCCCCGGCCCTCGTACTCCGGCTCGACCTCCGTGTGCGTCACAGCGATGACGCCGGGGGCGCGGAGGTACTGCGCCACCCCGGCGAGGGTGCCACCGATCCGGGCCTCGAAGCGGCTCTCGCCGGTGTTGTCGGAGATGTCGAGCTGCTGCTGGTCGGCCATGCGCCCAGCCT
This sequence comes from Streptomyces oryzae, assembly GCF_017676365.1. GTDB lineage: Bacteria > Actinomycetota > Actinomycetes > Streptomycetales > Streptomycetaceae > Streptomyces > Streptomyces oryzae. The sequence continues at coordinate 17,997 of NZ_JADKMA010000121.1, forward strand.
CGCCCGCGCGGGCGCTGCCGGGCAACGGGGGAGCGGCCATCGGGGTGGGGCGAGCGCGGGGCTGCGCCGAGTTGACTTGAACCCCGCTTCAACTTGCAGGGTGTGATCACCACGGCGCACCCACCCATGGGACAGCCGCAGCAACGCACATGAAGGAGCATGCCGTGATTCTGGTAACCGGAGCGACGGGCAAGGTCGGCGGACAGGTGGCGGCACAGCTCGTGGCGGCGGGCGTCCCCGTCCGCGTCCTCGTCCGCGACCCGCGGACCGCCGCACTGCCCGAGGCCGTCGAAGCAGCACGTGGCGAGCTGGTCGACGTCGTACGCGGCGACCTCACCAACCCCGCGAGCCTGACCGAAGCCCTCACCGGGGAGGTGGAGCGGGCCTTCCTCATGTGGCCGCTGGACGGTCCGCACGGAGCGGCCGAGGTCGTCACAGCGCTCGCCGCAGGCGTCCGCCGCATCGTCTACCTGTCCACCCGCGGCGTACCCGACGACGACTCCGCACCGCTCGGTGAGGACATCCTCGGCACCCACGCGGCACTGGAGCGGCGCGTCCGCGGCTCCGGTGTGGAGTGGACCCTGCTGCGCCCCGGCGGCTTCGCGGGCAACACCCTGGGCTGGGCGCCGCAGGTACGCGCCGGCGGCCCCGTACGCCTGGCCCACCCGCAGGCGGCCCGCACCCTCGTGCACGAGGCCGACGTCGCCACCGCCGCCGTGCGCGCACTGCTGACCGACGAGCTGGTGGGGGCGGCGCCCGAACTCACCGGTCCCGAACTGCTCACCCAGGCCGAGCAGGTGGCCGTCATCGGCGAGGTCGTCGGCCGCCCCCTCACCGTGGAGAAGCTCTCCCGGGAAGAGGCCCGTGCCGACTTCCTCGCGGCGGGTCTGCCGCCCGCCTACGTGGAGGGCATCCTCGACGCCCACGCCGCGATGGAAACCGACCCGGAAACCGTCGCCCCGGGAAGTTCCGAACTGCTGGGCCGCCCTGCCCTCACCTACCGGCAGTGGGTGACGGACCACCTGGCCGACTTCCGGTAACCGCCGCCCCCGCGCCCGGCGCTCCTCGATCGGGTGAGAAATCCTCTCAGCAGATCCGTCACCTCGACCGGTGGCTAGCGTGTATGACCGCCAACGGATCTCACCGACCAGGAGAGCCGACATGACCACCAGCACCAACCCGTTCGAAGACGAAGACGCGTCCTACCTCGTCCTCGTCAACGACGAGAACCAGCACTCGCTGTGGCCCGCCTTTCTCGACGTTCCCGACGGCTGGACCGTGGCGCACCCCGAGGCCGGTCGCCAGGAGTGCCTGGAATACGTCGAACGCTCATGGAGCGACATGCGTCCGGCCTCGCTGGCCCGCGCCATGAACGCCCAGGAGTAGCGGGCGGATCAGTACACAAGGCCGGGGCCGGGAGCCGACCAGCTCCCGGCCCCGGCTGCGGCTCAGCCCATATGCGGCGCCCGCGTCAGCTCGGCAGGGCACGCAGCCAGGTCGGCGGCTGGCCCTCCCGTTCGGCGGGCTGGGAGGGCGACGGCTCCCCGGCCTGGAGCTGCCACAGCTTCGCGTACCTGCCGCCGCGCTGCACCAGTTCGGTGTGGGTGCCGCATTCGGCGATGCTGCCGCCGCGTTCCATGACGTAGATGGTGTCGGCGTTGCGGATGGTGGACAGCCGGTGGGCGATGACGATGAGCGTCCGCTTGCGGGCGAAGGCTTCGAGGCTCCGCTGGATGGCGGCCTCGGTCTCGTTGTCGACCGCCGAGGTGGCCTCGTCGAGGATGACGACAGGCGGGTCGGCGAGGAACGTACGGGCCAGGGCGATGCGCTGCCGCTGGCCGCCGGAGAGGGCCCCGCCACGCTCGCCGACCTGCGTGTCGTAGCCGTTGGGCAGCGACTCGATGAACGAGTCGGCCCCGGCGCAGCGGGCGGCCTGGACCACGCGCCGCTGGTCGGCGTCGAAGGTGCCGTAGCGAATGTTCTCCGCGATGGTCCCGTCGAAGACGAACGGCTCCTGCGACACGTAACCGATCACGCTCCGCAGTTCGTGCAAGGGCACCTCGCTCACATCGACACCGTCGAGCAGCACTTGGCCCGTGGTGGGGTCGCGGAAGCGCATCAGGAGCTTGGCGATCGTCGTCTTGCCCGCGCCGGTCGCCCCGACGATGCCGGTGACGCGGCCAGGGGCGATGGTCAGCGACAGGTCGCGCAGGGCCGGCGGCCGGCCGGGGTAGGCGAAGGTGACCTTCTGCAGCGAGAGTTCGCCGCGTACGCCGTCGGCGGGCAGTTCCCTGCTGCCCTCGGCGGGCTCCGTCGGCAGGTCGAGGAGCCGCTGTACGCGTGCGAACGCGTCGACGGAGCGGCGGTAGCTCTCCGTCAAGTCGCCGAGCCGGTAGAGGCGCGCGAGCGTCATCGCGGGCAGGTCCAGCAGCGGTGTGAAGCGCTCCAGGGGCAGTTCCCCGCGCACGAAGGCGTTCCCGCCCAGCAGCACAGCGCCGGGCACCGCGGCAAAGGCGCACAGCCGCACCAACTGGGCCTGCAGTGCGGAGCTGCGGTCGGTTCTCCTGCTCGCCTCGCCGTACTCCGCGCACAGCTCGGCGACGCGCTGCTCCTCGTACTCCTCGGTGCAGGCGGCCTTGACCATGACATTGGCCTGGAGATTGTCGGTCAGGCGCGCGTGCAGCCGGGAGCGGGCGGCGGCCGAGGCCGCGCGGTCGCCGGCCGTGCGCTCCTGGGAGCGGAAGGAGAGCCAGGCGACGACGGGGATCGGGGCGAAGGCGAGCCAGGCCAGTTGCGGAGCGAGCGTGAGGAAGGCGGGGGCGAGTACCGCGAAACAGGTTGCCAACTGCGTCGACTCGTGCAGCGTGCGCCCGATGAAGTCGCCCAGACTGCTGATGTCCTCGGTCAGCACCTGCGTGGTGTGGCTGGTCCGCTCACCCTCCAGATCCGCCGTCGACAGCCGCTGTACATGCGCGTAGGTGCTGGTACGCAGGTCGCTCTCGACGCTTCTCGCGAGCTGGTTCCAGGTGCCGGCAGCGAGATAGGAGAGCCCTGTCGAGACTGCGGCCGTCAGCCCCATGACGCCCGCCAGCGCGGTCAGCTGTGACTTCAGGCCGACCAGACCCAGCCCCGCGAGCTGCTGGCTGCCGCCGCTTGCCAGCGCGGTGACGGTGTAGGAGAGGGCGGCGAACAGGCTCAGCTCGGTGACCTGGGCGAGCACCGACAGCGCGGCCGCCAGGGTGAATTTTCCCCGGCGCCGGCCGACGAGCCGGGCCAGGAAATGCCGGCGGGTGGCGCCGGAGGCGGTCTCGGAGGCGCCGGATGCGTCGGTGGCGCCCGCAGCGGCCCGGGCGGCGTTCGAGCGTCGCCAGGCGTTTCTGACGACGGCCGCCGTCGCGGCGGCGCAGATACCGAGACTCAGCCAGGGTTTGGCGAGCACTCTCAGCACATGCTTCCCGGCCCCCAGCGCCAGCGCGACCCCCGTCCCCGCACCCGCGACCGCGAGGACGCCGAGGCCGCTGCCGGCGGAGCGCCGCACTCCGTCGGCAACCGGCTGCGCACGGTCCGAGCCGCCGCCGGCAACCGGCTGCGCACCGTCCGAGCCGCCGTCGGCCCTGCGAGGGGTGCGCCGGGGGACGCGCCCGGACGCTTCGCGCTGGCCACCGGGCGGCGTCCGGCGCCGCGGGTTACCGGGCTGGTCGGTGAGCCGCGTGAGCACCTGCGCCACGGTGCCGCCCAGCAGCCGCGCGGCTTCCCGGGAACTCAGCGTCGTCTCGTGGAACAGCAGTACGCGGCCGGTGACCGGACTGACCTCCGCCCTGTCGATCCCCGGCGTCGCCTGGAGCGAACTCTCCAGCAGCCGCGCGAGGTTGGGCCGCCCCCGGACGGCCGCCACCTCCCAGCGCTGGCGGCCCGGGAGGACCGACCGCGGGCGGGGCGGTGCGTCGGCAAGCCGACTGGACGGCGGTGCGCTCGCCGCGGGCGGGTCCATCAGGAGTGTCATGTACGGAAATCCACCAGGGTTGCGGAACGGCGCCCTCGGCCGCAGCCGAACGCGAGCGGAGATAACGGGCGTTGACAGTCATACGGAGCCTAGGGGCCGTCTCGGGCGGCCAGCCAGGCCAGGACCTGCCGGTTCACTCGACCGGGTACAGCCTGTCGACGCCGGTTTCCACCGGGGCGCATGTCGAGCGGTGCCGCAGCGGAACGCGGCTGCGAGTGCGGAACCGATTGTGAGTGGGCATGCGCCCACCTATAGTGGG
>NZ_JADKMA010000122.1 GCF_017676365.1 Streptomyces oryzae
GCCCGCCTGAGCCCCCGCCCCCGCCCGTCACCGCGCGCGTGAGCGGGGGAGCGAGCCGCCGGGCGAGCCCGTACCGGTGCCGCCGCCCCGCTCCCCCAGCGCCAGCCGTACCGCCTCCAGCGCGCTGGCGAACGCCACCTCGCTCAGTACGCCCGGAGCCGCCACCTGGTCGCCGACGAGATAGCGGCCCGCTCCGCGGTCGATGGCGGGGCGGTCGCGCCAGCTGGTGCCGGGGACGTCCACCGCGCCGGTCCGCGCGTCCGCCGTCGCCTCCGTACGGTGTACGACGCGGCTCCGCCAGCCCGGAAAGCCCAGGTCGAGCAGGCGTTCCGCGCGGGCGAGCGCGGCCGACCGCGGCTCGCCGGGGGCCAGCGGGAACTGGGCCTGCAGCAGCGACTGCCCGGCCGGTGCCAGCGAGGCGTCGGTCGCGGTGAACCGCTCGATCCACCCCGGGGCGTCCAGATCGGAGACCACGAAGGCGTCCCCCGAACGGGCTTCCAGCGCCAGGTCCAGCAGCGCCGTCCGCCCACTGGGCCAGCTCAGCGCGGGGTCGTCCAGCAGCGCACGGGCCGCCGCCAGCGAGGTGGCGACCACGACGGGGCCGCGCCGGGCCGCCTCGGCGAGCGCGTCGGCGTCCAGCCGCGCCCCCAGCTCCACACGTACGCCCAACTCCCGTACGCGCCCGGCCATCCGCTCCACCAGAGCGGACCAGCCGCCGCGCGGATAGTGCGCCTCGGGCGGCAGCTTCGAGGCCCGCCGCATCCGCTCGTGCGTGAACGCAGCCGACAGCTCGCCCGGCGCGTGGTGGAAGGTGGCGACGGCCGCGAAGTTCGCCGCCGCCCGCGCCGTGTCCTCCCCCAACTGCGCGGTGGCCCACTCCAGATAGGGCGCCCCGACGGGCGCGTCGCGCCTGCGCCGCAGCCGCAGCAGCCCGGGCGGCGGGGTGCGGCGCAAGGCGCCGCCCTGGTGGTAGCGCGCCCGGAGCCCTTCCGCGACCGGTATCCGGGCCATCGGCGGCAGCAGCCCGCGCCGCTTGAGCCAGCGCCAGTGCGGTCCGCCGTTGTAGAGCGCGTGCGGGCCCTCGTTCGTCCGGTAAGGACCCTCGGCGGTGCGCGCCCGCCCGCCGAGCGCGCCGTGTGCCTCGTACAGCGTGACCTCGGCCCCTGCCTCGGCTGCGGCCAGCGCGGCGGTCAGCCCTCCGAAGCCGCCGCCGACGACGGTGAGGTGAGGGAGGTGGGGGAGGTGAGGGGCGTGAGCGGGGTGACCGTGCGCCATGGGAGCCTCCAGCTTTCCCTTGAACTCTGTCGCTGTCTGACGGACGGACCGGGGGCTGCGCGATGTGACATCGCCCGGCATGCGGCCGGCGCCGGCCGTTCGTACGCTGGATGCGGAGGTGGGCGACCATGCCTGAGCTTCCCGATGTCGAGGGCTTCCGGCGGGTCCTGGCCGACTGCGCTCAGGGCCGGACCATCCAGCGGGTCGAGGTCCGTGACGCGGGCGTGCTGCACGGCGTCAGCGCGCGCCGGCTCCGCAGCGAACTGGAGGGCCGGAAGTTCACCGAGCCGGAACGGCACGGCAAGTGGCTCCTCGCACACACCGGCGGCCCCACCCTTCTGCTGCACTTCGGCATGACCGGCCGCCTGGTCTGCGCGGCCGCCGACGAGGAGCCGCACCGGCACGACCGCGTACTGTTCACGCTCCGCGGCGATCGCCAGCTCCGCTACCGTGACCAGCGCAAACTCAAGGGCCTCTGGCTCGCCGACGACCCCGAGGCGGCCCGGCTCCTGGACGATCAGGGCCCTGACGCGCAGAGCATCGCGCGCGCCGACTTCGACGCGGCCCTCACCGGCCGCCGCGGACGCCTCAAGGCCGCACTGACCGACCAGTCGGTATGCGCCGGACTGGGCAATCTGCTGGCCGACGAGATCCTGTGGCAGTCCCGGCTGCACCCCTCCCGCGCCACCGGCTCCCTCACCGAGGACGAGCGGGCCTCGCTCTACCGGACGATGCGCAGCGTGCTGCGTACCTCCGTGGGCGCCGGGTGCGTCCCGCCCCGGGACGACTGGCTGACCGGCCACCGCGACGATCCCGGCCGCGCGCCCTGCCCCCGCTGCGGTACGCGGCTGAGCTCGGCCCGCGTCGCAGGGCGCACCACGTACTGGTGCCCGCACTGCCAGCCGGAGCGGGAGCCCGCGTCCGCGTCGGCTTCGGCGTCGTAACGGCCCCGTACGCAGGAGCCCCCGGCCGCAAGGCGCAAGCGAGGTCCCTCTTTCGCCTGAAGGAGTCGGCGCCAAACGCTGGTCTACCGGAATAGTCGTAAGAATCAGCTGCATGAGCAGCGACCCACATTCCGGACCGGAAGAGAACGCTGACACCCCTGGGCCGAAAGAGGAATCCGCCACCGAAAACGACGAGACGGTCCCGGTCGGGGAACACGGCCCATGGGAACTCCGCCAGGTTCTTCTCGCCCGTACGAACGAGCTCCAGGCCCTCCTGGAGGACCGGTGGCGTACGCACGGCAAGGACCGCAACGACCTGCTCGACAAGGCCAAGGACGAGCTGAGCAGCGCCCGCAGCGTGCTCACCCACGCGCACCGGAGAAAGAGGTCCGCCTCCCATATCGCGGTGGGGCAGATTCACGTCGACACCGCCCACAATCTCCTGCTGCGCCTTTCGGACCCCAAAGAAATCGTGGCGATGATGCCGGGAGTGCTGGCCTCGGTGCGCGAGGCGCTGCCTGCCGACGACCCCCGGCGCAGCGCCGTCGAAAGAATCGCCCGGTCTCCCACGAAAATCACGGAATCCGAGCGCGAGTCGCTGCTGGACGCGGTGAGCGTGGCCCGTCAGGTCCGCATCCAGAAGACCCTGCGCGTCCGCAGTTTCGTCACCATCGTGCGCTGGATCGCCGGCGGGCTGGCCTTCGGAGTGGCGATGGTGGCCATTCTGGGCTGGTTCTTCGACGACACCGTCCCGCTGTGCTTCTCGCCCAACCGGGTCTCAGGAGCGAAGGAATACCAGGTCGTCTGCCCGACGAGATCGTCTCCCGACGCCAAGGCGAAGCACGTCGACGCGAGCCTGGCCGCGACAACAGCGCCTGCCGACTACCTGGCGATCGAATTCGTGGGACTGGTGGCCGCCGGAATCGCAGCAGCCGTCACGATCAGGCGCATCGGCGGAACCGCGGAACCGTACAACGTGCCTGTCGCTCTCGCCCTGCTGAAACTCCCCATGGGCGCGCTGACCGCGGTACTCGGCCTCCTGCTGATGCGCGGCGGATTCGTCCCCGGTCTGACCGCGCTGGACTCCTCCGCCCAAATCATCTCCTGGGCCATCATTTTCGGTTACGCCCAGCAAATCTTCACCAGGCTCGTCGACACCCAGGCCAAAAACGTCCTCGCCGGGGCAGGCGGCTCCGTGACCACCCCTCGCCCCGCGCACAAACCCCCACACCCGCCGCCGGGCTGACACAGCCGGCCACCACCCGATCTTCGCCGACGGCCTGCCGCGCAGGCGCCCCGCAGCGAGCCCTCAGCACCCGCACTCTGGCCGAAATCCGCTGCCCGGGCCGAATCGGATCCTTCACGGGACGGCGGAACGCCGCTAAAGTGATACGCGCTCACATCTTCTACGGAGAAAGGGAGGAGGGAAGCCGTGCCCACCTTCATGAACAGCTGGACCGCCAAGGACCACGGGCGTGTCCGCGTGAACCGTAAGCCGCGAGAAGCTGCTGGAAGGGCCGGATCCTTCATCTTCTCCGCACCAGGGATCATTTTCCTGTCGCTGTGACCGTAGAAAGCGCGCCCGGCCCGTGCGCGGGGAGGCGAGCGCGATGTTCCTCGATTTCCTTGAAGCCCTGGGTACTTTCTTCGGCGGCCTCGGCGCCCTCATTGCCGCCACCACCCAACTCCTCACCTTTCTGAAGAAGAAGGACGGAGAACAGGAGCCGGGTCGTGCCGGCGACGAGCCGGCGTCCTGGATGATACCCCTGGGGCCAGTCCCCCACCTGACCCCAGCATCCTGACCGGGCCTGACCGGGCCATTCTGTCCGCAGAGAATTCCCAACTCACCAGGCGTACTCTGTCCATTCCTCCTCCCCCCACAGAAAGGGCCACAGTGGTGGCGACTCACGGCAATCTGCCTGCACCAGATCAGGGACTCGTCCTCACCCACTTCCTGACCGTCCGCGATGTCGCGACATCACGGCGCTTCTACGCCGACATCTTCGGCGGCGAGGTCGTACTGGAAGAGAACCCGGCAATCGTGAAGGTGGCCAACAGCTGGATCATCATGAACCCCGGCGGCGGGCCAACCCCTGACAAGCCCGGCGTGACACTCGTACCGCCGGAGGACGGCGACACGGTGTCCAGCTTCCTGAATGTCCGCGTCGCCGACATCGCCGCCTTCCACGCCGACGCCGTCGCCAAAGGCGCGGAATTCCTCACCGAGCCCCTCGACCGCAAGGCCGAACTGCGCTGCTATCTGCGCGACCCCGACGGCTACCTCATCGAAGTCGGCCAGGCCACCGGCATGCTCCAAGGCATCTTCGCCGACCGGCCCACCGCCCACGACCACTAGCGCACCCCGACCCGGTCAGCTCGAGCACTGCGCACTCATACGCAGGCCGGCTTACCGCCCTCGGGGACGCGCAGCAGCGTCCAGGCCGCAAGCGCGGTGGCCGTCAGCACTCCGGCGGCCACCGCCATGCTCAGCCGCATGCCGGGCACAAACGCATCCGCCCGGCCCGCGATGAAGGTGCCGAACAGGGCGACGCCGAGCGCGCCGCCCGTCTGACGGCTGGTGTTGAGCATCGCGGCGGCCGTTCCCGCGCGCTCCCTCTCGACGCTGTCGAGCAGCAGCGAGGTGAGTGCCGGGACGACCAGTGCGCTGGCCACCCCGACCGGGATCAGCAGCAGCGTCACCAGCGCCGCGGAGCCGCCCGCGTCCACGGCCGTCAGCGACAACAGGCCCGCACCGAGGACGAGCTGGCCGACTACGAGGACGGTCCGCTCCCCGATACGCGCCGTCAGCCGGGGCGAGACGAGGTTGAGTACGGCCGTCGAGAGCGCCATCGGCACGAACATCAGCCCGGCCGAGAGCGCCGACTGGCCACGGACCTGCTGGAAGAAGAGGCCCAGGACGAATATGGCCCCGTAGAAGGCGACGTTGATCGCGAAGCCCACCAGGAGGGGCACCGAGACCGTACTCCGCCGCAGCAGCCCCAGCGGCACCATCGGGTCCTGCTGCCGGCGCTCGACGGCGGCGAACGCGGCACCGGCGGCCAGGGCCAGCCCCGTGGCGCCGAGCACCAGCGGGCTGCCGTATCCCGTGTGGCCGCCCTCGATCACGGCGAATGTCAGCGCGGTCAGCGCCACGACGGCGGTGAGCTGGCCCGGCAGATCGAAAGCGGCGGTACGGCGCGGTGAGGGTGCCACCCGCGCCAGCAGTACGACGGCCAGTACGCCGACCGGCACGTTGAGGAAGAAGACGTACCGCCAGCCGACGGTCGTGGTCAGCAGTCCGCCCAGCACAGGGCCCGCCGCCATGGCGATGGCCCCGGCCGAGGCCCATACGGCGACGGCGCGGGCACGCCGGGCCTGGTCCGTGTGTGCCTGCCGGATCAGCGCCAGCGAGGTCGGCATCATCACGGCCGCCGCCGCGCCCTGCAGTACCCGTGTGGCGATGAGCGGCCCCATGGCGGGCGCGAGGCCGCAGCCGAGCGAGGCCGCGGTGAAGGCGACGATCCCCCACCCGTAGGCGCGCCGCGCCCCGATCCGGTCGGACAGCGCTCCGGCCGAGAGCATCAGCGCCGCGAAGAACAGCGTGTAGCTGTCCACCACCCACTGCAATCCGGCCATTCCGCCGTGCAGGCCCTCCGCCATCGAGGGCAGCGCGATGTTCACAGCGGACACATCCAGGATGATCAGGACCATACCCAGCACTGCGGCGCCGAGCGCGGCACCCGGGCCCTGCCCGCCGGCCCGGTTCAAGCGCCCCGGCGCCGGGGGAGAGACCTCAGTTGCCCGAGTTGCCCGAGTTGCACGGTCACGAACGGTGGTTGCCATGCCGCGATCCTCGACGATCCGGCGAAGCCACGGCAGACCGCACCGATCCGGGGAGCGCCAACCAGGGTGTGACAGGGCCCCTCTCATGTGCCGTGCCGGCTGCTCGCTTGGCAGACTGGGCTCCGGAAGCCGAGCAGGCCGGCGAGTGCGGGAAGGGTGGCGAGGGCATGCCGACTGAGGGGACGGAGCTGGGTCGGTATCTGCGGGCGCGGCGGGCGCTGATCGGGCCCGAGGACGCCGGACTGCCGGCCGGTACGGGCACGCGGCGGACACCGGGACTGCGCCGGGAGGAACTGGCGGCGCTCGCCGGAGTGAGCATCGACTACTACACGCGGCTGGAGCGGGGACGCGAGACACGGCCCAGCCCGCCGGTCGTCGAGGCCCTCGGCCGTGCCCTCCGGCTGCGCGGCGATGCGCTTCAGCGGCTGCGTGACCTGGCCGCGCTCGCCGCTCGGGGGGACTCGTCGCCGCACCCCGTCGAGCGCAGCGTGCGGCCGTCCGTCGTGCAACTGCTGGAGACGCTGCACCCCAGCCCCGCCTATGTCGTCAGCCGTACCAATGACATCCTGGCCGCCAACCAGCCGGGGATGCGGCTGATGCCGGGAATCGAGGAGTGGCCCGCGAAGCAGCGCAACATCACCCGCTATCTGTTCCTGCACCCGCTGAGCCGCACCCTGTTCCAGAACTGGGAGCAGATCATCGGATGGAGCGTGGCCAACCTCCGTGCCGCGGCCGGAGCCGATCCCGACCAGCCGGAGCTCGCCGCGCTGGTGGGGGAACTGCTGCTGAAGAGCCCGGAGTTCGCACGGGCCTGGGAGCGGTACGAAGTGGAGGCCCGCGGCGGTGGCGTCAAGCACTACCAGCACCCGGACGTGGGTGAGATGACGCTCTCCTACGAGGTGATGACGATCTCGCGCACCGACGGCCAGCGTCTGGTCACTTATCAGGCGACGCCGGGCAGTCCTGACCACGATGCGATGCTGCTGCTGGACATGTCCGACCCCCACAGGGATGCGCCGAGCGTCACCCGCTGAACTGGTGACGCCCAGAGCGCACCTGCCGTGACAACGGCCTCCCCCACGGGCGGTGGCCCGTCCCACACCTCCGGCAGCTCATTGATCCGCTCGGGCATCCCGGTGCAGTTCGCGGCTGAAGGACGAGCCGGCGCTGGTGCGTCGTATGTGTGGGTACGTAGCCGAGACTGTCGTCGATCCGTCTCAGGTACGTGTTGCTGTCGGCGGTGTCCGTCAAGAGCCCACCGAGTTCCGGATGGTGCGCACGGGCCAGCCGGACCGACTCGGCCGTCATCCAGCGGCCGAGGCCCCCCGGATGTCCACCCCGACCGAGGTGAAAACGCTACGCCTGTCCTCCGTCGCAGCGGGGCCTTGACCTTGGAGTCGAGTCGAACGTTTACCGTCGACCCCATAGGCGTCATGAAGATTTCCCAGCTCACCGAGCGCTCCGGCGTTCCTGCCACCACACTGCGCTTCTACGAGAAGGCCGGGCTCCTGGCAGCTGACCGCACCCCGGCGGGCTACCGGATGTACGGCGAGGAAGCAATCGAACGCCTCAGGTTCATCAGCGCGGCCAAACACCTCGGACTGCCGCTGGAGGAGATCGGCGAGCTGTTGGCAGTGTGGGAGACCGGAGCCTGCCGGGACGTCAAGGCCGGCCTTCGGCCGCGGATCGCAGCCCGCCTGGCCGCCGCGCAACAGCGCGCCGCTGAGCTGGCAACCTTCACTGCCTCCCTGCACACTGCCTTGGATCATTTGGACGCCCTGCCCGATCGCGCTGAGAAGTGCGACCCGCAGTGCGGCTTCCTCACCACGTCCGAACCAGGCCCGCCCCGGCCGGTGCAGGTCGCGCTCTCGCCCAGCCCGCAAGCCGCCGAGGACGAGCGAGAACGCCGGCGGACCGCGCCGGTCGCCTGCTCGCTCACCGGGGACGGCATGGCCGAACGGGCCGATCAATGGCGGAGGGTCCTCTCCGGCGCCGACCGGACGGAGATGGCGGATGGGCTGCGGCTGACGCTGCCCGCCGACCGCGCAGCTGCCATCGCCGGCCTCGCCGCGGACGAGCAGCAGTGCTGCCCCTTCTTCGGCTTCCGCCTTCATCTCGACGGGGAGGCACTGCACCTGGAAGTCCGAGCCCCCGCCGACGGCCACGAGGTGCTTACAAGACTGTTTGCCGCGGACTGACCCGCCGCTCCCATCTCCCCTTCTCCTGCCCGAGAAAGACTCCCTCTGTGCTTGTCGCTCGCTCCATCTCGCTGTTCATCGCTGCTGCCCTGTTCGAGATCGGGGGTGCCTGGCTGGTCTGGCAGGGCTTGCGTGAGCACAAGGGCTGGGTCTGGATCGGCGGCGGCGTCATCGCCCTGGGCCTGTACGGCGTCGTTGCCACCTTCCAAAGCGATGACAACTTCGGGCGCGTACTCGCCGCGTACGGAGGCATCTTCGTCGCCGGCTCGATCGCCTGGGGCATGGTCGCCGACGGCTACCGACCCGACCGCTATGACGTGATCGGCGCACTCGTGTGCCTCGTCGGCATGGCCGTCATCATGTACGCACCCCGCAACCACTGACTCCGACGAAACGCACCTTCCCCGCCGCCGGCCAACCACGGCGCTGAGGACCAACGGCCACGCCCAGCCACAGTGAGCCAGGGGCACGCCGGGGCCCCGGACACCGCAACAGGCCCAGCCAGCAAACAACCCCCAGGTCCCCAACCCGGGGTTCGCGTTGGAGCGGGCGACGGGAACCGAACCCGCGCTCGCTGCGCGGCGCCTTGATCCCCGGTGCCGACCGCTGATCACCGGTCGTTCTGGTGCACATCTGGTGCGGCAGTCGTGTGCCGAATCGAGATACGGCGTCGTCCCGGGAAGGGACCAGCCCGTTCGAGCCGGGCCAGGTGGGGGACATCCGCTTTTGGGGTTCGATCCGAGTCCACTCCGGCTGTTGCCGTCGACTGCTGCGACACCCGGACAGAGACGCTGCTGTGCGCCCCGTCCGGCCCCGTTGATGTCAGCTGCGGACGTCAGAATCCTCCCGTTGCGTAGCTGTAGAGGGACTGGACGGCTGCGGCCGTGCTCGTCGCCTTCCGTTCATGAGGGGGCCTACCCGACGTGGAATTGCATCCGCCAGGGTCGGGGACGTCGCGCGACTCGTGACCCGGGGGCGAGATCCCGTGAACGTTGCGGTGTCACAACCAACGCATAGACCACTCACGGCCACTTATTGCCGTTCTCGTCGGCGACCTTGACCAGGATGTCCTTCTTGCCCGAGGGCCATTTGACGGCAAGGCGCGTGGCCTCGATACCGGTGCCGGTGGCCTTTGTGTATTTCTTGTCGCCGCCCGGACACGTGAAGTCGAAGGTCGTCCGGCCGTCCTTGGCGATGTGGTACGTGCCGGAGCACTCGGCCTTGCCTGCGAGTACGGCCTTGTTGCCGTTTTTGGCGACGGCCAGGAAGAGCGCGTCTTTGCCTTTCTTCGTGGCCCCTGCGTCCTTGACCACCTCCTCGGGGCCTTCGAAATCGCGCTTCAGTTTCCCTTCGTCGAAGTGCGCTTTATCCGCTTCCGTGGATTTTCCTTTCACGGGTACGAATGCCCCAGGGAGGAAGCTTTTCATGTTCTCTTGTTCGTCTATTTCCACGTGGTGCGGCTTCGGTGAGGCATTCTTTTCGGGCTTGCTTGATTTACTTGCCGCCTTGTTGTGGTGCGTGCCCCCGCCGCAGCCGCTCACAAGCAGCGTTGCCGCCGCTACTGTGATCGTCCCCGCAAGTCGTATCGGTCGGCGCATGTGATGAACTCCCCATTACAGCCCGTGAGTTGGGCGCTCGCAGTGGTCAGGTTGCGAGCAGGCGGCCAACCTAGCATCCAGCTGCGGACCCTGGGGCACCCTTGCCTTTACTCGGCCGGGACGAGCTCTGAAGCCCGAGAAAGCGTGCATGGCTGGTTGACGATGGGTTCCAGCCCTTATGGCTGACGGAGGCCCTGGAGATTCCAGAAGGTCGGACCTCTACGAGCAATTAGCGCAGCACTTGAACAAGCGGCGCTGGTACCTCAGCCACGGAAAGCCAGTCACGACGGCGAGAGAGACGGCCGCGTACGCGCATGGTCCCCCTGGTCGCCCACCGGCATCAGCCACGCTTCCTGCTTTTGGCCTTTGCCCCGCAGACGCCTCCGCGAAAGCCCCAGTCGGCCACTTTGCGATGGCGAGACCGGCCCACAGGCAGCGACCAGATCAGGCGCCGTGGCACAGGGCCTCCCCGGTGTTCCGTGCCCGTCGGTGTAGTGCTCGATCGGCGTCGTGCTCCTGGTCGTGCTACATGCTCGCGTCCCGGACCGTAAAGGCACAGAAACCAGGGAGCTCCATTGCAGGGCACGCCAGTTGCTGCGCTGTGGTGCGCGCTGAGCGGGCCCGTTTGGGACCTCTGGCGGCCTGGCGCCGGATAGCGCGGCGCTCTGCATCCCAACAGGAAGCCCGCGTCCCTCATCTGTAGTCAACGACAACCCCAGCCGCTCGACGCCGATGAAGGGTGCCGTCCTCTACAGCGATGAGGGCGAGTCCTCACTGATCCACGTGACCGTGCCCGAGAGCGGCATCGCTGAGGATCTGCCGCTGGGTGCTCCAGTCTCGTTGCTGAGTCGGCAGCGGCGCGGCGATGCTGCGGACGCAGCTGCCCGGGCGGTTCTGCCGCCGGACCAACGCTGGACCCTTGGCCAAGACGGCACTTGATGACCTTCCCCGAAGCGGTCGGCACCGCCCGCACCATTGCCTCCCCCCCCCCGGCACCCCGTGAGCACTCAGCCAACCTGCTGCCTGGCTTGCCGGCATTTCAGCCTTCTCGGCCTGCCTTGTTGACGGTTCCGGCATGAGGAAGGCCCCCCGAACCGCAATTGGTCTGGTGCGCTGAGAAAGAGTCCGAGCGGGCCGCGCTGAGCCATCAGCACCCCGACGACGACCGTCGGCCCCGAGGTCGTCGCCGGCCCCGACAACAAACAAGACCCAGGTCCCTGACCTGGGTCTTCATCATGGAGCGGGCGACGGGAATCGAACCCGCGCTCTGAGCTTGGGAATCACAGGACATCAAGCGGGGAACAAGGTGTTGACCTGTTGAAACGCGGCTCCCTGGCCCTCGCTCGGCAGGCCCTGGAGAGCCGCTGTTGACCGTGAATGGCTGCCCTGACGGGCACGCATCGGGCACGGTGGCCGACGGTGCTGGGGCTCCGCATTCGCACGTGCCCTGGTCGCGGTTGCAGGTACGGCTTCGGCTGACCGGTGTCAGATGGACTGGGTGCCGCCCTCTGGGGTGGCGCAGAGCGCGCCGCCGGGGATGCTGTGAGCCCGTGCTGCTTTAGTCGGTACTTGGCCGCAGTCAGTGGCCGCGAACCTGACACCATCCCTTGCGTGAGCTTGCAGTATGCAATCTGATGCATATATCGTTGAGTGCATGGATGGGCAGTATGTGATCGAGGTTGAGCCCGAGGTGCGGGACTGGCTTGATTTGCTGCCCTTCCGCCTCTATCGCCGAGTGGAGGACAAGGCGGATCGTCTGCTGGTCGAGCCCACGACACTCGGCGAGCCGTATTCGCGGCACCTGGGTGGCAAGCTGCGTGAGCTGCGGATGGGGCTTGACGGGGATGCCGTCCGTATCCCCTACTGGCTCGCCCCGGGCCGTCGGATCGTGCTGCTGACCGTCTTC
Source organism: Streptomyces oryzae (assembly GCF_017676365.1). Classification (GTDB taxonomy): domain Bacteria; phylum Actinomycetota; class Actinomycetes; order Streptomycetales; family Streptomycetaceae; genus Streptomyces; species Streptomyces oryzae. Next base: position 11,765 of record NZ_JADKMA010000122.1, read on the forward strand.
CGCAAGACCAGAATGCATGAGACTTCCGAGATCGAGCGGGCCCGTCAGGCGCAGAAAGTCTGCGAGGCCGAGCATGGTCCGGCCCAGCACACCTACGACCGAGTCAGGGAGGCGTGATGAACCACAACCAGTGGAAGACGCGTCGTACCAAGCAGCTTCTCGGTGAAGCCGTGGAGTACGACCAGGAGTACATCGACGCACGTCTCGCCGGTGACCTCGGGCAGGCCATCTACGACCGCCGCGTCGAACTCGGCCTGTCTCAGACCGAACTGGCCGATCGGGCGGAGATGACGCAACCGCAGATCTCGCGCATCGAGGGAGGAGACACCGTCCCGACGCTTCCCCTGCTGCATCGCCTTGCCAAGGCCCTGGACGGCTCGCTGAACGTGGCGCTGACAGCGGAAGGCTCCCGGGTAACCTTCACTCCGTATGCGGCCTGAGCGGTGCACGTCGCTGCTCGACGATGATCGAACCCCCTGGGTCCCTGACCTGGGGGTTCATCTCTGAGCGGGCGACGGGAATCGAACCCGCGCTCTGAGCTTGGGAATCACGGGGCACTTGGGCGCTGTCACCCTGCTGTCCTGCTATTTCGTGAGCTTCAGCTCGCCGGGCACGCTCGCGGGGAACCCCTCGTTTCCGTGGTTGTCCGGCCCTACGGGCACGGCACGGGCACGTCCTCCTTCACTTCTTACGGCGCTTGCGAGGCTGCTTCTTTCGCCTCTCGATCGTGTATGACGACCACTCGCCACGATGCCGGTAGCAGCGAGAAGCATTGACCATCGCCAAGTTCCTGCACCGAGTGCCCTTCTCGGTGATCGCGCCACACCTCGACTGAGTACCCATCGTGTGCCACCCCCCTGAGTCCGGCTCCGCTCCGGTGTCAGCTTGAGACATGGCCAGCTCGGGCGGGAGGGGCGCATCGGTTGCATGGGGAGCTGTGAGGGGGCGCTCTCCTCATGGAGAACACCTGTTTACAAGCTCTACAGAGATCGGTCAGAGACAGTCATGGGAGCCGTTCCCGGGTGCGGAGAGCGGGCTGAACGTCATCGGCGGTTACTGGGGTTGCTGTACCGCGCTGCTGTACAGCAACCCCACCCGCCCTTCTGCCTGCTGGCCCGTGTTCCCCGTTGTGCCCCGCCCGCGCCCTCGATGCGTTCTTCGAGGCGTGGCTGCTGTAGTCAGGGCTCCAGTAGCACCCTCGCGCGCTCTGCGAGCAGGGGCAGCAATCTGTCTCGCCACGTGTCGAGACAGACCATTCCACTGGACATACCACCATGGGCGAACTGCTCGCGGTATACCGATGACTCCGCGTTGGTGACAAGGTCAATCCCCACGAGTTCACTGAACGCCACCCGCAATAGGCTGACTGCCTCGTCGACCGATGCCGGGACGTCCGTCCTCGACAGATGGTCGCGAAGAGCCCGCCAGACGTGAGGGTCACCACGCAACCCCCACCTTTCGGGCTCCGGGTCGAAGAGTTCAGCCATCTTCGGGACTATTGCCTCATCACGTGTCATGGCATCAGCTTTGCAAACAGCCTCAGGTGGGGAAAGTCAGCCACGACGGCGGGACAGGCGCCTGAGCACCGTCACATGGCCTCCTCAGCCACCCACCGGCATCAGCCACGCTTGCAGGCTCTGATCTTTGACCCGCAGGCGCCTCCGCGCAGCCCCAGCCGACCACTCCGCGATGGCGTGACCGGCTCGCAGACCGCGACGAGACCGGGCGCCGCGCCACGGGCCTTATCGGCCTCGTGCACCTGGTCGTGCTCGTGCTGGCAAGCGTCAGCCGATGACCGAGCCGTACCGGATGAAGCGGCCACTTCTGCAACTGGCAAATTGCTGTGTCGGGTTGCGCGCTGAGCGGTCTGGGGTCGGCGCGAGCGGGGCGGAGACAGGAGCGGGCGGCGGCCACGGGCCGCCAGCGCGCGGCGGCCCGCGTCAGCGGGCCGCCTTGAAGCCGTAGAGAAAGTTGTTACGCACGCGCCTGGTGAGCTGGTGGGCAGGCTATCGGGCTTACCGTCCAAGTGGCTGCTGTGGTGCGCTGCTTGAGGGTGAGGGTGTGCCGCTTTCCCTGTTCGAGTTCACGGGCTGCTGCTGGTTGGCCGTGGTCGAGCCATGCTCGGGCTTCTCGGTAGGGCTCTTCGTCCAGCGTGACGGCGATCATCATGAGGCTGATGCGGACCCAACGCAGGGCTTCGCGGGGGCTGTAGGCGTCGTAGGTGCCGAGTCGGCGTTCGTTGACGTAGCACTCGCAGTAGTAGACCCGGTTCGGCGGAAGCGGTTGGGCGGTCATGGTGTCGGCCTCCGTGCGGGCAGTGCCATGCGTCCGCCTGGCAGAGCTGGTTCGTCAGGCTCGTCAGCCATCTCGACGGTGACCGTCCGGCCGTAGTCGTCTCCGCTGACCCGTACACGGCTGGCCAGTGCTGTCACGAGGCCGAGACCGCGGCCGTTGGTGTCGTCCTCGCCCGGCGTCTCGACGTGAGGCTTCGTCGTACTTCCACCTGTGTCCGTGACCGCCAGGACGACGGTTCCGCGCGAGCGGTGCAGGGAGATGTGGAAGCTCCCGTTGGGGCTGCCGCTCGCCGAGTGCATCAGCGCGTTGGAGCCCAGCTCGCTCACGATCAGGGCAGCGTCTTCGGCGTGCGGGCTGTCGCGCAGGACGTCACGGGTCCAGCGGCGGGCCCGGCCGACCTCTTCGGGGAGTCCTGGGCAGATGAGTTCCCAGATCCGCCAGTCACTCATATACTCGTGCATACAAGTTCCTCCATGCTGGTGGCCGCTATGGGTAGTGGGTGTGTGCTAGACGAGTCGCACGCCGTCGTGGGCTCGGACGGCCGGCGGGGATGCCCCATCGAGCGCGTCCAGGACGCGGACCGCGTATGCCTCGTCGGCGAGCTTGGTGACCTCTTCGCGGGTGGCCCAGCGAAGCGCGTAGGTTTCCTCGCCCGTCGTCGCGGAGCCGTCCACCGCCTCGCAGCGGAAGACCATCGAGACGATCAAGCCCGTCATGTTCTTGTAGACGCCAGTCAGCGTCGCCGGAAGAGCGATCTTGAACCCGGTCTCCTCAAGAACCTCGCGCTGGAGCGCATCGAGGATGGTCTCCCCGGGTTCCAGGACACCGCCCGGCGGCTCCCACTGGCCGTTGTCGCGGCGCTGGATGAGCAGCGCTCGGCCCGCGTCGTCAACGATGACCCCTGCGACGCTCACGGAGTGGGGGCGCTCTGCGCTACTCACGTTCCTCGGTCCCCTCAGATGGCTAGGCTTCTCCACCGTAGCAACGGTACTCAGCATCTCGTCTAGATATCCAAAGGAGTACACACCATGGCGGCTCTTTCCTCCGGCATTCTCGGGGCCCTGGACCCCACCAGCGACCGAGCGGTTTTCCGGCAGATCGCCGACCAGATTCGGGAAGCCATCGACAAGGGCCGCTTCAAGGAAGGCGCCAAGCTGCCCTCCGAGTCGGAGCTGGTCGAGCACTTTGGCGTCTCACGGATGACCGTCCGCAACGCGCTGTCCATCCTCCAGAGTGAAGGGCTGGTCTCCTCCGAGCACGGCAAGGGCGTCTTCGTCCGGCCGCGCCCCCCGGTGCGGCGGCTCGCCTCCGACCGATTCGCGCGGCGTCATCGTGATCAGGGGAAGTCGGCGTTCACGGTGGAGGCGGAAGCCGCAGGAAGCAAGCCCGAAGTGGACAGTCTTGAGGTGAGGGAAGAGAAGCCCGTCCCGGACATCTCCGCTCGGCTCGGCTCGGCCCGCAAGGTCCTCGCCCGGCGTCGGCGCTACCTGTTGGACGGGCGGCCGGTCGAGTTCGCCGTCTCGTACCTGCCGCTGGATCTGGCGCGCGGTACCCAGATCGCCGAACCCAACCCCGGTCCCGGCGGCATCTACGCCCGGCTGGAAGAGCTGGGGCACCGCCTGGACCACTTCGACGAAGAGGTGCGCGCCCGGATGCCCTCCCCGGCCGAGGTGAAGACGCTTCGGCTGTCCTCCGGCGTACCGGTCATCAGCCTGATCCGGACCGCCTACGACACCGAGGGCCGTGCGGTCGAAGTCTGCGACACCGTCATGGCCGCCGACGCCTACGTACTGGCCTACCAGCTCCCCGCAAACTGACGCTCCTTGGGAGCTCTGGCAACCATGGCGCTGGGCTGTCTCTCCAGACTCGTACACACTCAGGGGCATACTCGTATAGACGAGCAGCCAAGACTTGTGGCACAGTTGTCCGCATCCCAACAGCACGCCGGGATCTGTCACGCGAGAACTTGTCTAGACGACTAGCTCTCATGCTCGGCGTCCGTACGAAGGAGAGAACGACCTTGCGCACCATTCGAGTTGAGACCTCTACCGCCACGATCCTGCTGACTGAGGCACCTGCGCCGAAGGTGCGGGACCGTCAGACGGGCGAGGTGGCCAAGGACGCCACCAGCGGCGAAACGCTGATGAAGGTCGGCGTCGTCTACATCGATGAGGGTGAGTCCTCGCTGATCCACGTGACCGTGCCGGAGAGCGGTATCTCCGAGGGGCTGGCACTGGGTGCTCCGGTCTCCCTGCCCGGTCTGGTGGCTCGGCCGTGGGAGTCGGTATTCAACGGGCAGCAGCGGCACGGCATCGCCTACCGCGCTGCCGCTGTCGCCCCGGGCGCTGTTCCGGCTGGCGTGGGGGCCTGACCGTGTCCGAGTTGATGACGCTGGTGGAGGTGGGCGGCCCGGTTGCCGGGCTTGGGGCCGGTGCCGCCTACCTCCGGGCCCGGCACCCGGCCGCGTACTGGTCCACGGTCGGTATGCCTGCCTCGGCCCTTCGGCTGGTGGGCTCGTACGGGTCGGTCATGGATTCGTGCGGGCTGACGGTGGAGCCTTCCCGTCTGCGGGCGCTGGCCGTGCGGGCGACCACTCGTCGTGAGGTGCGGCCGGTGCCTCCTCGGCGGGGGATGCTGCGGCCGACCTCGACGGGCCTGCGGCTCCGGCTGCGGCTGGCACCGGGGCAGGAACCTGCCGACGTGGCCGCGTCTGCTGAGCGGCTGCGGCATGCCTGGGGCGTGCATGGCGTCTATGTCGAGCCGGTCAAGCCCGGTGTGGTCGAGCTGCGGCTGGTCGGCTTCGACGTCCTGCGGCGTGTCCGGATGCCGCGTAAGGCAGGCGGCGGGTTCCTGCGGGTGCCGCTGGCGTTGCGGGAGGACGCGACCGCGTTCGTACGGGACTTCCTCGCCATCCCGCATGAGCTGGTGCTCGGTGCCACGCTGTCAGGTAAGTCGATGTACCTGCGGCACTTGATCGCTGGGCTCGCCGGTCAGCCGGTGGCGCTGGCTGGTATCGACTGCAAGCGGGGTGTTGAGCTGGCGCCGTTCGCTCCTCGGCTCTCGGCGCTGGCGACTGATCCGGGGCAGGCTGGCGAGCTGCTGCCCGTGCTCGTACGGGAGATGGAGGACCGCTACGACCTGATACGCGCCCGGCAGGGCATCGCCCCGTCCACGCCGGATGAAGAGATCACCTCGGACGTGTGGGGACTGCCCGAGGACGAACGCCCGGTGCCGATCGTGCTGTTCGTGGACGAGGTGGCCGAACTGTTCCTCGTCGCCTCGCGGAAGGATGAGGAGCGGCGGGATGAAATGGTCACTCAGCTCATCCGGCTCGCGCAGCTCGGCCGTGCTGCCGGGATCTATCTGGAGGTGTGCGGGCAGCGCTTCGGGGCCGAGCTGGGCAAGGGCGCCACCATGTTGCGGGCTCAGCTCTCCGGCCGCGTCTGCCACCGGGTCAACGACGAACCCTCCGCAAAGATGGCGCTCGGCGACATCGCCCCCGAAGCGGTCGGCGCCGCCTGCACCATCGCACCCGAACGCCCCGGCCTGGCCGTCGTCGGTGACACCTCCGGCGGCTGGTCCCGCATCCGCACCCCATACCTGTCCCTGGCCGACGCTGCCGCCCGCTGTGAGCGCACGGCGCACCTGGTGCCGGACCTGCCCGCACTCAAGCCGTTCCGGCCTGCCGTTCCCGCCATCCGGCCGACCTCGCTGACCAAGCCCCGGCCCGCTACCGCCTGACCTTCCGCTCTCCGATTCGGCCGGCGCGTCCGCCTCGCGCCAACTCCCTACCCCTCCCATGCCGAAAACAGAAAGGAGGTGCCCCCATGCGCGCCCAACTCGGACGCGTGGATGCCGTGCTTGTCCAAGCGGTCATTGCTGCCGCGCTGTCCTTCGCGCACCTGCATGACCTGGCCTCAGCTGCCGGACAAGACGGCTGGAAGGCGTGGGCCTATCCGGTGTCGGTCGACCTGCTGTTGGTCGCTGCCTGGCGCCGCTTGCGCTCGGGCCGCGATCGGGCGGCGGGCTGGTGCTGGTTCCTCGTCGCCCTGGCCGCTTCCCTCGGCGCCAACGTCGCCACGGCTGGGCTCCTCGACCTGGGCGACGTTCCCGACTGGCTGCGCATCCTCGTCGCCGGGTGGCCCGCGCTGGCCTTCCTCGGCGGAACCCTCCTCGCACACGGTGCCCCGACACCATCGCCGGACGCCGCAAACGATGAAACGCCTGCGCCGGACGCCGCACATGACCCAGCGCCAGCACCCGCCGCCGAGCCAGCGCCCCCGGCCGAACCGCCCGCGCCGACAACGCCGGTACCGCCCGCGCTGATCGAACACGCCCGCAAGATCGCCGACGCGTACAAGGCAGGAACCGGCGCCTCCATCGATACCGCCACCCTCCGCGCCCGTCTCGGCGTCCCCGCGCCTCTTGCCGACCAGATCGCCGCCCAACTCACCTGACACCGAACCGGAGGACCGTCATGCCGTTCAACCGCCGCTTTCGCTCCGTGACCCGCATCGGCCCCGTACAAGTCGGGACTGCCAACGACGGCCGTGGCTGTGAGAAGCACACCGCCGCCTGCACCGCTCCGCGCTGCGGCTTCTCCGCCGAGTACGACTCGCGCGCCGCTGCCGAGCTGGCTGCCCGCACCCACCGCTGCCCGGTCCGCTGACCACAGACAGGAGATCCACCCCGTGAACGTAGAGCTGCCCTTGGTCGTCGTGCTGGGCCTGCTCGTGTGGGGCGCCGTGAAGTTCCTCGGCGTCCGCGTCTGGCTCGTCGTCGTGATCGCCCTGTTCGGTTTCTACCTCGCCGACACCTTCCTCGCCCCCGCCATCGACAACGGCACCCGCAGCGGAGTCGAGACCGTCAACGGCACCCACGACTGAAGGAGTCACCCATGCTGCTGCGCCCCGAACTTCCCCCGGCCCCAAACCTCCCGGCCACCACGACACACGCGCATGAACCGGTCTGCTCCTGCCAGCACACTCCCTCGGCCCCGCGCCGGTCGCTGTCCTCGGTCAGCACTGGCGCTGTCGGCCTGGTCCTAGTGAGCGGCGTCGTCCTGACCGCACTCGTGACCGCCGTTGCCGTGTCGGCCATCTCCGTGGCCGTGGCCGCTGTCGTCCTGCGCTCGCTCCTCAATTCCCAGCAGCACCGAAACCGCTGAACGGCTCCCGGGGCGGCACTGAAGCCGCCAAGCATCCGCCGCCCCGGCAGCCCAGCCCCTTCCCAACCCAAGAAGCCTGAGAAGGAGTACAGCCATCATCACCCGTCCCACCCCGCCACCGCTGCAAGAGCTGGGGAAGCTCGCCGCAACCGGCTCCCTGCCCGGTATCCTCCGCCAGCTCTCCGGCCTGGGCGGCTGCACCAACCCCATCCGCCTGGCCGGACACCGCACCGAACACCAGGTAGACACCACCACCGGCGAAATCGGCCCGACCCTTCGCCGCCTCGACTCCAACGACCTTCCGGCCGGTGACCTCCTTGTCCGCTGCGGCAACCGCCGCACCACCCGCTGCGCAGCCTGCGCCGAGACCTACCGCCGCGACACCTTCCACCTCATCACCGCCGGACTACGCGGCGGCAAAGGCACCCCCGAAGAAGTCACCACACACCCGCGCGTCTTCGCCACCTTCACCGCGCCGAGCTTCGGCCCCGTCCACAACCGGCCCGGCGCGCGTCCCTGCCGCTGCGGCCGTCGCCACACTGCCGACGACCCGGCACTGGGTACACCGCTCAACCCGGAGCGCTACGACTACGAATCCGCGGTGCTCTGGAATGCCCACGCGGGCATGCTCTGGCGCCGCTTCACCATCCACCTCCGCCGCGAGATCGCCCACCGCGCCGGACTCACCCAACGGGAGCTCCCGGAGCGCGCTCGCGTCTCCTTCGCCAAAGTCGCCGAGTACCAGAAGCGCGGCGCCGTCCACTTCCACGCAGTCATCCGCCTCGACGGCCCGGCCGGTGGTGAGACTCGGCCCCCGCACTGGGCTTCTGCCGAGCTGCTGGGCGACGCCATCCGCGCCGCCGCATCCCGTGCGGTCGTGCCCGGCCCGGTCCTCGACGGCCGCACCCACACCTTCACATTCGGGCGCCAGCTCGACATCCGCACCATCCACGGCCCCGACCTCGACGGCGGCCAAGCCCTCACCGACCGCGCCGTTGCGGCCTACATCGCCAAGTACGCCACCAAGGGAGCCGAGACAGCGACGGGCACCCTCGACCGCCGCCTGCGCTTCGTCGCCGAGCTGGCCACCCTCAACCTGCCCCCGCACGCCGAACGACTCATCCGCACCGCCTGGGCCCTCGGCGCCCGCAAGGACCTCGAACACCTCCGCCTACGCGCCTGGGCCCACATGCTCGGCTTCCGCGGCCACTTCTCCACCAAAACCCGCCGCTACTCCACCACCCTCGGCGCCCTCCGCAACGCCCGTACCGAGTGGCAACGCCTCCAAGCGGCCATCGCACGCGGAGACAACCCACACCCTGTGGACGACGCAGACGAGACGACGACGCTCGTCCTCGCCCACTGGACCTACGCCGGAACCGGCCTCACCCCCACCGAGCAATGGCTATCCGCCTCCCTCGCCGACACCCCGAACGCCCACACCCCGGAAGGAGACAGCGCCCGATGACGGACCGGTACCTCAGCGTCGACCAGGTCGCCGAAGTCCTCGGCACCACACCCCGCTTCCCGCGCCGTCTCATCGCCGAGCGCCGCATCACCTTCGTCAAGGTCGGCCGGCACGTCCGCATCCCGGAGAGCGCGCTGGCCGCCTACATCGAGGCGCACACAGTCCAGCCCCGCCACCGCTCACGCTCCCGCTACGGGAGGGCCGCGTAATGGCCAAGAACAAGCGCAGCTTCGGTCGCATTCGCAAGCTGCCCTCCGGTCGCTTCCAGGCGCGATACCTGGGCCCGGACGGCGTTGACCGCCCGGCTCCGGTGACCTTCGGGAGCAGACGGGATGCCGACGACTGGCTTGCCGAGAGGCAGACCGAACTGCGGCGCGGCGAATGGCGGGACCCCGACGCGGGCGCGGTCAACTTCGAGGAGTACGCGCTTCAGTGGGTGGCGGAGCGTGGTCTTTCGGCGACTACGGACGAGCTGTACCGGCGCCTCCTGCGCCTGCACATCCTGCCGACCTTCGGAGACGTGGACCTGGACAGTGTCACGCCTCCGCACGTCCGCACCTGGCGTACCGAACGGCTCAAGGAGACGGGGCCGACGACCGTCGCCAAGTCCTACCGTCTGCTGAAGTCCATCTTCGAGACGGCCGTGGATGACGAGTTGCTGCGTCGCAACCCCTGCCGTATCCGTGGAGCGGGCAAAGAGACGGCGGACGAGCGGCCCGTGGCGACGGTGGACCAGGTGGACGCCCTCGCCGACGCCCTGGGCCCGCGCTGGCGGCTGATGGTCTACATCCAGGCGTACGGTCCTGCCCGGCCGGAGGAACAAGCGGCGCTGCGGCGGCCGGACGTGGACCTCGTCCGCGTAGGCGTCTGGATTCGTACGGCAGAGCCCGAGCTGTGCACCGGTCGCCGCGCTCCCGGCGACACGAAGTCGGCAGCCGGAAAGCGGTTCATCGCTCTGCCTGCCTTCCTGGAGCCGGAGCTGCGGCTGCACCTGGAGCTGTTCGCCGAGAAGGAACCCGAGGGGCTGTTGTTCGTGGGGGAGAAGGGCGCCGCGTTCCGGCGGTCCTCCTTCGGGCGGAAGTGGCGGAAGGCACGAGGGAAGGTGGGTCTGCCGACCAACTTTCGCTTCTACGATCTACGTCACACGGGCCACACGATCTCGACGCGGTCGGGCGCCACCCTGAAGGACACGATGGTCCGAGCTGGCCAGTCCTCGGAGAAGGCGGCGCTGCGGTACCAGCACTCGAACGACGACCGGCAGCGCGAGGTGGCCGACGGCATCGACGCCTACGTACAGGCTCGTCGGGCACGCACCGACGGGAACAAGGCAGCCTTGCCACCATCGGGCACGCAACGGGCACGGGATACGTAACCGCCCCCGACAACAAACAAGACCCAGGTCGCTGACCTGGGTCTTCGTCGTGGAGCGGGCGACGGGAATCGAACCCGCGCTCTGAGCTTGGGAATCACAGGACATCAAGCGGGGAACAAGGTGTTGACCTGTTGAAACGCGGCTCCCTGGCCCTCGCTCGGCAGGCCCTGGAGAGCC
>NZ_JADKMA010000123.1 GCF_017676365.1 Streptomyces oryzae
GGTGGGGGGGGGGTTGGGTGGGGGGGGGGGTCGTGGGGGGGGGTGCGCCACCCCTCACGGCTGCGCGCGCAGTTCCCCGCGCCCCTTCGGGATGCGTCCTCAGACGTTGACGCCGAAGTCCTGCGCGATGCCCACCAGGCCGGAGGCGTAACCCTGGCCGACGGCGCGGAACTTCCACTCCGCGCCGTTGCGGTACAGCTCGCCGAAGACCATGGCGGTCTCGGTGGCGGCGTCCTCGCTCAGGTCGTAACGGGCGATCTCGGTGCCGCCGGCCTGGTTGACGATGCGGATGAAGGCGTTCCGCACCTGGCCGAAGTTCTGGCTGCGGCTCTCCGCGTCGTAGATCGAGACCGGGAAGACGATCTTGTCGATCTCGGCGGGCAGCGCGGCCAGGTTGACGTTGATCTGCTCGTCGTCGCCCTCGCCCTCACCGGTGAGGTTGTCACCGGTGTGCACGATGGACTGGTCCGGCGTGGCCTTGTTGTTGAAGAAGATGAAGTGCTGGTCGGAGTAGACCTTGCCCTGCGCGGTCACCGCGATGGCGCTCGCGTCCAGGTCGAAGTCCGTGCCGGTGGTGGTGCGCACGTCCCAGCCGAGGCCGACCGTGACGGCGCTCAGGCCCGGTGCCTCCTTGGTGAGCGAGACGTTGCCGCCTTTGGACAGGCTTACAGCCATGGGGTGCCCTTCTGTCGTGTCTGGCTCTGGTGGTGATACCCGAGGGAATCACCGGCGCCGGAACGGAACCTCACCGGGGTCCGCGGCCGCACGCCTCACACCCTCCACAACGCAACCGAGGGACGGGCGGGTTCCAGCTTTCCCTCCCGACTTTGCCTTCTTTACCTTCGCGGTGATCGCAGAGGGTTCCCAGAGCGAGGTCCAACGCGAGGTCCAACGCGAGGTCCAACGCGAGGTCCAACGCGAGGTCCGAAGAGATCCAAACGCGAGTCCGAACGCGAGTGCGGAAAGCGGGTCCGAAAAGCGGATGACGGCGGCGCCGGGAGGCCGGACCATGGAGACCATGTCCGGTCCCTACTACATCCGAGGCGCGGTCGCCCTGCCCGAGGCCGAGCTGACGTGGCGCTTCACACGCTCGTCGGGGCCGGGCGGCCAGCATGTGAACACCAGCGACAGCCAGGCCGAGCTGCGGTTCGACCTCGCGAGCACCCAGGCGCTGCCCGAGGTGTGGAAGCGCCGCGCGCTGGAGCGGCTGGCCGGCCGCCTGGTGGACGGCGCCGTGCTGGTCGTACGGGCGAGTGAGCACCGCTCCCAGTGGCGGAACCGGGAGACGGCCGCGGTGCGGATGGCCTCCCTGCTGGCCGAGGCGACGGCGCCTCCGCCGCCGCCCCGGCGCAAGAAGAAGGTTCCCCGCGGGATCAATGAGCGCAGGCTGCGGCAGAAGAAGCAGCGCAGCGAGCTGAAGCGGGGCCGCGCGGGCCGAGGGTGGGACTGACCCATGCCGGGCACCCCCTCCAAGCACCGGTCACCGCAGTGACCGATACCGCCCGCTGTAATACAGCAGCGGCCCGCCCTCCCCATGGGTGAGCCGTGCGGCGAGCACGCGCCCGATGACCAGGGTGTGGTCCCCCGCGGTCACCCGCTGCTCCGTACGGCACTCGACAGCCGCGAGCGCTCCGTCCACCAGCGGAGCGCCGCTCGCCGGGCCCCTGCTGTGCGGGAGCTCCTGGAAGAGGAGCCGGTCGCTGAGCCGCGCCTTCATAGCGAAGCGACCGGCGGTCTGATGCTGGGCCTGTGTGAGCAAGGACACCGCCCAGTGGTCCTGGCGGGAGAGCAGCTCGTCCATCCGGGACTCCTCGCGCACGCTGACCAGGACCAGCGGCGGGTCCAGCGAGACGGACATGAACGCGGTGGCCGTCATTCCGACGTCCTCGCCCCGCGCTCCCTCCTCGGGGTCGTGCGCGGTGACGAGCACGACACCGGCCGCCAGTCGCGCCATCGCCGCGCGGAACTCCTCGTCGCTCACCCCATCAGCATGGGGCATCGAGTCGGACTGGGGCACCGGGGTCGTTTGCTGCTGCACTGCGTGGGACACGCTCGCTACGCTAACCGCCACCCTTCCGGCCCCGCATCGGGCTCGGGGACCAGACGGGGACTAGGACCAGCGCCCCTGAGAGCACACGTTGCGCAATCAACTAATCGCGGACTGTTGTGACTTGAGTCACAGAGGGCATTAATTGTTGACCCTGTGTACCGGGTGAACAGCTCGCTGTGATTCAGTGGCCATGGCAGCCGAGAATGCAGCCGAGACGCTGAGGCAGTGAGGCCCCGAAGCGACGCCACGAGCATCTGGAGTTGACGAACAAGGCTCAGGGGGAGGGCTATGGAAACCGAGTCGGAGCCATACGTCCGCCTCGCCAGTCTGCGCCAGCTGCACCGCGTCGTGGCGCAGCTGAACACCGCCCGCAGCCTGGCCGACACCTTGCAGACCGTCGCCGACGGGGTGGTCGAGGGCCTCGGCTTCGAGATAGCCGCGGTCAATCTGGTACGCGCCGACGGCGACCTCGTGGTGGCCGCCGTCGCGGGCAGCGCCGCCGCCGAGTCGATGATGGCGGGCCGGGTGGGACCGCGCGCCTCCTGGGAGCGCCGGCTGGCGATGGGCGAGCAGTGGGGAGCGCTCTGCTTCATCCCGTACACCGAGGGTTGGGTGCTGGACGACGACGAGGTGCCCGAGTGGCACGCGCCCTCCCCGGTGCGGGACACCCCGGACGCCTGGCACCCCATGGACCGGCTCTTCGCGCCGCTGCACGCCTCCGACGGCGAGCTGCTGGGCGTCCTCTCGGTCGACCGGCCCCGCAACGGCCGCCGCCCCGGCGCATGGGGCTGCGAGGCGCTGCAGATGTACGCGTCGCAGGCGGCCATCGCGATCAGCAACGCGCGGCTCCGCTCGAACATGCAGCGGGCCCTGGTGCGGCTGGAGCGGGAGCAGCAGGCGCTGCGGGCGAGTGAGGAAAGCTTCCGTCAGGCGTTCGAGTACGCGCCCAGCGGGATGGCCGTCGCCGAGATGGGCGGTGACCAGCAGGGCAGGCTGCTGCGGATCAACGACGCGCTGTGCCGGCTGCTGGGCCGCCCCGCCGCGGCCATGCGCCGCTACTCCTTCTCCGACCTGGTGCACCCGGAGGACATCCGTACGCTGCTGCGCACCTCGGCCGAGGGCGGCCGGGCCGAGCTGCGGCTGCAGCGGCGGGACGGCAGCTATGTGTGGGTCTCGCTGCGCAACTCCGTGGTCGCCGACACCGCCGACGGGCCGCGCTATCTGCTCACCCACGTCGAGGACATCGAGGAGCGCAAGCGGCACGAGCTCCAGCTCGCGCACCGCGCCAGCCACGACTCGCTGACCGGGCTGCCGAACAGCGCCGAACTGCGCGCCCGGCTGGCCGGCCGGCTGTGTTCCATGCCGGGCCGCCCGGTGGCCCAGGCGGGCGGCGTGCTCGATGCCGCCCCCGCCGCCGGGCACGCGGGCGGCGGGCCAGGACACCCGTACGGGAACGGGTACGGGAACGGGAACGGGTACGGCGGCGGGGACGGCTTCTGGGACCTGGAGGGGCTGGGTGGCATATCCGGCGCCGGGCCGGGCCCCGGGACGGCGCCGGGCGGGGGCGCGGGCGCCGTCCCCGGCGGCGGGATCCCCGACCCGCACCATGTGCACGCGGTGCCGCCGAAGGGCGACGGGCCCGGTGAGAAGGGGCTCGCCGTCCTCTTCTGCGATCTGGACGGTTTCAAGTCCATCAACGACCGCTACGGCCACAACTGCGGCGACGCGGTGCTCATCGCGGTGGCCCGCCGCCTCGAAGCCGGGGTGCGGGACGACGACACGGTCGCCCGGCTCGGCGGCGACGAGTTCGTGGTGCTGGCCGACGGGCTGGGCCCCGCTGAGGCCCAGGACCTGGCCGTACGGCTGCGGAACGCGATCATCCCCCCGATCCAGGTTGACGGGCGCTCGGTACGGGTAGGCGCCAGCTTCGGCATCGGCTGGGCGGGCTGCGGTATGACGGCCGAAGAGGTCCTGCAATCCGCCGACCAGCGCATGTATGTGGAGAAACGGTCCCGGTCCAAGGGACAGCGCCGGGCGGGCTAGCACAGTCCGGGCACAGTTCGGGTTTCCGGCCATCAACCGTGCCAAGGGGTTCACCCAGGAGAGGTAGGCTCGCCCGGATACCTGACGCAGTAGGGAGTGAGGGGATGACCGCCGAGAACAACGGCACGGGGGCTGCGCCGGAAGGGGGCGAGGAGGACCCGTTCGCGTATCTGTACCGGCAGGAGGGCGACGGCCAGCAGTCTGCCGCACCCGTCCAGCAACCCGGTGTTCCCCGTCGTTCCTTCAACCAGGTCCGCGCCGTCGGTGAGCGGCAGTACGGCTACGGCTACCCGCAGCAACAGCAGCGCTCCGGCTACGGCTACCCCCAGCAGCAGTCCGGCTACGGATACCCGCAGCAGCAGTCCGGTTACGGCTATCCGCAGCAGCCCGCGCCGCCAGAGAGCCAGCCCAGTGCGCACTACGCGGCGCCCGAGACGATGCCCGGCGGGCGGGCTGCGGCCCGGCAGCAGGGCGTCCCGGGCGGCAACGGCCGCGGCGGGCGCAACAGGACCGGCCTGCTGGTGGGCGCGATAGCCGTGGTGGCCGCTGTGGTGCTCGGCATCGGTGCCGCGATCTTCTTCAACGACGACAGCAGCGCCGAGGAGCCGCAGGCCGGGGACACCGGGGGAAACAGCCAGCAGGACGACCAGGGCCAGGGCGGCAACGACAACAGCGGCAACGGCGGCAACAAGCACAAGAGGCCCGCGCCGAAGGCGCTGCCCAAGGAGGACGCGGCCGGCCTCAACCTGGCCGGCGCCACTGTCGCCAAGCAGGTGCCGGGGGCCCAGTCCCGCGGCGGCGCGTACGTCGACATGAACCAGCCCGGTGCCGCGGCGACCTGGGAGATGAAGAACCTCCCCGCCGGCGGCAAGTACACCCTCCACGTCCGCTACGGCGTGCCCGGCAAGGACACGGAGGCCAACCTCACGGTCAACGGGAATCCCGAGAGCCGGCCGCTGCGGTTGAAGAACTTCTCCCACGCTAAGGAAGGCGACTGGGAGAACGGCTGGACGAACAGTTGGTCGAACATCCAGCTCCATAAGGGCCAGAACTCCATCAGGATCGCCTGCGACTCCGGGTGCGAGGCCAACCTGGACAAGGTCTGGCTCACCAGGGGCTGGAGCTAGCCGGCCCGGCTCTCCTTACGGCGTCTCCGCCTTGCGGACCCGGACCGAGGGCAGCATCCGCTCATAGGTCGGCCCGTCGAACTCGCCGGCCACCGGGGAGCGCACCGTCGCGGCGGACAGCGCGACCGCGCGGGCGAGCCGGTCCGGCCAGGGCAGCTCCTCGGCCAGTCCGGAGAGCAGGCCCGCGACGGCGGAGTCGCCCGCTCCGGTCGGGTTGCCGGCCAGCCGCTCGGGTACGGCGGCGCTCCAGGCACCGTCCTGGGTGACCAGCAGCATCCCGTCGGCCCCCAGCGAGGCCGCCACCGCGTGGGCGCCGCGCCGCTGGGCCGCACGGGCTGCACGCAGCGGCTCGGCGGTGCCGGTGATCCCGGCCAGCTCCTCCGCGTTGGGTTTGACGATGTCGGGCCGGGCGGCCAGTCCGCGGCGCAGCGGCTCCCCGCTGGTGTCCAGCAGCGCGGGGATGCCGGCCGTACGCGCCTCGCGCACCAGCGTCGCGTACGCACCGACGGGGACGCCTGGCGGCAGGCTGCCGCATAGGGCGACGGCCTCGGCGCCGCGGCCCAGCAGCTCGCGGTAGGCGGTCAGGAAGCCGTCCCACTCCTCGGGGGCGATGTGCGGTCCCGGCTCGTTGAGCTGGGTGGTGTCGCCGGTGGTCTCGTCCACGATGCCGACGGTGCGCCGGGTGCGCCCGGCGACCTGGACCAGCGCGTCGGTGAGGGAGCCGGAGCCGCCCGCGGTGTCCTTCGCGGCGTCTGCGGTGTCCGCCGCCAGCAGGGTACGCAGGACGCGGCCCGTCTCGCCGCCGGCGAATCCGGTGACGGTCGTCGCGAAACCGAGCGCGGCGAGCACCCGGGCGACGTTCAGCCCCTTGCCGCCGGGGCGCTCGGTCACCTCCCGCACCCGGTGCGAGGCGTGCGGGACGAGGTGGGGCACCCGGTAGGTGAGGTCGAGTGCGGCGTTGAGCGTGACGGTCAGGATCATCTGCGCGCACCACCCTCACCCGTCCGACGACGGTTCACGACATACCACCCACGACATACGACACTTCGGCAGCCCGCGACCGCACGAGCTGCCCCGCGACCGCACGAGCGCCCTGCGGGCCGCGCCAGCGATCATGCCATTGCAGCCCGCACCGGGCGACCCCTCGTGCCGCCTCAGCGGGGGCGCGGGGGCACGATCCAGCTGCCCTGCCGCATGACTCCGGCCAGCGTGAACTCCTCGTCCAGCACCACCAGGTCCGCCAGCTTCCCGGGCTCGATGGAGCCCACCCGGTCGGCCATGCCCAGCAGCCGCGCCGGGGTGGCGGACAGCGCCGTGACGGCGTCGGTGACCGGCAGCCCGTCCACGGTGACCGCGCGCTTGAACGCCTGATCGAGCGTCAGTGTGGAACCGGCGATGGAGCCCCCCTCCACCAGCCGGGCCACGCCGTCCCGCACCTCGACCTGCAGCTTGCCCAGCCGATAGTGGCCGTCGCTCATGTCCGCTGCGGCCATGGCGTCGGTGATGAAGGCGACCCGGCCGGCGCCGGCCGCGTCGAACGCCAACCGGAGGACGGACGGGTGCAGATGGACGCCGTCGTTGATCAGCTCCACGGTGACGCGCTCGTCCGCCAGCAGCGCGGCGATGGGCCCCGGCTGCCGGTGGCCGAGCGGCGGCATCGCGTTGAACAGGTGCGTGGCGACCGTGGCTCCGGCGTCGATGGCCTCCTTGGTGCTCTCGTAGCTGCCGTCGGTGTGGCCCACGGCGGCGATCACACCGCTGTCGGCGAGCAGCCGTACCGAGTCCAGTCCGCCGGGCCGTTCGGGGGCGAGGGTCATCATCACCGCCCGGCCGCGCGCCGCGTCCAGCAGCTTGCGTACGTCGGCCGGGTCCGGGTCGCGCAGCAGCGCCTCGTCATGTGCGCCGCGCCGCTCGCAGGAGATGAACGGGCCCTCGAAGTGGATGCCCGCCAGATCGCCCTGTTCGACCAGTTCGCTCAGCGAGCCCGCCTGCCGGGACAGCTCGTCCAGGTCGCCGGTCACCGTGGAGGCGGCCATCGTGGTGGTGCCGTGCCTGCGGTGGGTGTCGATGGCGGTCAGCGACTCCTGGTGGCTGCCCGCCGAGAAGGAGGCGCCTCCGCCGCCGTGTACGTGGATGTCCACGAAGCCGGGCACGATCCAGTGCCCCGTCAGATCGAGCGTCTCGGCGCCGGGTTCGGGCGCGTCGGCCGTATGCCCCCGTTCCGTCCCGGCGCCGACGGCTGCGAGGGTGCGGCCCTCGACCGTCAGCCTGCCGTTCTCCCGCACTCCTTCGGGCAACACCACCCGGGCGCCGGTCAGCACCGTTCGCTTGCTCATCGGCTCGCAACCTCCGCGGAGAGTAGGTCCCAGGCGAGGAGCCCCGCGCCCAGGCAGCCCGCGGCGTCCCCGAGGGCCGCGGGCACGATGGCCGGGAGTGGCTGAAAGGTGACCTTCTCGCGCACCGCCTCCCGGAGCGGAACGAAGAGGGTGTCGCCTGCCTCGGCGAGGCCGCCGCCGATGATCAGTGTGCGCGGGTCGAGCAGGGTAAGTCCCGTGACCAGGCCGGTGGCCAGCGCGTCGATGGCGTCGGCCCACACCCGCTGGGCGCGCGGGTCACCCGCCTCGACGGCCTTCGCCGCGTCGGCCGCCGTCGCCTGCGGGTCCCCGCTCGCCTCGGCCCAGGCAGCGCCGATGGCGGAGGCGGAGGCCAGCCGTTCCAGACAGCCGCGCTGCCCGCAGCCGCAGGGCGGGCCTGCGGGCCGTACGACGATGTGGCCGATCTCGCCCGCGCTGCCGTGCGCGCCCGCCTCGACCCGGTCGCCGATGCCGATGGCGCCGGCGATGCCGGTGCCCAGCGAAAGGAAGAGATAGCGGTCCACGCCCCCGCCCGCGCCGATGCGTCCCTCCGCAAGGCCGCCGACCCGCACGTCGTGGCCGAACGCCACCTGCAACGGCGGCAGGCCCGCGGGCCGCTCCTGGCTGAGGCGTTCGCTGAGCAGGGTGCGCATGGGGACGTCCCGCCAGCCGAGGTTGGCGGCGAAGACGGCGATGCCCTGCTCCTCGTCGACGGTGCCGGGGATGGCGACGCCCGCGGCGGACGGCTCGCTCCCGTAGCGCGCCAGGCCGACGGCGCGCAACTCGGCGGTGAAGTCGAGGATCGACTCGACTACTGCTTCGGGCCCGCGTTCGCGCGCCGTCTCCCGGCGTGCCTCGTGCAGCAGTTCGTTGCCTGTGCCGATGAGGGCGGCCTTCATACTGGTGCCGCCGACGTCCAGGGCGATGACGTACCGCGCGGCAGATGTGGTGGGGGGCTCGTCACGGGTGCTCACGGGGACAGTTTCCCGTGCAACGACCCTAAAGGTCTAGTCCACTCCAGGAGCTTCTCGTTCCGGATCACCGAATGGGAACCAAGCTGATTCCTTACCGGTATCCGGTTTCGGTAGACGCTCGGGCCCTCCTGGGGGAGACTCCCGCCCATCGGGCCGGGGTTGGTGGTGCCAGGGGGAAGCGTGAGGCGCCAGAGTCTGCGGCACGTTCTGAGGGTTCAGGGCTGAGGGGTATGAAGACAATGGATCGGCGTCGTTTCCTGGGGTTGGCCGCGACTGGAGTGGCCGGAGCGGCCGGAATGACCGCACTGTCCGGCTGCGGTCGTGGCCCGGCGTCGGGGGAGGTGAAGCTGAAACTGGTCGCCGCCGACTACGGCAATCCGGGCGGCGAGAACAGTTCCAAGATCTACTGGCAGAAGATCGCCGACGCGTTCACCAAGAAGAACCCCGACATCACCGTCGATGTCACCGTCTACAGCTGGACCGACATCGGCAAGAAGCTCACCGCGATGGTCGACGCCGGCAACCCGCCGGACATCGCCCAGGTCGACTCGTACGCCGACTGGGCGGCCGAAGGAAAGCTCTACAAGGTCAGCGAACTGCTTCCGATACCCGTGCAGGCCGAGTTCCTCGTCGCGCTCGCCGAGGCCGGCGAGGTACGGCGCGTCCAGTACGGGCTGCCGTTCGTCGCCAGCACCCGGGTGCTCTTCTACAACAAGGACCTCTTCAAGAAGGCCGGGCTCGACCCCGACGAGCCGCCGGAGTCCTGGCGCGAGCTCAAGTCCGCCGCGCAGGCCCTCAAATCGGCCGGCGTCAAGATTCCCTACGGGCTGCCGCTCGGCCCCGAGGAGGCTCAGGGCGAGTCCCTGATGTGGATGCTCGGCAACGCCGGCAGCTACGTCGACAGCGTCGGCAACTACACCATCAACTCCCCCGAGAACATCGAGACGTTCAAGTGGCTGCGCGACAACCTCGTCGCGCCCGGCTACACGGAACCCAACCCCCAGCGCGTCGACCGGCAGAAGATGTTCGAGGCGTTCGTCAAGGGCGACGTGGGCATCCTCAACGGGCACCCCACCCTGATGCAGCAGGCCGACAAGGAGCACATCGCCTACGGCACCGGCAAGCTGCCCGGCAGCAGCGGCCCCGCCGAGGGCACCCTCGGCGTCGCCGACTGGATGATGGCGTTCAACAAGAACGACAAGAACGGCCACCGCGAGGCGTGCGGCAAGTTCCTCGCCTACGTCTTCGAGGAGAAGAACCACTACGCCTTCACCTCGCAGTACGGGCTGCTGCCCGTCACCACCAGCGCGTCCGAGCGGATGCGCAAGGACGAGAAGCAGAAGAAGCTCTGGCCCTTCCTCGACCAGCTCGCCGGGGCCGAGTTCTACCCGGTGGGCAAGGTGTCCTGGGCGGGCACCAGCGCGACCATCAAGAAGTCCATCGGCCGGGCGGCCATGAAGGGCGGCGACCCCAACGGGGTGCTGACCATGCTGCAGCGCAAGGCGGAGACCGAGGAGGAGTCGGCACCGTCCTGACGGAGCCCGCCCGTCCTGACAGACCTTGTGCGTACGGTGGAGGGGTGAGCGATACGGAAGGCGAGGCCCGCGCGGGGCTGTCGGAGCAGGACCGGGCTGTGCTGTCCTTCGCCGCCCGCGGGTGGGCTTCGCCCGGGGAGAAGGAGCGGGCCATCCGGGAGCGGCTCGGGATGTCGCCGGTCCGCTACTACCAGCAGCTGAACGCGCTGCTGGACGATGCGAGGGCGCTCGCGTTCGACCCTGTGACGGTGAACCGGTTGCGGAGTGTCCGGCAGGCCAATCGGGAGCGGACGCACTAGTTCCCGCTGGTGCCCTGCCCCCACGCCAGGTACAAGCGCCGGTAACCCCGCATGGTTATGGTGCGGCCATGTCTCTTCCCTCACTGCCGGAGACCGACGCGGGGCGTGCCGCGCTCGACGCCCTCCTCGCCGACCCCGCGCGCGCGGTGCTCGCGCTCGACTTCGACGGGACGCTCGCGCCCATCGTCACCGACCCGCAGGACGCGCGGGCCCGCCCCGAGGCGGTGCACGCGCTGGCGCGGCTGGCCCCGCGGCTGGCCGGGGTCGCCGTCATCACCGGGCGGCCGGCGGCGGACGCCGTACGGTACGGCGGCTTCGAGAGCGTCGCAGGACTGGAGGGCCTGACGGTGCTCGGCGCGTACGGGGCCGAGCGGTGGGACGCCGCCGACCGGCGCTTGCGCGCGCCCGAACCGCCCGCCGGGGTCGCGGCGGTACGGGCCGAACTCCCCTCCGTACTCGCCGAGTCGGCGGCACCGCAGGGCACCTGGACCGAGGACAAGGGCCGGGCGCTCGCCGTGCACACCCGGCGCGCGGCCACGCCCGACCAGGCACTTCAGCAGCTGCGCGGCCCGCTGTACGCCCTCGCCGAGCGGCACGGCCTCGTGGTCGAGCCGGGCCGCATGGTGCTCGAACTCCGCCCGCCGGGCGCCGACAAGGGCGCGGCCCTCACGGAGTACATCAGGGAACGGGCCGCCACCGCTGTCGTCTACGCGGGGGACGACCTGGGCGATCTGCCCGCTTACGCCGCCGTCGAGGCCCTGCGCCGGGAGGGCGTACCGGGGCTGCTGGTGTACAGCGCGCCCGAGACGGCGACCGAGTCGGTGGAGCAACTCCGCACCGGCGCCGACCTCCGTGTCACCGGCCCGGCCGGGCTGGCGGCCTGGCTGGAGGCCCTGGCGGACGAGCTGTAGCCACCCGCCCGCGACCGGGTCAGGGCCGGAGCGCTTCCAGCTGGTCGAGGAGCCAGCGGGTCGGCGGCTGCGAGGTGGCGGTCTCCGCCAGGCGGCGGGTCCGCTCCGCGCGGGTGGCGGCGTCCAGCTCCAGCCCGGCCCGCAGTGCCTCGGCCGTCTCCCGCACATCGAAGGGGTGCACGCAGAGGGCGTCGGACGCCAGCTCCTCGTACGCTCCGGCCTCCCGGGAGAGCACCAGGGCGCAGCCCTCGTCGGAGACGACGGGGATCTCCTTCGCCACCAGGTTCATCCCGTCGCGGATGGGGTTCACCAGCGCGACGTCCGCCATCCGGTAGGCGGCCAGCGACCGCGCGAAGTCGTCCTTCACATGCAGCAGGACCGGAGTCCAGCCCTCCGTGCCGAACTCCTCGTTGACCGCGTCGGCGACCCTGCCGACCTCGGCCGTGTAGTGGCGGTAGACGGCGAGATCCTGCCGCGAGGGGTAGGCGAACGCCAGATGGACGACGCGCTCGCGCCACTCGGGGTGGTCGGCGAGCAGCCGCCGGTACGCGTACAGACCGCGGACGATGTTCTTGGACAGCTCGGTCCGGTCCACCCGCACGATGGTCCGGCGGGGACTGCCGTCCGGGCCGGTGCCCACCTGTTCCCGCAGCTGCGCCATCCGCTCGGCCACGTCGTCCCGGTGCGCGCGCTCGCGCAGGAAGTCGCCGTCGGCGCCCAGCGGGTGCACCCCGATCCGGGTCGTGCGCCCCTCGTACGTCACCGAGTAAGCGCCCCCCTCGCCCCCGGTGACCGTCGCGCCCAGCACCCGTTCGCAGCACTCGGTGAACAGCCGGGCCCAGCGTGCGGTCAGGAACGCGGCCCGGTCGGCGCCGAGCATGCCGCGCAGCACCCGCACAGCGGACTCGTCAGGCAGCAGCCGGAAGTAGTCGGCGGGCGCCCAGGGGGTGTGCGAGAAGTGGCCGATCCGCAGGTCGGGGCGGCGTTCGCGGAGTATGCCGGGGACGAGCGTGAGGTGGTAGTCCTGCACCAGAACCGTGGCGCCCTGCCCGGCCTCCTGCGCCAGCGCCTCGGCGAAGGCGGCGTTGTACGCCTCGTACTCCGCCCACTGGCGGCCGAAGTCCTCGTCGAAGACGGGCTCCAGCGGCGTCTGATACAGCATGTGATGGGTGAACCACAGCACGGAGTTGGCGATGCCGTGATAGGCCGCCTCGAACGTGCCCGGCGGGATGTCGAGCATCCGTACGGACTGCCCGCCGGTGTCCCCGCCGTCCAGGTGGCCCCCCGAGCGCCGGACCGCCTCGCGGTCGCCGGCGCCGAGCGCCGCGCACACCCACACCGCGTCCGTCTCCGGACCGATGGCCGACAGCCCGGAGACCAGCCCGCCGCCTCCGCGCTTCGCGCTGAGCGTGCCGTCGTCGCCCAGCGTGTAGGACACCGGCCCGCGGTTGGAGGCGACCAGCACCTGTGCAGACGCTGCCTGTGATGTTGCTGCTCCAGCGACCATGCGGCGAGCCTAACGGCCGCCAAACCTGCTCAAAAGTGCGCCCCGAAAGGGCGCGGGGAACTGCAAACCGGGGCCCTCACGCCGCCACCCGCTGCCCGTATTCGGGCACGGTGCACATCGGCGGCCGCTCCTCCGCGTCCACCAAATGCCCGCGGGGGACGAAACACCCCGTAGCGTCCCGCTCGAACTGCGTCAGCGCCGTCCCGCCGGACCGCCCCTCGAACACGCTCGGCGCCCCCTGCGCCAGTGCGGGGCCGCCCCGGCCGATCCGGCGCTCGGCCGCCGCGTAGATCGCGGTGGCCATCCGGCCCAGCGCCTGCCCGTCCTGGTTGCGGTGCAGCCGTACCCCCACATCCACCTGGGCCAGCGCGTCCAGGCCCACCAGCTCCAGCGCGTCCACCAGCAGCGCCAGCTCCACCCCGTAGCCGACGGGGAAGGGCAGCCGTTCCAGCAGCGAGCGGCGGGCCGCGTACTCACCGCCCAGCGGCTGGACGAGCCCGGCCAGCCGCGGCCAGTGCAGATTGAGCAGCGGGCGCGCCACCAGCTCCGTCACCCGGCCGCCGCCCGCCGGGCTGTCCCGGAGCGGACGGTCGTACATCGCCTTGACCAGCTGGACGTCCGGCTCCGTCAGCAGCGGCCCGACGATGCCGGTGACGAAGTCGGGCGAGAACTCGCGCAGGTCGGCGTCGACGAAGCAGACGATGTCGCCGCTGGTCGCCAGCAGGGAGCGCCACAGCACCTCGCCCTTGCCGGGGCGGGTGGGCAGCCGGGGCAGCACCTCGTCCCGGTGGATCACCTTGGCCCCGGCCGCCGCGGCAACCTCGGCGGTGCGGTCGGTGGAGCCGGAGTTCATCACGATCAGCTCGTCCACCAGCGGCGTCCCGGTGTCCAGGTGGGGCGAGGCCAGCTCGCGGCGGATCACCGAGACGATGTCGCCGACGGTGGCCTCCTCGTTGAGCGCGGGCAGCACCACGCTGACGGTGGTGCCGGTGCGGCGCTTGGCCGCCAGCAGCGCCTCCAGTGGCCGGTCGGCGACGCGCCAGGAGCGGCGCCGCAGCCATTGGCCCACTTCATCGAGCACGTGCGCGCCTTCCTGTAGTCGGGGGAGGATGGGCGACAGCTGATCCATCTCGCGGTTCGGACGTCCCTCTCAAGCGTGACCGCCGTCCGTTACAGTCTTGAACAACGCAGGTGACCTCCGCATCTCGGGGTCGCCGCGACAAACGCCCGAGCGGCCCCTGGCCGCCCGGAGCCATAGTGCAGCTCATCCAGAGGGGCAGAGGGAACGGCCCGTTGAAGCCCCGGCAACCATCCCGCGATCCGCGTGTACGCGGACCTCCAAGGCGAGACCGCCTCGTGGGGACGGTGCCAATTCCGGCCCGTGACGAGATACGCCACGGGGAAGATGAGGAGAAAGGGCCTCGCCTCCATGGCTGTGCAGACAGTTGCAGCGAACAGCACCACGTCCACCGATGCCGCCGACGCCTCCGGGAACCCCCCGTACGACCTCGGCGCCGCTGTGGCCCTCTCCTGCCGTGAGTGCGGTACGCGCACCGAGCTGGGGCCCAGCTTCGTGTGTCTCGAGTGTTTCGGCCCGCTGGAAGTCGCCTACGAGCTGCCCACCGGTGACCCGGAGGGCCTGCGCAGGCGGATCGAGGCCGGACCCGCCTCGATGTGGCGTTACGCGCCGCTGCTGCCGGTACCTGCCGATGTCGCGGGGAAGCCGAATCTGAACCCCGGCTTCACCCAGTTGGTGAAGGCCGACCGGCTGGCCGCCGAGCTGGGCGTGACCGGCGGCCTCTACGTCAAGGACGACTCCGGCAACCCCACCCACTCCTTCAAGGACCGCCCGGTCGCCATCGCCCTGGAGGCGGCCCGCGCCTTCGGGTTCACCACCCTGTCCTGCTCCTCGACCGGCAACCTGGCCGGCGCGGTGGGCGCCGCCGCCTCCCGGGCCGGGCTGCGCTCGTGCGTGTTCATCCCGGACGGCCTCGAGCAGTCCAAGGTGGTGATGGCCGCGATCTACGGCGGCGACCTCGTCGCGATCGACGGCACCTACGACGACGTGAACCGCTTCTGCTCCGAGCTGATCGGGGACCCGCTGGGCGAGGGCTGGGGCTTCACCAACGTCAACCTGCGGCCGTTCTACGCGGAGGGCTCGAAGTCCCTGGCGTACGAGATCTGTGAGCAGCTGGGCTGGCGGCTGCCCGACCAGCTCGTCATCCCCGTCGCCTCCGGCTGCCAGCTGGTGAAGATCGACAAGGGGCTGCGGGAGCTGATCCAGCTCGGACTCGTCGAGGACAAGCCGTTCCGGATCTTCGCCGCGCAGGCGGAGGGCTGCTCGCCGGTCTCCCGCGCGTACAAGGAGGGCACCTCCGCCGTCCGCCCGGTCAAGCAGCCCGACACGATCGCCAAGTCGCTGGCCATCGGCGACCCGGCGGACGGGCCGTACGTCATCGACATCTGCCGGCGCACCGGTGGAGCCGTCGAGGACGTGAACGACGCCGAGATCGTGGACGCGATGAAGCTGCTGGCGCGGACCGAGGGCGTGTTCGCGGAGACGGCCGGCGGCGTCACGCTGGGCGTGACCCGCAAGCTGATCGAGTCCGGCGCCATCGACCCGTCGCTGTCCACGGTCGTGCTGAACACGGGCGACGGCCTCAAGACCCTCGATGCCGTGGCCCCCACGGCGCGGCCCACCGCCGTGATCCGCCCCAACCTGGGCGCCTTCCGCGAGGCCGGCCTGGCCTGACCCGAGGTTCCGGAGGTCCCACGCGGCCGGCGGTGAGCGGACGGCTGAAATCCGCCCCCCGGTGTTTAGCGGGTGGGAATACCGGAGCGGGCCCCTGGGACGGGCCCCCTGGGGTGCTTTCCCTCTTTACGTTAGGAAGATCGACATGAGCGTCAACGTCCGGATCCCGACCATCCTCCGCACCTACACCGGCGGCCAGGCCGAGGTCACCGCCGAGGGCGGCACCCTCGCCGAGGTGCTGGCGGACCTGGAGAAGAACCACACGGGCATCAGCGCCCGCGTCCTGGACGACGCGGGCAAGCTCCGCCGCTTCGTCAACGTCTACGTCAACGACGACGACGTCCGCTTCGAGCAGGGCCTGGAGACGCCGACTCCTGACGGTGCGGGCGTCTCCATCATCCCGGCGGTGGCCGGCGGCTGAACGGTCCGGCCGGCCGCCGGGCCGTCCGGTTGCTGACCCGCTCGGCCGCGCCGACCAGGGCTTCGCCCTTCTGATCGCCCCTTCCGGAGAAAACGGAAGGGGCGATTCCATGTGACGGAAGGGGGCTCGGGAGACGGTAGAGTGACGGTCGGTTTTTCTCCCCCACCCTTTCCGGACGCATATCAGCACGCGCCGGAGACGGATCAACATCGCGACAACAACGGGACAAGTTGCTGTCGAAAACCGGACGGCAATTGTCGCGAAGGCCCCGTATGTCTGGCCCGACTTGCCCTGCTCCGGGGGCAGTTGAGGCAAATTTCCGATCAGTCGTGCCCAGAATTCTCGTCCGATTGACCTGTTGCACAGGGCGTCCGTGCAGATACATTCAGCGGCGGTCGACGCGTTCCGGCGCACGCCCCCGCTTGCTCGTGGGGGTGAGGTCTGACCCGGGCTCGCGAAGTGCGGGCTCGTGCAAGGGCCAGTAATAGGGGAGTTAGGAATGGCTCAGGGCACCGTCAAGTGGTTCAACGCGGAGAAGGGGTACGGCTTCATCGCGGTCGACGGTGGTGCGGACGTGTTCGTCCACTACAGCGCGATCCAGATGGACGGTTACCGCACCCTGGACGAAGGGCAGCGGGTCGAGTTCGAGATCTCGCAGGGGCAGAAGGGGCCGCAGGCGGACATGGTCCGCGTGACCGGCTGAGTGTCGCCGGACTGCGCGAGAGCTATCGCAATGAAGGGGTCGCACCCAATGGTGCGGCCCCTTCTTTCGCGTACCCGGCGTGGGGGCTGCGCTTGCCCACCCTGCGCCCTGCGGGTACCTCCTGCTCGAAGAGCTTGGGGGAGCAGACTGCCCAAGCCCAGCAGGGCAAGCGCCCGTACCCCCTCTCGCAACCAGGCGAGGGGGCACCAAGGCGACGCCCCCAACTTAGCTTGCACTCTCCATGCCCGAGTGCTAATCATTGGGTTAGCACTCTGCGAGTGAGAGTGACAAAGAAGGACCGGGTCGGTGAGGCCGTGGGCCGGGTGGGGAAGGAACCGCCGGGTCGCAGGCCGTCCGTCGCGGGCGCCACGCGGTCCGGAGAAATCCAACCCTCCCCTTGCGCTCGGCGCATGGGGGAATCCAGGGAGGACCAACCCACATGGCCAAGATCATCGCCTTTGACGAGGAGGCGCGGCGCGGTCTTGAGCGTGGCATGAACCAGCTTGCCGACGCCGTCAAGGTCACGCTCGGCCCGAAGGGCCGCAACGTCGTTCTGGAGAAGAAGTGGGGCGCCCCCACGATCACCAACGACGGTGTCTCCATCGCCAAGGAGATCGAGCTCGAGGACTCCTACGAGAAGATCGGCGCCGAGCTGGTCAAGGAGGTCGCCAAGAAGACGGACGACGTCGCCGGTGACGGCACGACGACCGCCACCGTGCTGGCCCAGGCGCTGGTACGCGAGGGCCTGCGCAACGTTGCCGCCGGCGCCAACCCGATGGCACTCAAGCGCGGTATCGAGCAGGCCACCGAGGCGGTCTCCGCCGCTCTGCTGGAGCAGGCGAAGGACGTGGAGACCAAGGAGCAGATCGCTTCGACGGCCTCCATCTCCGCTGCCGACACCCAGATCGGTGAGCTGATCGCCGAGGCCATGGACAAGGTCGGCAAGGAAGGCGTCATCACCGTCGAGGAGTCGC
This sequence comes from Streptomyces oryzae, assembly GCF_017676365.1. GTDB lineage: Bacteria > Actinomycetota > Actinomycetes > Streptomycetales > Streptomycetaceae > Streptomyces > Streptomyces oryzae. The sequence continues at coordinate 17,651 of NZ_JADKMA010000123.1, forward strand.
AGACCTTCGGGCTCGAGCTGGAGCTCACCGAGGGCATGCGCTTCGACAAGGGCTACATCTCCGCCTACTTCGCCACCGACATGGAGCGCATGGAGGCGGAGCTCGAGGACCCGTACATCCTCATCGTCAACTCCAAGATCAGCAACGTGAAGGACCTCCTTCCGCTGCTGGAGAAGGTCATGCAGTCGGGCAAGCCGCTGCTGATCATCGCGGAGGACGTCGAGGGCGAGGCCCTCTCCACGCTGGTCGTCAACAAGATCCGCGGCACCTTCAAGTCCGTCGCCGTCAAGGCCCCGGGCTTCGGTGACCGCCGCAAGGCGATGCTGAACGACATCGCCATCCTCACCGGCGGCCAGGTCATCTCCGAGGAGGTCGGCCTCAAGCTGGAGAACGCCACCCTCGACCTGCTGGGCCGGGCGCGCAAGGTCCAGATCACCAAGGACGAGACCACCATCGTCGACGGTGCGGGCGACAGCGAGCAGGTCGCCGGCCGGGTCAACCAGATCCGCGCCGAGATCGAGAACAGCGACTCGGACTACGACCGCGAGAAGCTCCAGGAGCGCCTGGCGAAGCTGGCCGGCGGCGTGGCCGTCATCAAGGCCGGTGCCGCCACCGAGGTCGAGCTCAAGGAGCGCAAGCACCGCATCGAGGACGCCGTCCGCAACGCGAAGGCGGCCGTCGAGGAGGGCATCGTCGCCGGCGGTGGCGTGGCCCTGCTGCAGGCTTCCTCCGTGTTCGAGAAGCTGGAGCTGGAGGGCGACGAGGCCACCGGTGCCGCCGCCGTCAAGCTGGCCCTGGAGGCCCCGCTCAAGCAGATCGCGGTCAACGCCGGCCTCGAGGGCGGCGTCATCGTGGAGAAGGTGCGCAACCTGACCCCGGGCCACGGTCTGAACGCGGCCACCGGCGAGTACGTCGACATGATCGCCGAGGGCATCCTCGACCCGGCCAAGGTGACGCGCTCCGCGCTGCAGAACGCCGCCTCCATCGCGGCGCTCTTCCTCACCACCGAGGCCGTCATCGCCGACAAGCCGGAGAAGGCCGCCGCGGGCGCCGACGCCGGTGCCGCCGGCGGTATGGGCGGCATGGACTTCTGAGGAAGCCCGCCGTCTGATCGGCTGCGTACCGCCTGGGGCGGGCACCCTGCGGGGTGCCCGCCCTTCGCCGTGCCGGTGGTCGCCGTTCCGCCGGCGCGCCGGCGGTGGGCGGCTCAGCCGACCTGGATGTCCGGGAAGCAGATGCGCCCCTTGATCTCGGAGACCTGGTCGAGGGGTTCGGGGTAGGACCAGGCGATGTCGTGGGCGCTGCCGTCGGCAAGCGACCAGTAGTCTGCGGTGCCCTTGAAGGGGCAGCGGGTGTGGGTGTCGGACTTCGTGAGCAGGTCGGTGCGTATGTCCTCGACCGGCAGGTAGTACCGCACCGGATAACCGGTCTCGCTCAGCAACATCGGCCGACGGCTCTCCGCCAGCACCCGGCCGTCGCGCGTGACCACTCGCACGCGCTCGGCGCCTTCCTCGATGGTGATCGTGTGGCCTTGTGCGGTCATGCGCGGTCCTTCCGTCGGGAGTTGCCATCTTCACCGGTATCGCGCGGTACGTCTCCCCGTCGACCCGATCCGGTCGATCCAGCCGATCCAGCCGATCCACTCGAAGCCGCTCCAGGGCGCGAGCCCTGCCCGGTACGGCCTCGGCAAGCAGACCGGCCGGTCGGTATCCCAACTCCTCCGGTCCGCGCCGCGAGCACGGGCGAACGCTTCACGGCCGGCGGTCGATGAGCCGGTCCACGCTGTCGAGTACGGAGGCGAGGCCGATCTCGAACAGTTCGTCCAGGTGCAGGTCGTAGCCGTCGTCGCCGAGTGCGTCGATGAGGCGGGTGAACGTCGGATAGGCGCCGGAGGCGGTGAGCGCCGCGAGGGTTTCCTGCTGCTGTGCCATCCAGGCGTCCTCCGTCAGACCGGTGCTGCTCTCGGCCGCCGTCTCGCGCTCCCGCTGGATGGCCAGGCCCTGGATATGGCTGTAGAGCAGCACATTGAGGTTGAGCGCGGTCGCCGGGGGGAGGCCATTCCCGTCCAGAGCGCGGAGCATCCACTCCGAGTACGCCAGCAGGTTGGGCAGCAGCAGCGGACGGGTGAGCGGGCCGATCTGGGCCAGCCACGGGTGGGCGCGGTGCAGCTGCCACAGGGCCCTGGCGCCCAACTCCAGCCGAGCACGCCAGTCTTCGGCCGGGCCGGTGGCCGGACCGGCGGCGGGACCGGTGGCGGGGTCGGTGGCCGGATCGTCCGGCCGTAGTGGCAGCCGGAGTTCGCCCAGCACCGTGTCCGCCATCAGCAGGACGAGTTCGTCCTTGCTGTTCACGTAGCGGTAGGCCGCCATCGTCGCAGCGCCCAGGCGGGCCGCGACGCTCCGCATGGACAGCGCGGCGAGCCCTTCGGTGTCGGCGATCCCGATGGCGGCGCGCACGATGCGCTCGCGGCTCAACTCCCGGCCCGGCCCGTCCGTTGGGCGGCCGGCGGCCGGCGCGTGGCTGCGGCGCCGTGGTGCCACCACCGTGCCCACGCGCGGCCGGGCCTCGACGAGGCCGTCCTGGCGCAGCGCGGCCAGCGCCTTGGTCGCCGTCGCCAGCGCGACGTGCCACTCCCTGGCGAGCTGTCGGGTGGAGGGCACCCGGTCGCCCGGTGCCAGCTCGCCGTCGGCGATACGCCGCCGGAGCTCAGCCGCGATGCGGGCGTACGGCGGTGTGAAGTGCGCCACAGTGGGTTCCCTTCTGCTGACTGTACTAGGACAGAGGCTAGCAGCGCGGAGGGGTGCGACGAATGGCCCTGTACTAGGTCAGTAGCGGCTCAGTGCCAGTTGGCGACGGTGTGCGTACGCCGTACATTCAGTTTCAGCTTGAGGCTGCGCGTGCACGGTGCACGCCTGACCCCGCGCCGCGTACGTCGTACGTCGTACGTCCGAGCGTCGGGAGACAGCCGTCCCGAAGGAGAGCTCATGCAGACCGTCCTCGTTTCCGGCGCCAGTGTCGCCGGGCTCACCCTCGCCCACTGGCTCCGCCGCTGTGGCCTGGCGCCCACCGTCGTGGAGCGGGCCCCCGCCGTACGGCCCGGCGGCCACGCCATCGACGTACGTGGTGTCGCGCTCGACGTGCTCGACCGGATGGGCCTCCTCGGGGAGGCGCGCGCGGCGCGTACCCGGATGCGCGGCATGTCGATGCACGACGGGGACGGCAACGAGCTGTGGCGCTCCACCGAGATGACGCACAGCAGCGGCCGGCTGGACAGCGACGACATCGAACTGCTGCGGGAGGACCTGACGGCGCTGCTCCACCGGCGGATCCGGGCGGGGGACGAGGCCGAGTTCCTGTTCGGCGACTCCGTCGCGGAGCTCGAACAGACGGAGGGCGGCGTGCACGTCACGTTCGCGAGCGGAACGCGGCGCACGTTCGACTACGTGGTGGGCGCCGACGGCCTGCACTCCGGGGTACGCCGCCTCGCCTTCGGCCCCGAGGCCGACCACCTCCGCCACCTCGGCTCCCACCTGGCCGTCTTCACTACGGACAACTTCTTGGGCCTCGACAACTGGCAGGTGTGGGTGCAGGGCGAGAGCGCCGGCTACTGCCTCTATCCCGTACGCGACAACACCGAGCTCCGCGCCACCCTCGGCTTCATGTCGGAGTCGCTCGACTACGACCACCGCGACACCGCGCAGCAGCAGAGCCTTCTCGCCCAGCGCATGGCGTCCCTCGGCGGTGACACCTCCAAGCTGCTGGACGCCATGCGGACGGCGCCCGACTTCTACTTCGACGCCATGGCGCAGATCCATATGGACGGCTGGACACGGGGCCGCGTCGCGCTGGTCGGGGACGCGGGCTACTGCCCCTCACCGCTCTCCGGGCAGGGCACCAGCCTCGCCCTGGTGGGCGCTTACGTCCTCGCCGAGGAGCTGGGCCGCTCCGCCGACCCCGCCGTCGCGCTGCCCCGCTACGAGGAGCGCATGCGTCCCTACGCCGCCCTCAACCAGGCCCTCGCCACCGAGAACCCGGGACGGGGCGCCTCCGAGGAGTCGCTCACCCTCGCGAAGAACGCCATCACTCTGGGTGATTCTGAGGGGAGTGGGGTGTGAGGGCGCCCATAGGAGCCAGATCACTTACGAGCGGACTTCGTAGCAGCGCGCTGCCCTGACCTGGGCGGAGAGGCGCGAGGCGGGGGCGCTGTCTGCTTTGCCCCGATTCTGGATCGTACGTCACATATTTGCCGGGGTGGGGAGCCGGTTCCCAGGGTGGGTGCCAGGTCGCGACGAGACCGGGACGCAAACCCCCCTGCGCCCCCGGTACGCGGCCGGAACGTCCCCCCTCATGGAAGGCTCTCCGCTCGCATGCGTAACGCT
>NZ_JADKMA010000124.1 GCF_017676365.1 Streptomyces oryzae
GCAAGCGCCCTCGCCCGCCCACCCGTTCGGCACCGACGACGTGGGCCGGGATGTGCTGTTGCGCTGCGTCTACGGGCTGCGTGTCTCGCTGCTCGTCGGTGTCGTCGCCGCACTGGTGGCCACCGTCATCGGAACCGCCGTCGGCGCGGCGGCCGGTGGTGTGGGCGGCAGGACGGACCGGCTGGTGATGCGCGTCGTCGACGTCTTCTCCTCCGTACCGCACCTGCTGCTGGGCATCTTCATCGTGGCGATGTTCCGCCCCGGTGTCTGGCCCGTGGTCGCCTCCGTCGCGCTCACCCACTGGCTGTCCACCGCGCGGATCGTCCGGGCCGAGGTGCTCTCGCTGCGGTCCCGGGACTTCATCGACGCCGCCGTCTCCGGCGGCGCCTCGCGGTGCCGGATCGCCGTACGCCATCTGCTGCCCGGCGTGCTGCCACAGGCGGGACTGGCGGCCGTGCTGATGGTGCCGCACGCCATCTGGCACGAGTCGGCGCTCTCCTTCCTGGGGCTCGGCCTTCCCACCCACCGCGCCAGCCTCGGCAACATGATCCAGAGCGCGCGGGGCACCCTGCCGGCCGGCGACTGGTGGCCCACGCTCTTCCCCGGCCTGTTCCTCATCGTGCCCACCCTCGCCATCGCCTCGCTGGCCGGTGTGTGGCGGGAACGGATCAACCCGCGGCGCCGATCGGAGCTGATGCTGTGAGCCGCCCAAGCGAGACCTTCCGCCCGCTGCTGCGCGTACGGGAGCTGTCCGTACGCTTCCGGACGCGCGGCGGCCGCGACATCGCCGCCGTCAGCGAGGTCTCCTTCGACCTGGCGGCGGGGGAGTGTCTGGCACTGGTGGGGGAGAGCGGCTGCGGCAAATCCGTGCTGGCCTCCGCGCTGCTGGGGCTGCTCCCGGCGAACGCCCGCACCAGCGGCAGCGCACTGCTGCACCACCCCGCGCGGGACGCCGCGCCCGGACCGGCCGGGCAGGACCGGCCCCTCGACCTGCTCGCCGCCGACGAGGCCACTCTCGCCCGCACCGTACGCGGACGGCGCGTCGGCCTGGTACCGCAGAGCCCGGCGGCGCATCTGACGCCCGTCCGCACCGTCGGCTCCCAACTCGCCGAGATCGTACGCGAGCTGAAGGGGCTGCGCGGCAAAGAGCTGGCCGAGGCGACCCTCGCGGCAGCCGCCCGCGCGGCCTTCCCGGCCGACCATCTGGACCGCTGTCCGCACCAGCTCTCCGGCGGCCTCGCCCAGCGGGCCGCCACCGCGCTGGCGCTGGTCGGCGACGCCCCGCTGCTGCTCGCCGACGAGCCGACCACCGGACTCGACCGCGAACTGGTGGAGCGCACCGTGGACGAGCTGCGCGCCCACACCGACGACGGCCGGGGCCTGCTGCTGATCACCCACGATCTGCCGGCGGCCGAGCGCGTGGCCGACCGGGTGGCGGTGATGTACGCGGGCCGCCTCGTGGAACTGGCCGAGGCCGGGCCCTTCTTCGGCGCACCGGGCCCCCGTCACCCCTACGCGGACGGCCTGCTGGCGGCGCTGCCCGAACGGGACTTCGTCCCCGTCCCCGGTATGCCGCCCGAGCTGGGCGACCTCCCGGACGGCTGCGCCTTCGCACCGAGATGCGCTCGCGCGGGCGCCGAGTGCGCTCAACTGCCCGTACCCTCCGACGGCGTGGCCTGCCATCACCCGGTCACCACCGGTCGGTCCGTATCCGCATCCGGCCGCCGCGAAGGGAGTACCGCATGACCGCAGCGCCCCATCCCGCGCTGGAGCTGCGCGAGATCACCGCGGGCTACCAGCGGCGCGCACCCGTACTGCGCCAGGTCTCGCTGAGCGTGCACGAGGGCGAGGCGGTGGGTCTGCTGGGGCCCAGCGGCTGCGGCAAGTCCACCCTGGCCAAGGTCGCGGCACTGCTGCACCGCCCGTACGCGGGCACCGTACGGATCGGCGGCGAAGCAGCCCGCGGCTGGCGCCATCGGGCACCGCGCGCCCAGCGCACCGCGGTCGGCGTCGTCTTCCAGCAGCCCCGGCTCGCCGCCGACCCCCGGCTCACCCTCGCCGCGCTGATCGCCGAACCGTTGCGCGCCACGGTGCGTGCCGCCGAGGCGGCCGGGCGTGCCGCGGAGCTGGCGGAGGCCGTCGGGCTCGGCGGCGACCTGCTCGGCCGCCGCCCGCACGAGGTCAGCGACGGGCAGCTGCAGCGCGCCTGCCTGGCACGCGCGCTGGCGCTGCGGCCCCGGGTGCTGGTCTGCGACGAGATGACCGCGATGCTGGACGCCTCCACCACCGCCGCGCTCGTGGCCGTCGTCGAGGACTACCGGCGGCGCTCGGGCGCCGCACTGCTGGCCGTCGGCCACGACCGCACGCTCCTGGAGCGCTGGTGCGACCGCACGGTGGAACTGGACCAGCAGTCCGGCACCCGGCGCTGCACGGCAGCGCTCAGATCCGCACCCCGCGCGCCCGCAGATACGACAGCGGGTTGATGTCGCTGCCGTAGCCGGGACCGGTGCGGATCTCGAAGTGCAGGTGCGGGCCCGTCGCGTTGCCCGTCGATCCGGAGCGCCCGATGAGCTGCCCGGTGTCAACGGCCTGTCCGGTGCGCACCGAGATGGCCGACAGATGGCCGTACTGGCTGTACTTGCCGTCCCGGTGCCGCAGCACCACCTCGTATCCGTAGGCGCCGCCCCAGCCCGCCGAGACGACCGTGCCGCTGCTGGCCGCCTTGACGGTGGTGCCGGTGGAGACGGGGAAATCGACGCCCGTGTGGTGCCCGGAGGACCAGCTGCTGCCCGCCGCGCCGTACGGGGTGCTGGGGCCGACGCCGGTCACGGGCGCGGTGGCGGACGAGGTGGGGGCCTTGTGTTTGGGGGGCTGCGCCGGCTTTCGGTTCGCCGGCTTCTGGGGCGCCGGCTTCTGGGGGGTCGTGCGCTGCGGGGCCTGCTTGTGCGGGTGTTCCGCCTTGGGGCGGTCGGATCTGGCGGGCTGCGAGGGGTCGCGCTCGGTCCGGCGTGGGCTGTCGGTCAGACTCAGCCGCTGACCTGGCGTGATCATGTCAGGATCATCACCGATAGTGCTGCGGTTGTGGTCGTAGAGGGCGTGCCAGCCGCCTGCCACCTGGTGCTCGTCGGCGATGCCGGAGAGCGTGTCACCGCTGACCACGCGGTAGGTGGTCAGCTGCTTGCCGCGCTCGGCCTTGGCGCGGTCCGCCTTGGCCTGCTTCGCCCGGTCCCGTTCCTGCTTCGCCCGGTCCTGTTGCTCCTTCGCCCGGTCCGCGGCGCCCTTGCCGGCCCGGTGCGCGGCGTCGGCCGGTGCGGCGTCGCCGCGCGAAAGCCCCGCACCGGGACCGCAGTTGGGCCAGGCGCCCGGCCCCTGGCCCTTCAGCACCTTCTCGGCGACCGCTATCTGCTGGCTCTTGGTGGCCAGGTCGGCCCGCGTGGCGTAGGCCGTACCGCCGTACGCCTCCCAGGTGCGCTGGGTGAACTGGAGCCCTCCGTAGAAGCCGTTGCCGGTGTTGATGCTCCAGTCGCCGCTGCTCTCGCACTCGGCGACCTTGTCCCACGCGTCCGTGGACGCTGCTTGTGCTGCGTGGGCCCCGATCAGGGGCATGGCTATGCCGGCGCTGCCTGCCGTCACCTTTAAAGAGACGCGTGCGGCGGCGCGGGGCTGGGGGCGACGGTGGCGTCCACGTGCGGACATGGGGGGTTCCTCCGTTGGTGGGCGGCCCACGGACAGCCGTGGCCGGGTCTACAGATCCAAGCCCCGCTCCCTGGCGAGGCGGTGTGCTGCCTGGTCGGCGACGGACTCCTCCAGATACACCTCGCACGCCAGCCGGCCGCTGCCGGTCATGTTGTGCTCCAGCTCGTACAGGCTGACCTCGGTGCCGTCGGCGAGCAGGAAGGCGTGCTCATAGACCGAGCACCACACCTGGCAGTCACCGGTGTGCACCCGCGGCCCGGGGACGTGCATGATGTGGTGCCCGAGCGCCGAGGAGAGGAGTCGCAGCGTCTCCTCGCCGGGCCGGTCGGGGTTCTCCGCCCGGCGCAGCAGCCTGCGGGCGTGCTCCGCCGAGTCGCCCTCGGGGTACTCACGGTGCGGGTAGGCCGTGCCGGGAGCGCCGGTGAAGAAGTCGAAAGAGACGGCGCCATGGGCCGCACCGTCCGGCTCGCCCTCCGCACCCATCCGGCGGTGCACCCGGCGCTCGGAGCGGCGCAGCGCCTCGGCGTCGTCGTACACCTCGTGCAGCTCGCCCGCACCGCCGGGGCTGTCGTAACACAGCTCCCACAGCAGCAGGCTGCTGCCGTCGGAGAGCAGGAAGACGTGGCGGAAACTGCTGCATCGCAGCGCGGGGCGGGGGGAGTTGCGATGCCGCCAGCCGTACAGCTCGACCTGGAACATCACAGCGCTGCGTAGTCGGTCGAGCACTTCGTCACGGACGTCGAAGGGGTTCTGGGCGCGGGCCAGCAACTCTTCGAGGTGGTGAGCGGGCGTCAGATGCCCTTTGTCGCCCATCGCGGACCCTCCCGGCGTGCAGCGAACAACCGACCGTCCCCGCGCGCACACACCGTAGCGCTCCCACCGCGCCGTGCGGGAGGAGTTGGCGGAATTCCGCAGCCGGAAACCCTTCGGCGAAGGACTCTTTCAGCCGAATCCAGGCGATATGCCGGAGGGTTGCCGGGGGTGAGCCATCTGCCAGCGGGAACCACAGCTACGACCAACCGCGTACGACCAACCGCGGCTGAAGGGAGGCGGCAGTGACGACACTGCCCGTCGGATACGAGTCCTACTGGATGCTCTCCGCAGCGGGGGAACCCCATCCGCCGCTGCCGCCCGACAGCCGGATCGAGGTGGACGTCGCCGTGGTGGGCGGCGGCATCGCGGGCCTCTCCGTCGCCTGGGAGCTGGCCCGCGCGGGCCGCAGCGTCGCCGTGCTGGAGTCCGACCGGATGGCCGCCGGCGTGACCGGGCACACCACGGCCAAGCTCTCCGCGCTGCACGGGCTGACCTACAGCTGGCTGCGGGACAGCTGCAGTGCGGAGGACGCACGCCTCTACGCCCGCTCGCAGCAGGGCGCCGTGGACCATCTGGCGGCCGTCGGCGAGCAGTTGGGCGCCGACTGCGAGCTGGAACGGGTGCCCGCCTACACCTACGTCGAGTCGGCCGACCATGTGGACGAGGTACGCGCCGAGGCGGAGGCCGCGGCAGAGGCCGGGCTGGCCGCCTCGTTCGTCACCGACACCGGGCTGCCCTTCCGGGTGCGCGCCGCCGTCCGCGTCGAGAACCAGGCGCAGTTCCACCCGCGCAAGTATCTGCTGGCACTGGCGGACGACATCCGGCGGCGCGGCGGGCTGCTGTTCGAACGCACCAGGATCGTCGCGCTCGACGAGGGCGAGCCGTGCCTGCTCGGCGCCGAGAACGGCGGTGAGGTCGTCGCCCGCGACGTGGTGGTGGCCACCCATTACCCGGTCTTCGACCGGGCGCTGATGTTCTCCCGGCTGGAGCCGCGCCGGGAGCTGGTCATCTCCGCGCTGCTGCCCGAGGACGAGGACCCGCGCGGCACCTACCTCTCGCCGGAGCGCGGCACCCGATCGGTGCGCACCGCGCCCTACCCGTTCGGGGCAGGACGGCGGCTGCTGATCGTCACGGGGGAGAAGTTCACCCCCGGGATGCAGGGTATCGGCTCGGTCGGCGCCCGCTACGAACGGCTGGCGGCCTGGACGTACGAGCGCTTCCCCAGCGCCCGGCTCGCCCACCGCTGGGCCACCCAGGACAACGAGGCCGCCGACCGGGTGCCCTACATCGGCCGCTTCCACGCCGGCACCCAGCACGTCTATGTCGCCACCGGCTTCGGCGGCTGGGGGATGAGCTCGGGGGTGCTGGCCGGGCAGCTGCTGGCCGCGTATCTCACGGGTGGGCAACTGCCGCCGTGGGCACGGCTGTACGACCCGGTGCGGCTGCGGCCCCGCGAGGCGTCCACGCTGCTGCGGCTCCAGTCGGCGGTGGCGCGGCGCTTCGTGGGGGACCGGCTGCGGCCCAGTTACGTCGACTCGGTGGACGAGATTCCGCCGGGTACCGGCGCCATCGTGCGGGTGCAGGGGCGGCGCTGCGCGGTGCACCGCACGACCGAGGGCGAGCTGCACGCCGTCTCGCCGCGCTGTACGCACCTGGGCTGTCTGGTGCGGTTCAACGACGCCGAGTCGGCGTGGGAGTGCCCCTGCCACGGCTCGCGCTTCGGCACCGACGGCTCGGTGATACAGGGTCCGGCGACCCGGCCGCTGGAGCAGCGGGACCTGGGCGAGGTGTGACCGGCCCGGCTCCCGCGCCGCTCGCCCTCACAGCCAATCCGGGTCGGTCTCCAGCGCGACGGTGTCCAGCGCCGCCAGCAGGTCGAACTGCGGGGCGGTCCGGGGCAGTTCCGTACGGAAGAAATACCGTGCCGCCTGCCGCTTGCCCAGCAGGAACGCGTCCGCCTCGTCCTGCGGGCCACGGGGCAGCGTGGCGAGGAACTGCCCCAGCCAGATCCAGGCCACCACCACGTGCCCGACCGCCTCCAGGTAGACGGTCGAGTTGGCCAGCGCCACCTGCGGGTCGCCGCTCTCCCACAGCCGTGCCGTCACGGTGGTGGCCCGCTCCCAGTACCCGCGCAGCGTCCGTGCCAGCTCCGCGGCCTCACCGCCGGCGGCCTCCGCGCACCCGAGCGTCTCCTCTACCGCGTCGCCCAGCGCCCGCAGCCCGGCCCCGCCGTCCTGCACCACCTTGCGGCCCAGCAGATCGAGCCCCTGGATGCCGTGGGTGCCCTCGTGGATGGGGTTGAGGCGGTTGTCGCGGTAGTGCTGCTCGACGTCGTACTCGCGGGTGTAGCCGTATCCGCCGTGCACCTGGATGGCGAGGCTGTTGGCCTCCAGGCACCACTGCGACGGCCAGCTCTTGGCGATCGGCGTCAGTACGTCCAGCAGCAGCCCGGCCCGCGCCCGGTCCTCCTCGGTGGCGGCCGAGCGCTGTTCGTCCACCAGCAGCGAGCAGTACAGCAGCAGCCCCAGCGCGCCCTCCACATAGGACTTCTGCGCGAGCAGCATCCGGCGTACGTCGGTGTGCTCGACGATCGGCACCTGGGGCGCGGTTGCGTCCTTGCCGCCCGCTGCCAGGGGCCTGCCCTGCGGGCGTTCACGGGCGTAGGCGAGGGACTTGAGGTAGCCGGTGTAGCCCAGCGCCATCGCGCCGGCGCCGACGCCGATGCGGGCGCCGTTCATCATGTGGAACATGTACGCCAGTCCGCGGTGCTCCTCGCCCACCAGGTGGCCGACGGCGCCGGGTGCCCCGCCGGGGCGGTGGTGGGCGCCCTCGCCGAAGTTGAGCAGCGTGTTGGTGGTGCCCCGGTAGCCCATCTTGTGGTTGAGCCCGGCCGGCACCACGTCGTTGCGCTCGCCGAGCGTGCCGTCCGGCGCCACGAGGTACTTGGGAACGATGAACAGCGAGAGCCCCTTGACGCCCGGCGGGCCGCCGGGGACGCGGGCGAGCACGAGATGGACGATGTTCTCGGACAGCTCGTGGTCGCCGCCGGAGATCCACATCTTGGTGCCGAACAGCCGGTAGCTGCCGTCCTGTTGCCGCTCCGCGCGGGTGGTGACATCGGCCAGCGAGGAGCCGGCCTGCGGCTCGGACAGGCACATGGTGCCGAAGTAGCGCCCTTCGAGCATCGGCCGCACATAGGTCTCGACCTGTTCGGGGGAGCCGTGGGCGCACAGCAGCCGGGCGTTGCCGAGGGTGAGGAACGGGTACGCCGAGGTGCCGACGTTGGCGGCCTGGAAGTAGGAGAAGCAGGCGGTCGCGACGGTGTGCGGCATCCCCATGCCGCCGAACTCCTCGTCCATGGCGGCCGCGAGCAGCCCCGACTCGGCGAACACCCCCAGCGCCTCGGACACTTCCTCGACGGTGTGCACGCGTTCGCCGTCGAACCAGGGCTCCTCCTGGTCGTTCTTCTTGTTGTGCGTGGCGAAGTGCCGGGTGGCGATCCGCTCGCTCAGCTCCAGGGCGTCGTCGAAGGTCTCCCTGGAGTGCTCGGCGTAGCGTGAGCGCCGGGTCAGCGACTCGACGTCGAGCCAGTCGTAGAGCTGGAATTCCAGGTCGCGGCGGGAGAGCAGCAGCGAGGGTGAGGGCATGGCGGTGGTCCGATCCCCGGGGGCAGCAAGGCATGAGCGCTCGGCTGGTCGGTTTCTAAGCGCTTGCTTATGGTCGCTCCGAGGGTCGTCCCTGTCAACGTCCCACAGGCCGGCCCGCCGCACGGCCCGGGCCGCCTCACGGCTTCCGCGCCACCCCCGCGTACAGCGTCAGCGTGCCCTCGGGCAGTCCCCCGTGCGGGTCGGTGTCGGGGCGCCACAGATGGACCTGGGTGATGCCGGGGTCGAGCAGTTCCAGCCCGTCGAAGAACCCGGTGACCTGCTCGCGGCTCCGCGGCGCGAGGACGGTGCCGTTCCGCCGGTAGATGTCGACCACCGCGTTGATCCGGTCCACGCCGTCCTGCTCGGGCACATCGGCGATGCCGTGGCTCAGCGACAGGAAGCTGCCGGGCGCGAGGCGGTCCACCAGCGCACGCAGTATCCGGTCGGGCCCCTGCTCGTCGGGGATGAAGTGGACCAGCGCGTTGACCGAAACCGCCACGGGGCGCTCCAGGTCGAGCGTGGCGTGCAGCTCGGCCGCCTCCAGCAGGCTCTCCGGCTTGGTCACATCCGCGTGCAGATAGGCGGTGCGGCCTTCGGGTGTGCTGTGCAGGAGTGCTTGTGCGTACTGGAGGACGATGGGGTCGTTGTCGGTGTAGACGACCCGTGCCTCGGGGGCGACCGACTGGGCCACCTGGTGGAGGTTGGGTTCGGTCGGGATGCCGCTGCCGATGTCCAGGAACTGCCGCACGCCGTACTCGGCCGCCAGCGTGCGGGTCACCCGGATCATGAAGTCACGGTTGGCGCGGGCTGCGGTGACGATCTCCGGCAGTTTGGCCACCACCGCCTCGGCCGCCTGCACATCCGCCTCGTAGTGGGTCTTGCCCCCGAGGTAGTAGTCGTACATGCGCGCGGAGTGCGGTTTGGCCGTGTCGATCGGCGGTGGTGCGCCACCCTGCTCGGACATCTCGTTCTCCCCCTTGATACTTCCTTCTCGTGGTCTGGGTCAGGGCTTGCGGGCCAGGCCGGCGAACATGCTCGGCTGGCCCTCCTCGAGCTCGGTGGGCTGCCCGGGGTCCGGACGCCACTTGTGCGCCATCACGATGCCGGGTTCGACCAGTTCCAGCCCGTCGAAGAAGCGGCTGATCTCGGTGCGGTTCCGCAGCCGGAGCGTAGTGCCGCCCTGGGCGTAGATCTCCTCCACCTCCCGGCCCAGCGCTTCCAGCGCCGGGTCGCCGACGTCCGTCGTGGCGTGCGAGAGGCACAGATAGCTGCCGGAGGGCAGCTGGTCCAGCAGGCCGCTGAGGATCTCGTACGGGCGCCAGTCGTCGGGGACGAAGTGGAAGAGCGCGTTGACCGAGAGGGCCACCGGCCGGCTCAGATCGAGCGTGGCGCGCAGTTCGTCGGACTCGACGATCGTCTGCGGCTTCGCGGCGTCCGCCTGGAGGTAGGCGGTGCGGCCTTCGGATGTGCTGTGCAGCAGTGCTTGTGCGTACTGGAGGACGATGGGGTCGTTGTCGGTGTAGACGACCCGTGCCTCGGGGGCGACCGACTGGGCCACCTGGTGCAGGTTGGGTTCGGTCGGGATACCGCTGCCGATGTCCAGGAACTGCCGTACGCCCGCCTCGAGGGCCAGCCAGCGGGTGGCCCGGATCATGAAGTCCCGGTTGGCGCGCGCCATGGCACCGGCGAACGGCACGGTCGCGACGACCGCTTCGGCCGCCTGTACGTCCACCTCGTAGTGGGTCTTGCCCCCGAGGTAGTAGTCGTACATCCGGGCCGAGTGCGGCTTGGTGGTGTCTATGCCGGGGACGTTCCCCTGTGCGGTCATGCGGCCTCTCCGTTCGCCGGGTCCGGGTCGGGGCGGTGCATCAGTCGTCGTCAGTCGGAGGCCAGCAGGAAGTCGGCCACGCCCTGCTTGGCGCCCCGGAGGAAGGTCTCGAACTCGTGGGTGGTGTAGATCAGCGCCGGACCTTCCGGGTCGGTGGACTGACGCAGCGCGACCCGGCCGTCGCCGAGCTTCATCGCTTCGACGCAACTGCCGCCGTTGGTGCCGCTCCAGGGCTTCTGCCAGCCCTCGGTGCCGAGGTGCTTCGCAGGCATGCCGTTGTATATGTGTGGGGGGTGGCCTGAATGACCCATGGTTCTAAAACTCCTTGCGGATCTCACCGAGGACAGCCTCGGTGTGTGGTACCGGCGCGGCTTGCGCGCCCATGCGGTCCAGCACCTCCAGATAGGCGGCGGTGTCCGGACGCTGATCCAGGTACGCGGCGCCCGTCAGGCTCTCCGTGTAGACGATGTCCGGGAGTTCCGGGATGTCGAAGCGGAAGAGCTGGAAGGGCCCGAACATTCCGGGGTGCGCACCTGAAGTGAACTGAATGATCTGAATCGTGATGTTCTGCTGTCTGGACAGCTCGATGAGCCGGTCGATCTGCTCCCGCATCACCGCGGGCGAACCCACGTGGCGGCGCAGCACCTGCTCGTCGAGTACGGCCCAGAGCACCGGCGCGTCGGGGTCCTGGAGGAGCCGCTGGCGTCCCATCCTCAGCTGGACCCGACGATCCAGTTCCTCCTCGTCGGCCGCGGGGAAGCCGGTGCGCAGCAGAGCGCGCGCGTATTCCTCGGTCTGCAGCAGTCCGGGGACACAGTGCGGCTCGTACGCCCTGATCAGGCTGGCTTCGCCCTCCAGGCTCACGTAGAGGCTGAACCAGGGCGGCAGGACGTCACGGAAGCTGTGCCACCAGCCGGGCCGGTTGGCCTCGTCCACCAGGGACAGGAACGAGGCCGTCTCCTCGTCGGAGAGCCCGTACATGCGCAGCAGCTTCTCGACGTAAGGCGGCTTGAGGCCGACTTCCGCCTTCTCCATACGACGCACCGTGGTCGTGTTGACACTGAGTGCGTACGCGGCGTCCGCGAAGGAACATCCCGCCCGCTCGCGGAGGTCGCGAAGACGCAGGCCGAGCACTATCTGCCCCACAGTCGGCGCGGAACGAGCCTCGGCCACTACTGCCTCCTTGACTGCCTCCCCTGGCGGACCCTGGCGTCAGCAGTGTGCCACGGCTCCTATGCAGCAGCCATACTGCCCGTGCGATTCTGCGAATTGCAGAACTCCTCTTGCCATCTGTGAAAGTTGCTGCGCATAGTGAACAGCGTGACCCAGCTCATGAGGCTCCGGCACCCGAGCCGCACAGCATCTCCCGCGTCACCGGACGGCCGGCCGGCGGCGGCGGCCCCGGCGTCCGCGGGTGCCTGCCCTCCTGGGCTCTGTGCGGAGCATTCCCCGGCAGCCGTCCCCTCCCCTCACAGGTAGACGGAAGGCGTTCACCCGTGGCCTCCTCGTATCCCCCTGCACAGCTCTCCCTGCCCGCACAGTCGGCCGCCCCGGCCGTCGTGGAGCGGCAGGAGGGATTCGAGCTCCCCGCGCACACCTCGTCGGTCGCCAAAGCACGCGCCCGTCTCCGCAGCCGGCTGCAGCACTGGGGCTTTCCCGAGGACCTCGGCCACACGGCGCAGCTGGTCATCTCCGAGTTCGTCACCAACGCCGTACTGCACACGGACACCGTCCACATAGGGTGCCGCATCCACCTGAACGGCGAACGGCTGCGGATAGAGGTCAGGGACGAGGGCACGCAGAGCTGCGCGCCGCAGTTGCGCAGCGCGCTGCCGGACGATGTGCACGGGCGCGGCCTCCAGTTGGTCGGTGCCCTTGCCCAGCGCTGGGGCGTCTCGGCGCACGGCGGCCGGTTCGGCCGTATCGTCTGGGCCGAACTGGGTATGACCAGCACCCTCTGACCGTCTGTTCCAGCTGATCACCCTCCGTGGTCATCAGCCGCCGCCGGACCCTGCGCACGAGCGCCCCGGACGGCGCCGGGCTCCTCGAACTGCGTCGGAGAGCGTCAATTTCCGGTGCGTAAAAGTGACTTGGCGTTGGTTTCCGCTGAGCGGCCGTGGCATGCTTCCGCGAGGGCAGGCACTTGCGCGGTCGGCGTGTGGTGCGCGGTGAACTCAGTGGGGCACGCATGCGGGAAGAGGCGACCGGGGACGGGATCGGCGAGGTGGACATCACCGTCCCGAGCGTGGCCCGGATGTACGACCACTACCTGGGCGGCAAGGACAACTACGCCGTCGACCGGGAAGCCGTCGCGGCGCTGGACGAGGTGGTCCCGCGCACCCGGGCCCTCGCCCGGAACAACCGCCGCTTCCTCCAGCGCGTCGTACGCATCCTGGCGGAGGACTACGGCATCCGGCAGTTCGTCGACCACGGTTCGGGGCTGCCCACCCAGGACAACGTCCACCAGGTCGCACAGCGCACCGATCCGGCGGCCCGTGTCGTCTACATCGACAGCGATCCCATCGTGCTGGCCCACGGCCGGGCGCTGCTGGAGGAGAACGCCAACACGGCAGTGATCCAGGCCGATATGCGCGACACCGAAGCGATCTTCGACAGCCCCGAGGTGTGCCGGCTGATCGACATGTCGGAGCCTGTCGCGCTGCTGTTCATCTCGGTGATGCACTGCATCCCCGACGACTCCGACCCGGCCGCCGTGGTGCGCCGCGCCCTGGAACGGGTGCCCTCCGGCAGCTTCGTGGTGCTCAACCAGCTGGTGAGCCACGAGAAGGAGACCCGCGACTTCGTCACCGATTTCATGAACAGCAGCACCAACGGCAACTGGGGCCGGGTGCGCGAACCGCAGGATGTCGAGCCCTACTTCGCGGACCTGGAAGTGCTGGAGCCCGGCCTGGTCGAGATCAACGACTGGCGTCCCGACTCCGACCTGGACGCGCGCCGGCTGGAGGACGAGACCTGGTTCGAGTACGGAGGCGTCGCCCGGAAGCCGTGACCACCGCGGGCTTCAGTCCCCGGCGACGGCGGACCTCAGTACTCGGCCAGCAGCTTCTCCAGGAACGCGGTCGTCCGAGAGGGAGGTTCGGCCATCGCGCACAGCCGGTCCATGACCACGAGATAGCCCTCGACCTCCTCGCGCTTCTCCAAATAGAGCGAAGAGGTCAGCTGTTCGAGGTAGACGATGTCCGGGAGGTCGGGCTCCAGAAAGCGCAGGATCGTGACCGGGCCCCCGGCGGCGGCGAGCCCGCCCATGCTGAACGGCGCGATCTGCAGGGTGATGTTGGGCTGCTGGCTGGCCTCGATGAGCCGTTCCAGCTGAGCGCGCATCACCTCGCGTGAACCCAGTGGACGGCGCAGTGCGGCCTCGTCCATCACGGCCCACAGCCGTGGTGCGTGCGGCCTGTCCAGAATCGCCTGGCGTTCCATGCGCAGTTCGATACGGCGCTCGCTGCGCCTGCTGTCGTCCCGCGGGTGGCCGAGCCGGATGACCTCGCGGGCGTAGTCGCGCGTCTGAAGGAGGCCGGGCACGAACTGCACCTCGTAGGTGCGGATCATGGTGGCGGCCTCCTCGAGACCGAGCAGCCGGTCGAACCACGGCGACATCACATCGCTGTACTTCTGCCACCAGCCGGGCGATCCCGCATGCCGGGCCAGCTCCAGATACTCCTCGCGCTCCTGCTGGTCCCACACCTCGTAGAGCGTCAACAGATCGGCCACATCGCGCTCCTTGCAGCCGACGCGGCCCAGCTCCAAGCGGCTGATCTTGGCGTGGGAGCCGCGGATCGCCTCGCCCGCCGCCTCGCGGGAGATGCCCCGCTCCTCGCGCAGCCGACGCAGTTGGGTGCCCAGGACGATGCGCAGGATCGTGGGTCCACCCCTGGGGTGGTCCAGGATGCGTCCGGGCGACGCCTCGCGTCGCGTCTGTGCTCCCATCGCGGCCGCCTTGCTTCCCTGAGTGACTAAACGGATGCTCAGTGTCCCACTACGCCGATCGAGCGTACAGCCATACCGGACGCACGGCCGGATATCGCGCACGGATGGCGAGGTCCTGAGCCACTGCGGTGAACTCCCTTGTGTGCACCGCTCGTACGGAGTGCTGTACGTACGCGCGCACGGAGCGCCGCACGTGCTGACGCAGTTGAACCCGCCGCCACACGTCCGTGTCGTGTGGCGGCGGTGTCCTTGGTGCTTGTTCAGTTGTCGACTACGGCTGTGGGGTGGTCAACCGACGGGCGGTGATTCAGTTCTGGGCGTCCAGCAGGTCGTCGAAGTCACCGTCCTTGGCGCCCTGGACGAACGCCGCGATCTCGGCCGGCGTGTAGACCAGCGCGGGGCCCGAGGGGAAGCGGGAGTTGCGGACGGCGACTCCCTGGCCGGGAAGAGTGGCGACCTCGACGCAGTTGCCGTTCGGGTTGCTGCGGCGGCTCTTCCGCCAGACCGCGCCTTCGATCTTGGTGGCCTCGATGCCGTTCTCGATCTGCATGTACGTCTCTCCCTACGTAACTTGCTTGCCCCCGTGAGCGGTTGCGACGTCTGGAAGCGTCTCACAGCCGAGCGTGATTGCAGATGTACTTGCAGATGTACTTGCAGAAGTAAGTACGGAGCCGCCACAATGCCGGTCGTACTCCAGCCCGCAGCTTTCCTGCCGACTCAACGGCGCTGGCGGCAAACGGAGTTCACGATCTTCCGTCCGTCCACAGGAGTCCCAGTGACGACACCAGGCGCCCAATTTCCTGCCCCTGCGGACCTGGCGGACGGCGGCCCCAGTTGCGACCATCCGCTGACCCGGCTGCTCCTCCTGCTGGAAATCGCCGATCAGCCGGACTGGCTCCGCGACCTCGCCGCACCCGCCCCTACCCCCGCCGGTGCTGCTTCAGCCACGCAGAGCCTCGGGTAGCTCGTCCGTGTGCAGCAGCTCCAGCCGGGACACCGCACGGGTGAGCGCGACGTAGAGGCGGTGCGGGCCCTGCGGCCCGCTGTCGGCTATCTCGGCGGGCTCGACCAGCACGACGTGGTCGTACTCCAGCCCCTTGGCCAACTCGGCGCCCACCACCGTCACCCGCGCCAACTCGCCGCCCTCGCCCGGCGTTCCGGCCGCGATCCCGGCGGCCCGCAGCGCCTCGCGCAGGGCCGCGACCCGCTCGCCGGCCGCGATCACCCCGACCGACCCCTCCTGGCCGAGCGCGGCGGCCACGCGCTCCGTCACGGCTCCGGCCAGTCCGGCCGCCCCGGCGACCCGCACCCTCTCCAGCCTTCCGCCGGTACGCAGCGAATGCGCCGGCGGCACCCGGACCGTCAGCGAAGCCAGCAACCGGTTGGCCACCGCCAGCAGTTCGGACGGCACCCGGAACCCGGTGGTCAACGGGGCGACGACCGCATCCGGGGCGCCCAGGTGCGCCAGCTGCTCCGGCCAGTCGCGGGCCGCCCAGGGCGTGGTGCCCTGCGCCAGATCGCCCAGCACGGTGAGCGAGCCGAACCGGCAGCGGCGGGCCAGCGCGCGGCACTGCATGGGGGAGAGGTCCTGCGCCTCGTCCACCACCAGGTGCCGGTAGCTCTCCTCGGGGTGGGCGATGAGCCCCGCCACCTCGTCCAGCAGCAGCACGTCCGCCTCCGACCAGCGCGCCGTACGCGGTGACCTGGGACGGCGGCCCTGCCACAGCAGCGCCCGCTGTTCGTCCTCGCTCAGCAGCCCGTCGGCCGCCCGGGCCAGCGCACCCGCGTCGCCCAGCAGCCCGGCGACGACCTCCTCCGGCCTGGCCCGCGGCCACACGGAGTCGAGGAACCCGGTGAGCTCCTTCTTCCTGCCCATCCGGCGCAGCCACTCGCCGCCGGGCGGCCCCGCGCGGCGCTCGGCCTGGTCGCGGAGCAGCGCGACGGTACGCGCCCGCACCCGCTCCCGGCCCACCTCGTACGGCGGCTGCTGCGCCAGGGTCTCCTCGACCACGGCGCGCAGATCGTCCTCGTCGAGCCGCCAGCGGTACGAGCCGTCCGGTACCGCCACCGGCCCCTCCGGCAGCCGTACCCGGGCGTAGAGGGCGCGCCGCAGCACGGCTGCCATGCGTGCGCTGTGCTTGAGCTCCACCGCCTCCGGACCGTCCTCCGCGCGCACGGGGTGGTCCGGCAGCAGATCCCGTACCGTGCACTGGCGCACCCCCACCTCGCCCAGGGCGGGCAGTACGGCCGAGATGTAGCCCAGAAACGCCTGGTTGGGGCCGACGACCAGCATGCCGCCGCGCTCGATCCGGCGCGGATGGGTGTAGAGGAGATACGCGGCGCGGTGCAGCCCGACGGCGGTCTTTCCGGTGCCGGGCGCGCCCTGGACACACAGCGAACTGTCCGGCCCCGAGCGCACCAGGTCGTCCTGCTCCGGCTGGATGGTGGCGACGATGTCGCGCATCGGCCCGACCCGCGGGCGCTCGATCTCACCGGCCACGATACGGGAGGCGAGAGCCGAGACGGCCGACTCCGCGGCGGCCGAAGGGCGTTGGTCCTGTGGCCGTTGGCTCTGACGCTGTTGGTCCTGATGCCGTTGGTCCTGATGCTGTTGGTCCGGAAGTCCTTCGCCCTGAAGTCGCTCGTCCTCCAGCCCCGTCAGATCCTCGGCAGTGCCCGTGCCGCCCGGTGCCCAGCCGAACCGGCGCCGGGAGCGGACGCCCTGTGGCTGTGCAGCGGTCGCCTGGTAGAAGGCGCGGGCCACGGGGGCGCGCCAGTCCAGCACCAGCGGAGGCGCCGAGGGGTGCTCGCTGACGCGGCGGCGGCCGATGTAGTAGCACTGGCCCCGGTGCTCACCGGCCTGTTCACCAGGGGAACCCTCGTCGCCGAAGTCGAGCCGCCCGAAGAACGGCGGCCCGTCCGGCTCCTCCCGCAGCTCCTTGGCCTGGCTGCGCAGATAGCGGCCCAGCGCCTCCGCACCGGCTCCGTCACCGGCGACTCCCTCGCCAGCCGCCTCGCCGGAGTGGTGGCCGGTCAGCACCCCGGCACCCTCCATGACCCGGTGCTGCGCCGCGGTGTTCGTACGGTCGAGCGTGGCGCGGCAGCGTTCGGTGTAGGCGCGCTCGGCCGCCAGTTCGGTGCGAAGGGCTTCTTCCTCGGCGGCGTGTTCCCCCGGCATGGGTTGCTGGTCCCTTCTCTGGTGGGTGTCGTGCAAAGAGGGTTGAGCGTTGGGCGTTGGCCGAGACGGGCGTCGTGCTCGGCCGGGTCAGGTGAACGGCGTCAGACCGGTGCGCAGCAGTGCGAAGCCGTGCCGGGCGTCCTGGACAGCGGCCTGGTGGACGCTGTCGGCGCGCTCGCCCTGCGAGATGCGGTGCCAGTTGGCTGTTGCGAGCACCCGCTGGGTGGTGATCACCTGTCCGGCGGCCAGCTGCGCCGTCGTCCTGGGGGTCGGGCTGCCGGCAGGGAGGGTCTGCTCCAGCTCGCAGGCCAGGGCTGCCTCGGAGCGTGCGGTGTAGGAGTGCAGCCGGGCCATCAGGCTCGGGGTGCCGTACAGCAGCCGGTGGAAGGCGAGCACTTCCGGTGCGTCGCACAACCCCGTGACCGGGTCGCGGGCCTCCAGTCCGGCCAGGAAGTGGTCCTCCAGCGCGGCTAGCGGCGGCACCCCCGCGTCTCGGCCGGCGACGACGCGGGCGGCCTCGTCCTCGTGGTCGGCGAAGCGGTAGAGGGCCATGTCCTCCTTGGTGGGGAAGTAGCGGAAGAGGGTCGGTTTCGAGACGTCGGCGGCCTCGGCGATCTCGGAGACGGAAACGGCGTCGAAGCCCTTTTCGAGGAAGAGGGTCACTGCCGCGTCGGAGATTGCCTGGTAGGTGCGTTGCCGCTTGCGTTCGCGCAGCCCGGCCGGGTGTTGGCTCATGCGGCGACCGTACAGGAAAATGTAACTGGGTTAAAATTGTGCCTCGGTTGCCGAGATGGTGGTCCGCTTTTGCGGGGCCCGGGCGCCGCTGTTGTAGTGGAGCTGCTGTGGAAGAGGCGGAGCGACCCCGCCACAGGTCCCGGTCCGCGGCAGCGGAGGCATTGCCATGACGACGTCGCCCTTCGGCTCCCCCGACGGCGCCGACCCGCTCTCCGACCTGCTCGACAGGTTCCTCGGAACCTCGCCCTCCTCCGGCGCCTCGTCCTCCTCCGGCGCCTCGCCACTCTCCGAGCCGCCCACCGCCCGACAGGTGCCGACTGGCCGGCTGCTCACCGACTCCGCCCGCGAACTGCTGGTGAGAGCGGTCTCCCGGGCCCGGCAGGACCGCGGTACGGAACTGGACACCGAGCACCTGCTGTGGGCCGCCACCCGCACCCAGCCGACCCGCGGGCTCCTCGGCCGCGCCGGGGCCGACCCCGACCGGCTCGCGGCGGCCATCGCGGCGGCCCTCCCCGGCGGGAGCGGCGCCCCCTCCAGCGAGCCGGGGCTCACCAGCGCGGCCAAGCGTGCCCTGCACGACGCGCGTGCGTGCTCCAGGGCCGCCGAGGTCTCCCACACAGGTCCCGAGCACATCCTGCGCGCCCTGCTGGACGACCCCGACTCGGGCGCCGGGCGGCTGCTGGAGAGGCTGGGCGCCGACCTCGGCCAGCTGCGCGGAGTCGCGGAGGCCGCGGGCCGCCGGGAGGCCCGTACGCTGCTGCCCGGCATCCCGGAGGGCACCCCCACGCTGGACGCGTACGGCCGGGATCTGACCCGGGAGGTCCGCGCGGCCGGAGTCGACCTGGTCGTCGGGCGTGCCCGCGAGGTGGAGCAGGCCGTGGAGATCCTCGCCCGCGCCGGAAAGAACAACCCCCTGCTGATCGGGGAGCCCGGAGTGGGCAAGACCGCCGTCGCAGAGGGGGTGGCCCAGCGCATCGCCGCGCGGCATGTCCCCGCGGAGCTCACCGGCGTACGGCTGGTGGAACTCGACCTGCTCGGGCTGGTTGCCGCGTCGGGGGACCGGGACGCGTTCGGGGAGCTGTTGCGGAGGGTCGTGGACGAGGCCGGGGCGGTGGCTGAGTCCGCGCCGGTCGTCCTGTTCGTCGCCGACCTGCACACCGTCCTCGGCGCGAGCGCGAGCGCGGGCGCGAGCGCGGGCGGCGGGGGAGTGCTGGACGTCGGGCCCCTGCTCGAACCGGCGTTGGCACGCGGCGAGCTGCGCATCCTGGGGGCGACGACGCTGGGCGCGTACCGCGAGAGCGCGCAGCGGAACGGGGTGCTGGAGCGGCGCTTCGAGCCGGTGCTGGTCGCCGAGCCGGGCGTCGAGGAGACCGTCCAGCTCCTCGAAGGGCTGCGCGGCTCCTACGAGGCACACCACCAGGTGCGCTTCACCCGCGAGGCGCTGCGTGCCGCGGCCGAACTGTCCGACCGCCACCTCACCGGCCGGTGCCTGCCCGACAAGGCCGTCGATCTGATGGACACCGCGGGCGCCCAGGCGCGGCTGCGCTCGCTGGGCCGTTCCACAGACGTCATCCGCCGGGAGGACAGCCTGGTCCGGCTCCGCCGCGAGAAGGAAGAGGCGGCTGCCGGCGGGGACTTCGACCGTGCCGCCGCGGCCGAGCGGCGGATCACCGCGGTCGAGGCCGAGCTGGCGGCGGTGGAGGAGCGGCGCGAGGGCGTGCTGACCGTCGAGGTCGGCGACATCGCCGAGGCCCTGTCCCGGCACACCGGCCGGCCCGCCACCGAATTGGCCGGGGACGAGAAGGACCGGCTGCTCAGGCTGGAGGACACGCTGCGGTCCCGCATCGTCGGCCAGCAGGACGCGGTCACCGCCGTGGCCGAGGCAGTACGCCGCAACCGCGCCGTCCCGGACGGACCTGACCGGCCTGACCGGCCCGCGGGCTCCTTCCTCTTCCTCGGCCCCACCGGCGCGGGCAAGAGTGAACTGGCCAAGGAGCTGGCCCAGTTGGTCTTCGGCTCCGAAGAGCGGCTGATCCGGGTCGCCATGGGGGAGCTCCAGGACCCGCACACCCTCCACCGGCTCGCCGAGCAGCTGCGCCACAGGCCCTACAGCGTCGTGCTGTTCGACGGGGTGGAGGAGACGGCACACGGCGAGGGCTTCGGCAGGCTGCTGGAGGTGCTGGACGGCGGCGGCCGGCTCACCGACGCACAGGGACACGCCGCCGACCTCCGGCACACCCTCCTCGTCATCACGAGCACCGTCGGCTCCCAGCTGATCCTGGCCCACCGGGGCGAGGCCGAGGAGATCCGCGACCAGTTGCGGGAGCAGCTGGACGCCCACTTCCCGCCGGAGTTCCTCAGCCGTCTCGACGCCACGGTCGTCCTCCGTACACCGACGGAGGAGAGCCTGGGACACATTGTGGAGCTGCTGCTGGACGCCGGCGTGCGGCGGCTGCGGGCCCAGAACATCACCCTGGAGGTCACCCCGCCCGCCGAACGGCTGCTGACCGCACACGGCCATCGGTCCGACTCCGCTGCCGGAGCGCTGCACAGCACCGTCAGGACCGAGATCGACAACCGGCTCGCCGCCTTCCTCCTCGGCGGCGAAGTGGCGCCGGGGGACAGGCTGGTGGCCGAGGTGGCGGACGACGCCCTGCAACTCCGCGTCGAAAGGGGGGCGAACGGCCCCAGCTAGGCCGCGGTGCCGTGGGAAGAAAGAGAGGCAGGAGAAAGCTGTTCCCCACAGAGGCTGCCCCGTGTGCGGCACGCGCACGGGGTACCCGCGTATCGACGTGAGGACGCGAGGAGAGGACAGACATGTCGGAGAGCAACGAGCGCCCCTCGGGATCACCCGCACCAGCCCCCGTCGCCGGCCGTGTCGTGGTCGGCGTCGACGGTTCCCCGCACTCTCTCCGCGCGCTCGACCGGGCCGCCGACGAGGCCGTCCGGCGCGGCTCCGAGCTGGAGGTGCTGTGCGGCGGCGTCCCGTCCCGGCGCTCCCCCTACCCCGAGACGGAGGCGGACCGGGAGCGGATGCGCCAGGCGGCCAAAGAGGTGGCCGGCGACGCCGCCGAGCGCATCCGCTCGCGCGTACCGGGCCTGACCGTCGTGGCGACCGGGGTGAGCGAGCCGGCGGCCGACGCGCTGATCCACCGCAGCCGCACGGCGGAGCTGACCGTGGTGGGGACCCGCGGTCACGGTGGCTTCCGCGGGCTGCTGCTCGGCTCGGTGAGCCTGCGGCTGGCCTCGCATGCGGCGGGGCCGGTGATGGTCGTGCGCGGTGAGCCGCCCGAGTCCGGTGCGGCACCCGGTGAGACGGTCGTCGGACTGAAGTGGGAGGGCGCGACGGAGCCGGTCGAGTTCGCCTTCCAGTCGGCGCGGCGGTCCGGCTCGCCGCTGTGGGTGTCGCACTGCTGGATCTACCCCATGCTCCCCGGGGTCGCGCTGCGGCTGTCCCCGAAGGAGCCCTCGACCGAGACCAAGCGCGCCGAGCAGTTCCTCGAGGACACGCTGCGCCCGTTCCGGGAGCGCTACCCGGAGGTGCAGCTGGGCGCCGAGCAGCACCAGGGCCAGGCGGCCGAGCATCTGATCAAGCTGAGCGAGGGCGCCGACCTGGTCGTCCTCGGTGTACGCCGCCAGCAGCGGCGCCTCGGCCTCCAGCTGGGCCCGGTGGTGCACGCGGTGCTCCACCACGCCAAGTCCTCGGTGGTGCTGGTGCCCGTGACCTGACCGGCGCCCGGCCCCGGTGCCGATGCCGTGACCGCCTCCGGAGACCGCCTCCGGAGACCGCCTCCGGGGGTGGTCTCCGGGGGCGGCGGCCCAGGGCCCCGTTCACGGCCCCTTGGAGGATCGCCCGACTCCGAGGGGACCGATCGTGTGACTCTGTACGATGGAGGGCGTCTTGCAACGCGCGTAGAGTCCCCCCAGTCCTGGTCAGGACCCTGCAATGAAGCACGTCGCACCAGAGAACCACGCACGGAGCCCCACCCATGGCAGTCTCCCCCGGCGTTGCCGACGCCGACGGCGCCGCCCCGGCGCAGTCCTC
>NZ_JADKMA010000125.1 GCF_017676365.1 Streptomyces oryzae
CCCCCCGCCTGGGCTTCAGCAACCCCCTCCCTTCCCAGGGCTGAAGCGCCCCGAAGGGGCGCGGGGCTGTTCCGATATGCGGCTCCGCCGCGCGGGCGCGACAAGCCACATCACGACGGAACCCCGGCGACCGGGCGCACCCCTACGGCGGGCTGCCGCCGCAAGCAGGGCCTGCGCAGACAAGGACCGGGCACCCGATGGGGGTGGCGCAACACCGCGGGGCCCTGTCATGCTGACGGCACCCACTGAGCACCCGCTTAGCCCACGGCAACCCGCACGGGAGGAACATTCACATGGCGGAACCCCGGCTCTTCACCTCGGCCGAAGAGCTCCGCGCCGCGGTCGGCCAGGACCTGGGCCACAGCGACTGGCTGGAGGTGGACCAGAAGCGGATCGACCTGTTCGCCGACGCGACGGGTGACCACCAGTGGATCCATGTGGACCCGGAGCGCGCCGCCGAGGGCCCCTTCGGCAGCACCATCGCGCACGGCTATCTGACGCTCTCGCTGCTGCCGGCCCTCGTCCCGCAGATCCTGCGCGTCGAGGGCATGAAGATGGGCGTCAACTACGGCACCAACAAGGTGCGTTTCCCGGCGCCCGTGCCCGTCGGCTCCCGGCTGCGCGCCCGGGCGACGCTGGCCGACGCCCAGGAGACGCCGGACGGCGGCGTGCAGGTTGCCGCGCAGGTGACCGTGGAGCGGGAGGGCGGCGACAAGCCGGTGTGCGTCGCGGAGAGCCTCAGCCGCTACTACTGGTGACGCTGCCGGCGGTCACGCCGGCAGCCCGGCAGTCCGGTGCCCCGCCATCCGCAGGGCGAGATCGGCGTACAGCTCGCCGATCTCCTCCGGCGTCCTGCGTCCCTCCGGGCTGAACCAGCGGGCTACGTCGATGCACAGCGACATCACCGCCAGCGCGGTACCACGAATGTCGGAAATATCGAACTCGCCCGCCGCGACGCCCTCTTCCAGCACCCCGCGCAGAATCTCCTCGCTGCGGCGGCGCAGCACCACGATCTGCGCGTAGTGCTCCTCCCCGAGCGCCGCGAGCTCGTACTGCACGACGCGGGCCGTGGTGTGGTGCTCCGCGTGCCAGCGCACGAACGCGCGGACGGCGCGTGCCAGTCGTTCCGCGCTGTCGGCCGCACCCGCTGTGCCCGCAACGGACTCCTCCAGCACCGCCACCGAGCGCTCGTGGCCGACCCTGCTGATGTGGAAGAGCAGCTCTTCCTTGGTCTTGTAGTGGATGTAGAGCGCCGCGGGGCTCATCCCGGCACGGCCGGCGATGTCGCGGGTGGTGGTCGCGTGGAAGCCCCGCTCCGCGAAGGCCCGGACGGCGCCCAGGAGGAGGCGGCGGGCGGCGTCCGGGGTGACGCCGCCAAACGATTCGTCGATCTCGCCCGTCGTCATCCGGCCAGCTTACTGTGCACTGAGCGGCTGCTTAGCCCCTGGCCCCGCCCGGCCTCAGAACACCACCAGCGTGCGCCCGCCCCGCCCGGCCCGCATCGCGGCGAATGCCTCACCTATGCCTTCCAGGCCCACCCGCTCGGTCACCAGCGCGCCGAGCTCCAGCCGCCCGTCGCGTACGTGCTGGGCCAGCACCGGGACGTCCCGGGCCGGGTCGGAGTCCCCGTAGACGCAGCCCCGCAGCTCCCGCGCGAAGTGGAAGATCTCCAGCGCGGAGAGCGAGACACGCTCGTCCTTGCCGCCGATACCGACCACGGTGGTACGCCCGCCGCGCCGGGTGGAGTCCCAGGCAGCGCGGATGGTCTCCGCGCGGCCCACGCACTCGATGGCCACATCGGCTCCGAAGCCGCCCTCCGTCAGCCCGCGTACGGCTTTGGCGGTCTTCTCCCCGGCGACGACGAAGTCCGTGGCACCGGCGGCCCGTGCCATCTCCTCCTTCTCCGCCGAGACGTCCACGGCGATGATCTGCCCGGCGCCCGCCAGCCGCGCGGACTGCAGGGTGGCCAGGCCCACCCCGCCCACGCCGTACACCGCCACCGACTCCCCCACCCGGACCCGGGCGCTGTGGTGCACGGCGCCGTACCCGGTGAGCATGGCGCAGCCGAGCAGCGCCGCGTCCTCCAGTGGCACCCCGGGAGGCAGCGGGAGGACCGCGCGCCGCGGGACGACCGTCTCCTCGGCGAAGGCCGCGACGCTCAGCCCGGGGTAGAGGCCGTCGCCGCTGCGGGTGCTGGCGTAGGGGGTGGTGGTGGCCTCGTTGGCGCGGGTGCACAGCCACGGCTCGGACAGCTGGGCGCAGAAGTGGCACTCGCCGCAGTTCGGCGCCCAGTTGAGCACGACGCGGTCGCCGGGCGCCATGTCCAGCACGTCCTGCCCCACCGCGACGACGGTGCCGGCGCCCTCGTGCCCGAGGACGGCGGGGACGGGCTGGCGCAGGGTGCCGTTGGCGAGCGAGAGGTCGGAGTGGCACACCCCGGCCGCTGCCAGCCGCACCCGCACCTGGCCGAGGCCGGGGTCGGGCAGGGCTATCGAGGTGACTTCCAGCGGTGCGGAGACGGCGGGCAGTACGGCGGCGCGAACCATGCGAGCTCCAAGCGGCGTGCGGGACGGGGGGCGGCCTCAGCCGGACAGCCGGACGACGGGTTGACGGGCGTCAGAACTGGAGGGACTTGGTCTGCAGATACTCCTCCAGGCCGTGGACACCCAACTCCCGTCCGACGCCTGACTGTTTGTATCCGCCGAAGGGCGCCAGGGGGTTGAACCGGCCGCCGTTGATGTCGACCTGTCCGGTCTCCATCCGGCGCGCGAACGCGACGGCCTCGTCCTCGTTCTCGGACCACACGGCGCCCGCGAGGCCGTAGACGGTGCCGTTGGCGATGCGCAGCGCGTCCTCGGTGTCCTCGTACTTGAGGATGGCCAGCACAGGGCCGAAGATCTCCTCCTGCGCGATGGCCATCTCCGGGGTGACGTCGGCGAAGACCGTGGGCCGCACATAGTGGCCGCGCTCGTGTCCCCCGGGAAGCTCCGCGCCGCCCGCCACGAGCCGGGCGCCCTCCTCCACGCCGCGCCTGATGTAGCCGGTGACCCGCTCGTGCTGCTTCGCATTGACGACAGGGCCGACGCGGGTGGTCTCCTCCAGGGGATGGCCGGTGACGTACTTGGCCGCTGCCTCGGCGGCCAGCTGTACGGCCTCGTCGTAGCGCTCGGCGTCCACCAGCATCCGGGTCCAGGCGCTGCACGTCTGGCCGGAGTTGGACATCACGTTGGCGACACCCACCTTGACGGCCTTCTTCAGGTCGGCGCCGGGCAGGATGACGTTGGCCGACTTGCCGCCCAGCTCCAGCGCGACGCGCTTGACGCCGGCCGCCGCCAGCGCACCGATACGGCGGCCGACGGCGGTGGAGCCGGTGAAGGACAGCAGGTCGATGCCGTGGTGCTCGGCCAGCGCCTGCCCGGCGACCGGCCCGAGCCCGGTGACGAGGTTGAAGACGCCCGCCGGCACGCCCGCCTCGTGGACGGCCTCCGCGAACAGCTGGGCCACCAGCGGGGTGTCCTCGGCCGGCTTGAGCACCATGGTGCAGCCGGCGGCGAGCGCAGGCGCCGCCTTGGCCACGATCTGGTGCAGCGGATAGTTCCACGGCGTGATGGCACCGACGACACCGACGGGCTCACGCAGCACCCGGGAGTTGCCGATCCGCTCCTCGAAGGCGTAGTCGGCGGCGAGTTGGGCGTATCCGGCGCAGACCGCGACCGGCACGGCGGCGTGCACCTTCTGGGAGAAGGCGAGCGGCGAGCCGAGCTCGGCGGTGATGGTCTCGGCGATCTCCGTGCGCCGGCCGGCCAGGATCTGCTGGAGGGCTTCGAGGCGCGCGGCGCGTTCGGCGGGTGGGGTGGCGGCCCAGCCGGGGAGCGCGGCGCGGGCGGCGCGCACGGCCGCCTCGACGTCCTCGGGCCCGCCCGCCGGGACGGTGGCCAGGAGGGTTTCGTCGGCGGGGTTGGTGACCTCGATCGTCCCGGTGCCCGCCGCCGGGCGCCAGGCGCCATCGATGTACATGCCATCGTGTGCCTTCATGAGAGCAAACCTACTGTCGAGTCAGCAAGGTGTCAGCACGGCGTCGGAGTGCCCTGGATCACCGCGCGGACGGTAGCGGAACCCGGTGTCCGGCGCCGGGCGCGGGCGCACCCCGCGCAGGGGCGGAGGCGCACGGTGCGCAGGGCGGCGGTGCGCGGCCCGGCGGACGGAGGCGGACAGTGCGCCGGTGCGGGGGCGCGTGGTGCGTTGACGGGGGTCCTGGTTATTCCTATGGTCCTACACAGGATTACCTGAGGCGGCGGGAGTTGGCATGGGCCAGGGCACCGACAGCACCACCAGCACGACCAGCACCTCCGGCGACCGGGCGCGGGAGCAGGCACGCAGGGCGGCCGAGGGCCTGAGCCATCTGTCCGGCTTCGGCAACGAGCACAGCAGCGAGGCCGAGCCGGGCGCGCTGCCCATCGGCCGCAACTCCCCCCAGCGCGCCCCCCTCGGCCTGTACGCGGAGCAGTTGAGCGGCAGCGCCTTCACCGAGCCCCGGGCGCACAACCGCCGCTCATGGCTCTATCGGATCCGCCCCTCGGCCGCACACCCCCGCTTCGTCCGCACGGACAACGGCACCCTGCGGGGCGCGCCCTTCGAGGAGACGGTCCCCGACCCGAACCGGCTGCGCTGGGGCCCGCTGCCGGAAGCTCCGGCCGGCACCGACTTCCTCTCGGGCCTGTGGACGCTCGGCGGCAACGGTGACGCACGGCAGCGCTGCGGCATGGCCGTCCATCTGTACGCCGCCAACGCGTCGATGACCGACCGGGTCTTCAGCGACGCCGACGGCGAGCTGCTGATCGTCCCCGAGCGCGGCGCGCTGCTGCTGCGCACCGAGTTCGGGCTGCTGCGGGCCGAGCCGAGCCAGGTGGCGCTGATCCCGCGCGGAGTGCGCTTCCGCGTCGAGCTGCTGGAGGAGAGCGCGCGCGGGTACGTCTGCGAGAACTACGGCCGCCCCTTCACGCTGCCCGACCTGGGGCCGATCGGCGCCAACGGACTGGCCAGCGCGCGGGACTTCCTGGCACCGACGGCCGCGTACGAGGACGTGGAGGGCCCGGTCGAGGTCGTCAACAAGTTCTGCGGAAATCTCTGGAGCGCCGTCTACGACCACTCGCCGCTGGATGTCGTCGCCTGGCACGGAAACCATCTGCCCTACGTCTACGACCTGCGGCGCTTCAATGTGCTGGGCACCATCAGCTACGACCACCCGGACCCGTCGATCTTCACCGTGCTGACCTCGCCCTCGGACACCCCGGGGCTGGCGGGCGTGGACTTCGTGGTGTTCGCGCCCCGCTGGCTGGTGGGCGAGGACACCTTCCGGCCGCCGTACTTCCACCGGAACGTGATGAGCGAGTACATGGGTTTGATCGAGGGTGCGTACGACGCCAAGGCGGAGGGTTTCGTCCCCGGTGGCGGCTCGCTGCACAACATGATGTCGGCGCACGGCCCCGACCGGGAGACCTTCGAGCGGGCCTCGGCCGCCGAGCTGCAGCCGCAGAAGGTCGACGACGGGCTGGCCTTCATGTTCGAGACCCGCTGGCCCGTCACGCTCACCGAGCAGGCCGCCGGCGCCGCCCATCTGCAGCCGGACTACGACGCGGTGTGGCAGGGTCTTGAGCGTCACTTCCCGGCCCCCTGACGCCCTGCCGCGGAGGCACGTCCCATGACGCCGCTGTTCACCCCGGATTCCGTCGAGCTGAACCGGAAGCTGCCGCTCTGGTACCAGGTCTCGCAGTCGCTGCGCGCCTCCATACTCGGCCGTCCCCCGCAGGCACCCGACCGGCTGCCGCCCGAGGACCAGCTGGCAGGGCACTACGGCGTCAGCGTGCTGACCATGCGTCAGGCACTCAAGGAGCTGGAGGCGGAGGGGCTGATCAGCAGGCACCGGCGGCGCGGCACCTTCATCGAGCCGGACGCGCGCCGCTCCCGTCCGGTGCGGCTGCTGGGCTCGGTGGACACGATCGTGGCCCAGCAGTCGGGCGAGCCCACCACGCTGCTGGACCACGGGCCGGAGCCGGTCCCCGCCGAGCTGGCGGAGCACTTTCCCGGTGTGAGCGAGGCGATGGCCTACCGCAGGCTGCGCTGCGAGCGGGAGAGCGGCGAGCCGACCAACTGGGCGCTCAACCTCATCAGGCCGGACGTGGCCGAGCACATCGACCCGGCGGATCTGCGCCGGGGCTGGCCGATGACGAAGGTGCTGCGGGACCGGGTGGGGGTGCGCATCAGCAGGATCACGGACACGGTGGAGGCGCGGCTGGCCGACCCGGAGACGGCCCGGCTGCTGCAGGTGCCGCTGCTGAGTCCGATCCTGCACTACACGGGGGTGACGTACGACGGGGAGGGGCGGGTGGTGGATGTGGTCCGGATCCACTACCGGGGGGATCGGTTCGCGTTCTCCGTCACGCTGGAGAATGTGACGGACTGAGCTGTTCGGCGCCTGCCCTCGCCTGTTTTCGCAGACTGCGGGGTGGGTGGGTGGTGGGGGACGGCCGCCGGGAGCAGTCCGGCGGCCGCCTTCAGCCGCGTCCGCCGAAGAGCGTGCGACGCAGCTTGCGCAGTGGAGCGAGGAGCGAAACCCGCGCACCGCGGTTGCTCGCCCGGCTCCGCACCGCGTCGCGTTGCGTTATCTCACGCATCAGCGTCGTCGCGTCCTCCGTCTCACCCTGGGGGACGGCGGGACCTGCGAGCACGGAGAGGTGCCGGTCGAGGCGCGAACTCGTCGCGCCCGTACCGCATTTGATCGCGGGCACACGCGCCCTGCTGCCGACTGTTATCTGTTCCATGTCACTCCCCACCCGTACGAGGGCACCCGGCCCGGGCAGAGTAACCCTATCTCCCGACCACGACATGCGTGTATCCCGGCCACAGCATTCACCTGCCCCACAAGGCTGTTGAGGAACACGGTACGCCGTCCCCGCACCTGCCGGGCACCCCGGGAAGCCGTACAAATACGGACACATCGCTCGGAGTTCGGAAGGCGACGGGCGCACACAGGGGGCGGACAGCGTCTTCTGGTGCGCTGGGGCGCGCCGCGAAACCCGCGTGCGAGTGGAGCCATCATGCCGGATCATGGCGGTCATGTGTACCGACCGCCGACCCGACGACAGGAGTTCGGCCCTGGCTTCCGAGACCTCGAAGACGCCCCCGACCGCCCCCGCTCCGGGCCGCGACCGTACCGCGCCGCAGTCCAGTCCGCAGACCGGCCAGGAGACCGGCCGGGAGACCGGTCAGCACGCCGCTGCGACGCCGCCCGAGCGGGCCGTGGCCTCCCGGCTGCACATCGACGACAGCGACTCCGCCGGCGACATCATCGACGCGCTCTTCCTGGGCCGCTTCACCGTGGGGGAACAGCCCTACTCGCGCAGCCACACCGTCGACCGCATCAAGAAGGGCCACACCCTGCTGCCGCCGGGCGCACACGTGCTCCGCGAGGCGAAGGACGACAACTCCGGCTCGGTGCTCGCCGAGGGTGACGGCTGGACGGTACGGGTCTCGCGGTGGAACCGGGGCGCCGAGGTCACGGTCACGGCGGTCACCGACGAGCTGGCCGAGCAGCGGCTGAAGCAGGCCGTGGACGGCGCCGAGGACGAGCCCGAGCCCCAGGAGGACCAGGTCTCCATGGGGTTCTGGTACCACTCCCCCATGCGCGGCCCGCGCCGCACCTCACGCACCATCAGCGCCGGTTCCTGGGCGGATGTGCGGCAGAACTACACCGCGCGGGTGGCCACCGCCATGGACGAGCTGATGAAGGTCACCCCGGACGACATCTCCGGGCGCCTCCTGCTGCTGCACGGCCCGCCCGGCACCGGCAAGACCTCTGCCCTGCGCACGCTGGCCCGCTCCTGGAGCCAGTGGTGCCAGGTCGACTGCGTCCTGGACCCGGAGCACCTGTTCAACAACATCGGCTATCTGATGGACATCGCCATCGGCGCCGACGACTCCGACCCGGAGTCCGGCCGCTGGCGGCTGCTGCTCCTGGAGGACTGCGACGAACTGATCCGCGGCGAGGCCAAGTACGCGGCGGGGCAGGCACTCTCCCGGCTGCTGAACCTCACCGACGGGCTGCTCGGCCAGGGCCGCAACGTGCTGGTCGGGGTCACCACGAACGAGGACCTGGAGCGGCTGCACCCGGCCGTGGTCCGGCCCGGGCGCTGTCTCGCCCGGATCGAGGTGGGCTCGCTCAGCCGCGCCGAGGCCGTCGCCTGGCTCGGCACCGAGGAGGGCATCGGCCGCGACGGCGCCACCCTGGCGGAGCTCTACGCCCTCAAGAAGGGCAAGCGCCCCGCCGACGTCCCTCACCAGGAGCGGGAGAGCTCGGGCCTGTATCTGTGACCGGGCCCGGACAACCATCCGCCGCACTCAGTGGTCTTCCCACACAACAGCCAGCTCAGGGGGAGGACCCGCATATGCGCTCTCGCTCCGTCGTCGGCACGGCCACCGCCACAGCCGCCGCGACTGCCGCCCTGCTCACAGCCGCGACGGCCACCGCCGCCGCGGCTCCGGCGGCCCCGGCGGCGCCCCGGAGCACGGCACCCGGCTTTCTCACCGCCGACGACCTGCCCCCGCACTCGACGTCGCCGTGGTACGAGGGCCCGGTCGCCAAGGGGCTGCCGGACCCCGAGACGTTCTGCGTCGACGGTGCGATCCCCGACAAGGGCGGCACCTATCACCGGCTCTTCCGCACCGACTACGACACCAACGCCTCCCAGGTCGGCGTCGCGGCCAAGTCCGCGAAGGCGGCCGGGAAGCTGGCGGCGAAGCTGGAGAAGCGCGTGGCGAACTGTGCCGCCGACTGGCTGCGGGACAACCCCGGCAGCACGGCGTCCTGGGACGACTACGGCACGGTCGAGGCGGGGGACGGCGCCCACATCTACGGCGTGCACACCGCACCGGCGGAGTCGGAGCACGGCGTGAGCCTGTTCGCGGTGGTGCGCAAGGGCGCCAAGGTCACCGTGGTCCGCTGGGCGGAGATGGGCACGCTGGCGGACGCCCCGGCGGCGGCGTTCCGTATGACGACGACCAAGGCGGCGGCCCGCCTCTGAAACGGCACCCGGCAGAGCGTGCCCCCAAAACAGGAGGGGCACGCAAGGCCGCCGGATACCCCTTACGCGCCGTACTGCGCGCGGAGCGCGTCCCGGGCGGCGGCCAGCGCCGCGTCCTGGCCGGCGCCCAGCCGCCGCGCGCGGGCCGCGAAGGTCTGTGCGGCCTCGGCCAGTTCACGCTCCATGGCACCGCCGGCGGCGGCGATGAAGGTGCCGTTGCGGCCCCGGGTCTCGATGACGCCGTCGGTCTCCAGCGCGCGGTACGCCTTGGCGACCGTGTTCGCCGCCAGCCCCAGCTCCTCGGCGAGGCCGCGCACGGTCGGGAGCTTGTAGCCCGTGGGCAGTTCGCCGTCCCGCGCCAGCGCGGCGATGCGCGCCCGCACCTGCTCGTACGGCGCCTCGGGCGTGTCGGCGTCGAGGGTGATGCTCAGGGCATTCGATGGGTTCCGCGGCACGGGTCCTCCGGGGAGCGAGGGGCTACGGCCCGATTGTCCCCCACCTCGGGAAAACGGGAAGCGGTACGCCGCGCTGGCGCCGTAGCCTCCCCGCCATGACGCTCACAGTCCGCGCACTGCGCCCCGACGATCCGCGGGACGCCGAGGCCGTCGCCGCTGCCCGCCGCGCGACCGTCCCGTATCTCGTCTCCACCGCCGAGGCGCTGCGCTGGGAGGTGGCGCACGCTCCAGCCGGGCAGCGGCTGCACCGGCTCCTCGCCGAACGGCCGGACGGCACGGTGGCGGGCTGCGCGGAAGCAGGTCTGGTCGCGGGGAGCTCCGAGCCCGGGCACGGGTTCCTGCACACGTCGGTCCCGCCCGCGGCGGCAGGACGGGGGGTGGGCTCGGCGCTGGTGGCCGCCGGGGAGGAGTATCTGGCGGGGCTGGAGGTACGGCGGGTGCACAGCTGGGTCGCCGACGACGACCGTGCCGCGGGCTTCGCCGAGCGCCGCGGGTACGCCCGCTCCCGGCAGGCCCGCTTCCTCGGGCTGGAGCTGCACAGCGCGGCCCTGCCCGAGCTGCCGGAGCCGCTGCCGGCGGGGGTCACGCTGTGCCCGGTCGCCGCGTTCGCCGACGATCTGCGTCCGCTGTACGAGGCGGACACGGAGTGCGCGGCGGACGAGCCCGGCGATGTACGCGTGGGCCGCATGCCGTACGAGGAGTGGCTGCGGCACAACTGGCAGCGGCCGGACTGGGACCGGGGGCTGAGCAGTGTGGCCCTGGTGGACGGCCGAGTGGCGGCGTACAGCGTCGCGCAGACGGACGGCGTGGACCGCTACTGGTCGGGGATGACGGGCACCCGGCGGGCCTTCCGGGGCCGCGGGCTGGCGCGGCTGGCCAAGCTGGCGGCGCTGCACCGGGCCCGCGCCGCGGGCTATCTGCACGCCTACACCGGGAACGACGCGACCAACGCGGCCATGCTGGCGGTCAACCGGCGCCTGGGCTATGCCGAGGTCGCCACGGAGTGGCGCTGCGTCAAGCAGCTGTGAGGGGCCCGGCGGCCTGGGGTCACAGCGCGGAGCGGTCGCCGGTGTCCACGGCGACGGTGGAGTCCGCGGCCTGCTGTGCGGCGCTCCGCACCTGGTCGGCGGTGAGCGCGTAGCCGGTTCCTGGGTCCGTGGTGGAGCGGGCGAAGACGACCCCGTACACCCGTCCGCCGGGCGTCAGCAGTGGGCCGCCGGAGTTGCCCGGCCTGACCTGGGAGCGTATGGCGTAGATGTCGCGGGTGGTCAGCTCGCCGCCGTAGATGTCCTGGCCGCGTGCCGGGGTGCGGGCTGCCACGGCGGCTGCTCGCAGGTCCAGGCCGCCGTTCTCCGGGTATCCGGCGACCACTCCCTGGTCGCCCCGGGTGGCGTCGCCCGCGAAGTGCAGCGCGGGCGCGGTCAGGCCCGGCACGTCGAGGACGGCGATGTCCTTCTCGGGGTCGAAGAGGACGACCTTCGCCGCATGCGGGCGTCCCACTCCGCCGACCCGGACGGTCGGCGCGTCGACGCCGGCGACGACGTGCGCGTTGGTCATCACATGGCCGCGTGCGTAGACGAAGCCGCTGCCCTCCTGGCCCTGCCGGCCGCCGTCCACGTCGGCGACGCCTTCCACCTTGACCGTGCTGCGCTGGGCCGCGGCCGTGGCCGCCTGGGTGACGGCGTCACCCGAGGGCTGGGGCACCGAGGCGCCGGGCTCCTGCTCGAACGGGTTGAAGACCGGGGGGAAACCGGCCGTGGTCAGCGCGCCGGTGGCGCGGTTGAACCACGTCGCGGCGCTGCCGGGCATCCGCTCGTGCACGCCCTCCAGCAGGGAGGAGCCCCTTATCGCCTGGTTGAGCGCCGGTGAGGGCGAGGCGGCGAGCGCACTGCCCGCGACCCATCCGACGACGAGCACGGCGACGACGTTGACGAGGGCGCCGCCCGCTCCGTCCACCCAGCGTGCGGGGGTGCGGCTGAGCGCGTCGCGTATCCGCCAGCCGAGCGGGGAGGCCAGTGCGTGCCCGGCGAGTGCGGGCGCCAGCACGGTGAGCAGCGCGAGGACCGTCGCCGCTGTCGTCCCGCGCTCCGTGAGGTCCAGGACGAACGGCAGCAGCCAGACGCCGAGGACCGCGCCTCCGACGAAACCGGCGAACGAGACCAGCCCCGCGACCAGCCCCCGGCGGTAGCCGGAACCGGCGTAGGCGAGCGCTGCGAAGATCAGGAGCAGGTCCAGCAGATTCACGACAGCGCTCCCTCCCTTCGCCCGCTTGTTCACTGGCTGCCCTCCGGCGGGGCGTTCAGGGAGAAAAACGCATAACCACAGCTAGCGGTTCCCCTGTGCTCGACCGCACACCTCCCCGTCACGTTCCGTCACGGCGCTCCGCGCTGCCTGAAGGTGCGGCGGTAGGCGGCGGGCGTGGTTCCCAGGGAGCGGCGGAAGTGCTGCCGCAGCACGTCGCCCGTCCCCATTCCGGCGCGCTCGGCGACCGAGTCGACCGGCAGGCCGGTGGTCTCCAGCAGTTCCCTGGCCCGGGCGAGGCGCTGCCGGTTGAGCCACTTGAGCGGGGTGGTGCCGGTCTCCCGTACGAAGTACCGGCCGAAGGTACGGGTGCTCATCCCGGCGCGGGCCGCCAGCGCGCCGATGGTGAGGGGCTCGTGGAGCCGGGCCAGCGCCCAGTCCAGCACGGGCGCCAGGCCGCCGGCCCTGGCGGTGGGCGCGGGAGGGGAGGGCACGTACTGAGCCTGCCCGCCCTCCCGGTGCGGCGCCACCACCATCCGGCGCCCGACCTCGGCGGCGGCAGCGGAGCCGTGGTCGACGCGGACGATGTGCAGGCACAGGTCGATGGCGGCCGCGGTGCCGGCGCTGGTGAGCACATCACCGTCGTCCACGTACAGCGAGTGCTCGTCCACCCGTACCCGTGGGTGGAGCCGCCGCAGTTCGTCCGCGTACATCCAGTGGGTGGCCGCCGTGCGTCCGTCCAGCAGTCCGGCGGCGGCGAGTACGAACGCGCCGGAGCACAGGGACACCATGCGCGCTCCCCGGGCGTGCGCGGCGCGTAGCGCGTCCAGCAGCGCGCGGGACGGCTGGTAGGAGCCGAGCACACAGGCAGGGACGACCACCGTGTCCGCGTCGGCCAGCACCTCCAGTCCCCGGTCGGCCGCCAGCCGCAGCCCGCCCGGCGCCCTCCCCCAGCCGTCGGCCGGCGGGCCCTCCCGACCTGCGGTCCGTGCCTGTCCCCCGCCGTCCTCGGACTCGGCGCACAGGGTCAGTTCGTAGCCCGGGGACTGGAAGACGGCGGCGGGGACGCCGAGCTCGAAGAGCGCGGTCTCCCCCAGCACGACGACCGCCACCCGGA
Organism: Streptomyces oryzae; assembly: GCF_017676365.1. Taxonomy (GTDB): domain Bacteria; phylum Actinomycetota; class Actinomycetes; order Streptomycetales; family Streptomycetaceae; genus Streptomyces; species Streptomyces oryzae. Next base: position 12,894 of record NZ_JADKMA010000125.1, read on the forward strand.
TCGGCGGAGTGTCCATAGTGCTCGTGGTGCTCGTGGCAGCGTTCCGGACCATGGCGCAAATATACGGCTACCTGTCATTTACGCCAGTGGTGAGGCGGGCGCGGGGCTTCGAGGGTGGAGTCATGCCTGCGATACGCGCCGCCTCAGCGGCCCCTCGGCTCCCCTCTCCCCCGTCCAGGACCGGCCTGGCGCCGCACTGGCGGCTCGGGCTGACGGGTATGGCCGCGATCGCCGTCACCTTCGGGTTCGCGCGCTATGGATACGGGCTGTTCCTGCCGGAGTTCCGGGAGCGCTTCGGACTGTCGGTCTCGCTCGTCGGCCTGATCGGCAGCGCTTCGTACGCGGGTTATCTGGTGGCGTTGTTGCTGGTCGGCGGGCTGGTGGCGCGGTTCGGGCCGCGGCCGCTCGTGGTGGTGGGCGGCGGGTGCGCGACGGTGGGTACCGCGCTGGTCGCCCTGGCCACCGGTCCGGGCACGCTGACGGTGGGGCTGGTGCTGGCGGGCAGCAGCTCGGGGTGGGCGTGGGCGCCGTATGCGGACGCCGTCGACCGGGTCGTGCCGCCCGCGCTGCGGGAGCGGGTGACGGGCATGATCGCGACCGGGACCGCGTTCGGGGTCGCCGTGGCCGGACCGCTCGCACTCGCCGCGCGTGGCACCGGATGGCGGCTGGTCTGGCTGGTGTTCGCCGCGCTGTCGCTGGCCACCACGGTCGCCAACGCACGCGTACTGCCGAGCGGGCCGCACGAGCCGCGTGCGCCTCATGAACCGCACGAGCCGCGGGGGCTGCGCCGGTTCGCCCGGCGGGAGGCGGTACCGCTGTTCGCGACGGCGCTGCTGTACGGCTGTGTCGGCGCGGTGTACTGGGCGTTCGCGGTGGAGGCGGTCGCCTCGGCCGCCGGTGCCGACAGTTGGCTCTCGCCGTTGTTCTGGACCGTGATGGGGCTGGCCGGCACGGCAGGGGTGCTGACCGGGCACGCGATAGTGCGCCATGGGCTGCGCCGGGTGCAGACGGGGTTGTTCGCGGGGATGTCGTGCGCCGTCGCGCTGCTGGGGACGGCACCGGGCTCGCTGCCCGCCGTACTGGGCTCGGCGGTGGTCTACGGCCCCTGTTTCATGGCGGGTTCCGGACTGCTGGCCGTATGGAGCCACCGGGTCTTCGCTGAGCAGCCGTCTACGGGGTTCAGCGGGACCGTCTTCTTTCTCGGCCTGGGCACCCTCGTCGGACCGGGGGCCGTGGGCGCGGTCGCCGGAGTGTGGGGGCTGCGGACGGGGCTGTTGCTGACCGCGGCGCTGGGGGCGCTCGCGCTGGCGGCGCGTCCGGCGGGGCAGGTCTCCGGTCGCCGAGCCTGTTCGGGCACTTAGAGGCGCCTTAAGCGAAGCCTAAAGATCGCCGGAGCGGGCCTCTCGGGGCGGTTCACGGGCCGCGGTGTGGCTAACGTGCCGGTCACCGGGGCGGGTTCGGCGCGGCCGCAGGGGAGGCGGCTGTTGAACCCGGCCCGGGGCGCAGACGTAGTGCAAGTGCACGTCGACGCCGATCGGGAGGCCGCCGTCGAACCGGCCTCCGCCCCCCACCCCGTGACAAGGAGCCACTCATGACCGCTCGCCGCACGGCCACAGGGATCGTCGCGCTGGGTTTCGCCCCGCTGGTGCTCACCGCGGTGGCTGCCACCCCCGCCGCCGCGCACGGTTCCATGACGGACCCCGTCAGCCGGGTCTCCGCCTGCTTCGCCGAGGGGCCGGAGAGCCCGAAGTCGGCGGCGTGCAAGGCCGCAGTCGCCGCCGGCGGAACGCAGGCGCTCTACGACTGGAACGAGGTCAACATCCCCGACGCGGCCGGCAAGCACCGGCAGATCATCCCGGACGGAAAGCTGTGCAGCGCAGGCCGCGACAAGTACAAGGGTCTCGACCTGCCCCGCAAGGACTGGCCGGCCACGGCGATGAAGCCGGGCGGGCACACCTTCCAGTACAAGGCCACCGCACCGCACAAGGGCACCTTCGAGCTGTTCATCACCAAGGACGGCTACGACCCGGCCAAGCCGCTCAAGTGGTCCGACCTGGAGGCCAAGCCGTTCGCCAAGGCGACCAACCCGACGCTGAAGGACGGCAGTTACGTCTTCGACGGCACCGTGCCGCAGAAGTCGGGGCGGCACCTGATCTACAGCATCTGGCAGCGCTCGGACAGCCCTGAGGCGTTCTACACCTGCTCGGACGTGACCTTCGGCGGGAAGAACAACCCGGCCGGGAGCGCGCCCGAGGCCCCCGACGACACGCAGATCGAGGAAGGCAGCGACAAGTCGACCGTGGACCACGACGGCCACGGCGGCGACCAGCACGGCGCGGGGAACCACGCGGGGCACGGCGCACCGACGCAGCAGCCGGCCGGGAGCGAGGAGGGGACCGGCGGCGAGGAGAGCACCGGAGGCGAGGAGGAGACCACGGGCTCCACCGGCAACGCGCCTGAGCCCAACGGCGGCTCCGAGAAGGCGAATCTCGCCGAGACCGGCGGCAGCGACAGCACCGCACCGCTGGCCATCGGCGGCGCCGCCGTCCTGGCGGCGGGCGCCGGCGTGCTGTTCGCCACGGCCCGCCGCCGGTCCGCCAAGTCCCGCGGCTGACCTCACCCGGCCGCGGTCGGCGCCGCTTTCCCCACCGCTACGAGGATTTTCCCGTCAGGCAGGGATTTTCCCGTCGCACCGGGGAAAGCGGCGTCGTACTCTCGTTCTCCCTACAGCGGTTGAAGAGCGGAGCGCTCATGACGGCACGGCGGACGACGGAAGCCATGGTGGAGGTCACCAGCGAGGAGGAGCTGCGCACCCTCGTCGGGGAGCCGGCCTCCCACGCGGTGAACAAGAACCGCACCACGCTGCATCAACTGGACCGCGAGTGGCTGGCTCATTCGCCGTTCTGCCTCATCGCCACCTCGGCGGCCGACGGAAGCTGCGACGTCTCGCCCAAGGGCGACCCGCCCGGCTTCACCAAGGTCCTGGACGACCGTACGATCGCCATTCCCGACCGGCCTGGCAACAAGCGCATCGACGGGCTGCGCAACATCCTGTCCAACCCGCACGTCGGCCTCATCTTCTTCCTGCCCGGCCGCGGCGACACCCTCCGGATCAACGGACGGGCGCGGATCGTGCGCGAGGCGCCGTTCCTCGAGGAGATGGTGGCACGGCGCAACCGCCCCAAGCTGGGGCTGGTGGTGGAGATCGAGGAGATCTTCCACCACTGCTCCAAGGCGTTTCTGCGCTCCGGCACCTGGCAGCCGGAGACCTGGCGGCCGGACGCGGTGCCGAACCGCGCCCGGCTGGCCAAGGCCCTCGACCGGCCCGAGGACTCCCTGGAGTCCCTGGAGGAGTACTACGGGCCGTCGTACGAGCAGAAGTTGCACACCGAGGGCTGGTGAGCAGTGCCGGCCGGTGAGGCTGTGCTGCTCAGGACAGACAGGTCGTCGGGGTGGCGTGGGCCGGGTCGAGCGCGTTCGCGGCCTCGTGCCATGCCACCCGGTCGGTGAGCGCGATGGCCAGGTGCTCGGAGAGGTCGATCGGGCACAGGTCCTGGAGCGTCACGTTCTTCACGCCGGGACCGTCGAGGAACCCTGTCCGGTAGGGCGTGGCGACCTCGTCGTACTTGGTGGCGATCACGGTGTACTTGACGCCGGGCACCGTGTCGCCGCCCTCGTTGAGCTTCTTGATGAAGTCGGAGCCCTCCTTCTGCTGGAGCAGCGACGGGCCCACCTGGTCGACCACGTCGCCGGCGGGCGGGAACGCGTCGACCAGCTTCGTCAGCCCGCTGAGGGTGGTGCCGTGGTTGGTGGGTGCGATACCGACGAGTGCGTTCACCTTCGGGGCGCCGCCGAGAAACTTGAGGTAGTAGCGGGGCATCACGCCGCCCTGTGAGTGGCCGACGATGTCGACCTTGCCGGCGCCGGTGGCGTCAAGCACCTTGTCGACGTAGGCGTCCAGTTGCTTCGCGGAGTCCTCGATGGGACCGAGCCCATGGAAGAAGGGCTTGCCGGGCAGTTGCCCGTAGTCGAGGGAGAAGACGCAGTAGCCCCGGTTGACCAGGTAGGGGGCGAACCCGAGCCAGTTGTCCACGGAGTTGCCGAAGGTCCCGTGGGCCAGGACGACGGGGCGGGGGTGTGCGGCCGAGGGCTTGCAGGAGTAGTCGTTCCAGCCGCTGGTCACTCTCCCGTCCTCGGACGGGGCAGGGGTCGCGGCTTCGGCGCCGGTGGGCAGTGCCACGACGGCGATCGCCATGGCCGCGGCGGTGGCGGCTGCTCTGCGTACACGCTTCGCTGACGACGCTGACAGCTTCAGCTTCATGTCCGGCTCCTGGTGCTGTGAGGGATGGGGGTGGGGGTGGAGCGGAGCTGTTGAATGGCCGACAACCTACGCATGAGTAGGGTTGGTTGGCCAGTGTCCGTACGGGACGAAATCCGTTGTCCGCACGCGCCGGATTGCTCATTTCCCTCACTTGTCAGCGCGCGGGCATCACTGCTGGCAGGCGGCCACTCACTCTCCGGCAGCACTTGCAATGATTACCCCTGGGGGGTATACAGAACAGGTGCCCTGTCGATACCCCTCATGGGTATGACACAGTGGGTACGCGAACTGCTGACTCGGAGGGACCATGTCCGCGACGCATCAGAGCACGGAGAGCACCACAGGTGCGGGGATCCCGGCCCCCGGCACCGAGGTCGAGCTGGCGATCGGCGGGATGACCTGCGCGTCCTGCGCCGCTCGCGTCGAGAAGAAGCTGAACCGGATGGCGGGCGTCACGGCCAGCGTCAACTATGCGACGGAGAAGGCCAAGGTCAGCTTCGCCGACGGCATCGCGGTGGACGACCTGATCGCCACGGTGGAGGCCACCGGCTATACGGCGACCCCGCCCGCGCCGCCGCGCGCGGAGCCGGAGCCGGGGCCGGGCGAGGGCGGTGCGGGGGAGGACGAGCAGCTGCGGCCCCTGCGGCAGCGGCTGATCGGCTCCGTGATCCTCGCGGTGCCGGTCATCGCGATGGCGATGGTCCCGGCGCTGCAGTTCGAGTTCTGGCAGTGGCTGTCCCTCGTCCTGGCCGCGCCGGTCGTGGTGTGGGGTGCCTGGCCCTTCCACCGCGCCGCGTGGACCAACGCCCGGCACGGTGCGGCCACCATGGACACGCTCATCTCGCTGGGCACGTCGGCCGCGATGCTGTGGTCGCTGTGGGCGCTGTTCTTCGGCACCGCGGGCGAGCCGGGTATGACGCACCCCTTCGAGCTGTCGATCGCACGCAGCGACGGTGCGGGCAACATCTACCTGGAAGCCGCCGCCGGCGTGACGGCCTTCATTCTGGCCGGGCGGTACTTCGAGGCCCGCTCCAAGCGCAAGGCAGGCGCCGCGCTCCGGGCCCTGCTGGAGCTGGGCGCCAAGGAGGTCACCGTCCTGCGGGACGGCCACCAGGTGCTGATCCCCACCCAGGAGCTGGCTGTCGGTGACCGTTTCCTCGTCCGGCCAGGCGAGAAGATCGCCACGGACGGCACCGTGGTCGAGGGCAGCTCCGCCGTGGACGCCTCGATGCTCACCGGCGAGTCCATGCCCGTCGAGGTCACCGTCGGCGACAGCGTCACCGGCGCGACACTCAACGCGGGCGGCCGGCTGGTGGTCGAGGCCACCCGCGTGGGCGCCGATACCCAGCTGGCGCGGATGGCCAGGCTGGTCGAGGACGCCCAGAACGGCAAAGCCGCAGCCCAGCGCCTCGCCGACCGCATCTCGGGCATCTTCGTGCCCGTGGTGATCTTCCTCGCCCTTGCCACCCTCGGCTTCTGGCTGGGCAACGGCGCCGGGCTGACCGCCGCGTTCACCGCCGCGGTGGCCGTGCTGATCATCGCCTGCCCCTGCGCGCTGGGCCTTGCCACCCCCACGGCGCTGATGGCCGGCACCGGACGCGGCGCCCAGCTGGGCATCCTGATCAAAGGCCCCGAGGTCCTGGAGACCACCCGCCGGGCCGACACCGTCGTCCTGGACAAGACCGGCACCATCACCACCGGCGAGATGACCCTCCTGGCCACGCACGTGACGGACGGGACCACCCAGGAGCAGGTCCTGCGGCTGGCGGGCGCCCTGGAGAACGCCTCCGAACACCCCATCGCCCAGGCCGTGGCCAAGGGCGCCGAGCGCGAGTACGGCTCCCTGCCCGTCCCCGAGGACTTCACCAACGTCCCCGGGCTTGGCGTCCAGGGCGTCGTCGAGGGCCACGCGGTGCTGGTGGGACGTGAAAAGCTGCTGGAGGTGGGGGCACCCCCTGGACCGGAGCTTGTCGGAGGTCCTCGGGGGAGGGCGCTGGAGCTCCCGGCGGAGCTGGCCGCCGCGAAGGAAGCAGCCGAGCAGGCCGGACGCACGGCGATCACCGTGGGCTGGGACGGCGCGGCCCGCGCCGTGCTGGAAGTCGCCGACGCGGTCAAATCCACCAGCGCGGAGGCCATCCAGCGGCTGCGCGCCCTGGGTCTGCGGCCGATGCTGCTGACCGGCGACAACCGCACCGTCGCCGAGTCGGTCGCCGCCGAGGTCGGCATCCCCGCGGAAGATGTGATCGCCGAGGTCATGCCCGAGGACAAGGTCGAGGCGGTCAAGCGTCTGCAGGATGAGGGCCGTTCGGTCGCCATGGTCGGCGACGGGGTCAATGACGCGGCAGCGCTTGCCCAGGCCGACCTCGGCCTCGCGATGGGCACCGGCACCGACGCCGCCATCGAAGCCGGCGACCTCACCCTGGTACGCGGCGACCTGCGCGCCGCCGCCGACGCCATCCGCCTCTCACGGCGCACCCTCGGCACGATCAAAGGCAACCTCTTCTGGGCGTTCGCCTACAACGTCGCCGCGCTGCCGCTCGCCGCGGCCGGCCTGTTGAACCCGATGATCGCCGGAGCCGCCATGGCCTTCTCCTCCGTCTTCGTCGTCAGCAACAGCCTGCGCCTACGCCGATTCCACCCCGCGGAGTAAAACGCGCCCCGCATGGGGGCTGCGCTTGCCCACCCTGCGCCCCTGGCGCAGACTGCCCAAGCGCAGCAGGCGCGCCCCGAAGGGGCGCGGGGAACTGCTCCCCCAAGCTCTTCGAGCAGGGGGGTACCCCCAAAGCCACAAACAAACCCGCAGCCCGCAAACAACAGCCAGGGGCACCCCCTCCCCGGAAACAACTAAGCAGCCCGCGACGGATCCGAACCCGCAGGCCGTACCGCGTAGCGCCCGAACCGCCGACGGGCGCAGTCGGCCGCCGCCTCCACACGGCGCGCCCTCTCATCCCGTACATCGAACGACAGCTGCCGAGCAGCCAGCTCGGCAGCTGTCAGTTCCTCGGCGCGCAGCGCCACCCCCCGCACCCGGGCACGCTGCAACCCCAGCGCATCGTGCAGGGCATAGGCGGCCCCGGCCAACGCGGGGGTGTGCGCGGTGGGTTCGGCCAGCGTCCGGGTACGGGTGGTGGCGGAGCGGTCCGCGTACCGCACCGTGAGCGTCAGCGCCCGGGCCACCTGTCCCTCGGCCCGCAACCGGAAGCCCAGTTCGTCGGCGAGGGTGAGCAGCGCACTGCGGCGGCGCTCCGCATCGAGTTCGTCCAGCTCGAAGCGGTGCTCGGCGCTCGCCGAGCGGGGCGGTGCCGTGGGGGTGACGGGCGTGGGGTCGATACCCCGCGCCCGCTCGTGCAGCCGTCGGCCCGCGGCGGCGCCGAGGATGCGCTGGAGGGTGGCGGGCGGCGCGGCGGCGAGCCGGCCGACGCTGTCGAGTCCGTACGCGCACAGCGCCCGCGCCGTTGCCGGGCCGACGCCGTGCAGCGCGGCCACCGGTCTGCTGTCGAGGAATGCGGCAACCTCCTCGGGGCGTACCTCCCTCACCTGCCCCGGCTCCCCCGCCTGGGCGGCCATCCTGGCGAGCAACGGACTGGCGGCGACGCCGATGGTGCAGCAGACGCCGTACAGGGCGAGCGCGCGCAGCCGTACGAGCCGCGCCAGTTCGGCGGCGTCCCGCTCGAAGTACCGCAGCGCGCCCCGGACATCGGCGAGCGCCGCGTCCGGCGGGAGGGACTGGACGACGGGGGTGATGTCGGCGAGCAGGGCGAGGAGCGCTTCGTACCGCTCGGGGGTGAGGTCACCTGCGGGGGCGCCGAAGTGCACGTAGAGCACCGTTGTGCCGGTCATCCCGCGCTCCCCGTGCTGGAGTGCCACATCTTGCGCAGGGCCTTGGCGGAGCTCGCCGTCTCGCCCGCGGGGCGGAGGTCGGCCCAGGGGTGCATCTCGTAACCGGGGGCGACCTCGATGGTGCGGCCGGGCCCGGCGGCGGGCTCACTCCCAGGGGCCTCCCCCAGTCGCGCCGTGACCGCCTCCAGGCCGCCCTCGCGGCGGAGTTCGACCAGTTCGGCCAGGTTCCAGGCGGCGGAGCCGACGACGGTGAGGCTGCGCGGGCCGCGCCGCTGGACCACTCCGCGCACCAGCAGCAGCCAGGAGTGGAAGACGGTGTGGGCGCAGGCCGCGTGCGAGTCCTCGAAGAAGGCGAGGTCGGACAGCCCGGTGCCGTCGTCCAGGGTGGTGAAGATGACGCGCTTGCCCGAGGCGAGCGGCGGGGTCTGGGTGGCGGCCTTGGCGCCCGCGATCAGCACCGTCTCGCCGTGCCGGGCCGAGCGCAGGGTGCGGGCCGAGTGGGCGCCCAGCTCCCGCAGGAACGCGACATGGTCGGCCATCAGATGGCGGGAGGTGTCCATACCGAGGACGTCGAGTTCGGCGCCGAGCCGTTCGTTGCTGTCCAGGTCGGGCAGATGGACGGGCTCGGCCTGGTGCGGGGTCCCATCTGTGGCCCCGCCGTCCGCGGGGGCGCTCTCCCCCAGCGCGAGCTGTCCCTCGCGCGCCCCGGCAGCGCGCTGGGCGCGGTGCAGTTCGGCGATGTGCAGCAGCAGGTCGCGGCGGTTGCCGCCGGGCGCGAAGGCGTCCAGCGCACCGACCTGGGCGAGGCGTTCGGCCAC
>NZ_JADKMA010000126.1 GCF_017676365.1 Streptomyces oryzae
GGTTCGGGTGTGGCACGTGCGGACTCGGAACCGGGCTGGCCCGACTGGGGCTGGGCCGGCTCCGCGCGCAGGAGCCGGCCCCTGCGGCTGAGCAGGAACTTCTTGAAAGCCGCAACAGGCGGGGTGTCCGGGCGCCCGGCCGACCACGCGAGCCCGATCTCGCGCACGGCACGCGGCGCGGTGACGGTGAGCTCCCGTACGCCGGGCCGCGGGAAGACGGGCGGCGGCAGCAGCGCGACGCCGAGGCCGGCGGCGACCAGGCCGCGGATGGTCTCGGCCTCCTCGCCCTCGAAGGCGATCCGCGGGGTGAACCCGGCCTCGGCGCACAGCGTCTCGAGGATGCGTCGCATGCCGTAGCCGGGCTCCAGGGTGACGAAGGACTCCTCGGCCGCCTCCGCCAGCCGCACCCGCTTGCGCCGCGCGAGCCGGTGGTCGTCCGGTACGACCAGCCGCAGCCGCTGTTCGTCCAGCCGCCGGGCGACCAGGTCGGGTGCCTCCGGGATGGGCGAGGTGAGGCACAGGTCCAGTTCCCCGGCGCGGAGTCGGTCGAGCATGGCCTCACCGTAGTTCTGCACCAGGGCGAAGCGGACCCGCGGATGGTCGGCGCGGAAGGCGCGCAGGAGTTCGGGGACCGTCTCCCAGCCGAGGGTGTGCAGAAAGCCGAAGGCGACCTTGCCGGTGGCGGGGTCGGCGTCGGAGCGTACGGCCTCGGCGGCCTGTTCGACGGCGGCCAGCGCGCGCTCGGCGGAGGAGAGGAAGGTGCGGCCCGCGGGGGTGAGGGAGAGCGTACGGCCGTGCCGCGCGAAGAGGGCGACGCCCAGGTCCTCCTCCAGCCGGGCCAGCGCGCGGCTGAGGGAGGACTGCGGGATGCCGAGTTCCTGGGCGGCACGGGTGACGTGCTCGTGCCGGGCCACGGCGGCGAACTGCGCCAGGCGCGGGGTGAGGGAGAGTGCTGCCGAGGGTGCGGGGACGCCTGGTGACTGCGTGACCGAGGTGTCTTTCTTGTTGCGTGACGGTGACAAGCGGCTCCCCCTCGCTGCGACTAGCTGCGGTGATGCGTGTGGGGATCGATTCTCGCACTTTCATGCATTGGACGGATGAAATACGGGGTCGTACGTTCGAGGCATGCCTGCTCTCGATACCGGGGCGTCCTCCGCACAGGTGGACGCCTCAGCCGTCACTCGTACCTCCCTCACCGGTTCCTCTGTCACCCGTACCTCCCCGGCACCCGAGAACTCCGACGCCACGAAGCTGAGCCCCGGCGACCCCGGGCACACGCGGATGCGGCTCGCGCTGTTCGCCGCCGGGCTCTCCACGTTCGCGCTGCTCTACTCCACGCAGGCACTGCTGCCCGAGATCTCCCGTTCCCTGCACGCCGCTCCCGACCAGGCGAGCTGGACCGTCTCCGGCGCGACCATCGGGCTCGCCGTCGCCGTGCTGCCGCTGGCCGCGCTCTCCGAGCGCTTCGGGCGGCGCCGGATGCTGACCGTCTCCATGGCCGTGGCGGTCGCGCTCGCCCTCGTCATCCCGTTCGCGCCCAGCCTGCCCGGGCTGATCGCGCTGCGGACGCTCCAGGGGGCGGCCGTCGCGGGGGTGCCCGCCTCGGCGATGGCGTTCCTGTCGGACGAGGTGCGGGCCAGGCATCTGGTGGGCGCGGTCGGGCTGTTCGTCGCGGGCAACAGCGTCGGCGGGATGAGCGGGCGCATCCTCACCGGGTGGGTCACCGAGGCGTGGGGCTGGCGCGCCGGGCTCGGCGCCGTGGCCGTCACCTCGCTGCTGTGCGCGGTCGCCTTCCGGCTGCTGGTGCCGCCTGCCCGGCACTTCACCCCGGCGCCGCTGCACCCGCGGCGGATCGCGGCGACCGTACGGGCGCACCTGGGCAACCCGCTGCTGATGCGGCTGTACGCGATCGGGCTGCTGTTCATGACGGTGTTCGGCGCCGTCTACACCGTGATCGGCTACCGGCTGGTGGCCGAGCCGTTCGGCCTCTCGCAGGGGCTGGTGGGCTCGATCTTCGTCATCTATCTGGTGGGTACGGCGGCCTCGGCCACGGCCGGGCGGCTCAACGCGCGGCTCGGCCGGCGCGGCACGCTGTACCTGGGCATCGGCACCGCCTCGGCCGGGCTGCTGATCAGCCTGGCCGACAGCATCGTGGCAGTGGTCGCCGGCCTGGTCCTGATCACCGCCGGATTCTTCGCGGGCCACGCGGTGGCCTCCGGCTCGGTGAGCCACACCGCCACCCACGGAACCGCACAGGCGTCCGCGCTCTATCAGATGAGCTACTACATCGGCAGCTCGCTCGGCGGGGCGCTGGGCGCCCTCGCGTTCGCCGCGGGCGGCTGGGCCGCCACTGTGGCCCTGGCCCTGTCCGCGATGGTGCTCGCCGCCGGCATCACCCTGTACGCGACCCGCCGCGCGGTGGTGCTGGCCCGCGCCTGAGGGGGCGGCTCGCGCCTGCGGGGGCGCGGCGTGACGGTGTGCGCGGGGCGGATGGTACGCGCCGCTGCAGTGCTCACATCGCCATGTGTCGCGATGTTTCGGAAGGCGTCCTCCCACCCGGAGGGCGCCTTTCGCTCGGAAGGTGCCCTCTCCCCTGCCCTTCTCGTTGTGCTCCCAGACGTGAGGCTGCGATCGGGAGTTGGTACGGATGGCCAGGTTCGACATCGGTGAGGGTCTGCCGTTGACGGCGGCGCAGTCGGGGATGTGGTTCACGCAGCAGCTCGCCCCGGACAGCGCCTGCCTGCGGCCTGCCGAAGTGATCGAGATTCGCGGCGCCGTCGAAGTGGAACTGCTGGAGCGGGCGATCCGGCAGGCCGTCGCCGAGACGGAGGCGCTGCGCGTACGGTTCGTACCCGGCGGGCCGGACGGCGACGAGGGCGTACGGCAGGTCATCGAGGACTGTGCCGACTGGCCGTTCCCGCTGATCGACGTGCGGGGCGAGGCCGACCCGGACGCGGCGGCGCGGGAGTGGATGTGGGCCGATCTGAGGGCCCCGATGGACATGCACCGCGCCGGCCTGTTCTCGTTCGCCGTGCTGTGCACGGCGGACGCGCGCTTCCTGCTCTACCTGTGCAGCCATCACATCCTGATGGACGGCTACGCCACCAGTCTGTTCGTGCCGCGGATCGCGGAGATCTACAGCGCGCTGGAGAGCGGCGGGCCCGTGCCGCCGTCCCGGCTGGCGCCGCTGCGCAAGGCGCTGGAGGACGAGGCCGAGTACACGGACTCCGAGCGGAAGGAGCGCGACCGGGCCTACTGGTCGGAGGAGTTGGCCAGGTGCGCCGCCTCCGCGCCCGCCACCTCCGGCCGGCTGCCGAAGCCCGCACCGGCCTTCGTACGGGAGACCGGCCATCTGGACACCGGCACCGCAGGCGCACTGCGGGCGCTGGCCCGTAACGCGCGCACCGGCCTTGCGACCGTGGCGATGGCGGCGCTGGCCCTGTACGTGCACCGGCTGGCCGACGACGCGCGGGAGGACGCGGTCGTGGACGTCACCGTCGCGGCGCGCGGTCCTGCGACCCGCGACGTACCGTGCATGGTCGCCAACGTGCTGCCGCTGCGCGTCCCGCAGCCGTCGTCCGGCACGGTGGGGGAGCTGCTGCGCAAGACCGCCGCAGCGGCCAAGGCCCTGCTGCGGCACCAGCGCTACAGCTACGTCAATCTGGTGCGCGGCCCGCACGCCCGGCGGCCGGCCGCGGGGCGGATGGAGGACTGGGGCATCAACGTGATGCTCCACGACCCGCAGATCAGCTTCGGCCGGCACCCGGCCACGCTGCACAACCTGTCCAACGGACCGGTCACCGGCATGGCCGTCAACGTCTACGACCGCCCCTCCGACGGCTCCCTGCGCATCGACTTCCAGGCCGATCCCGACATCTACCCGGCGGAACAGATCGCCGCCCACCACCGCCGTTTCCTCGCTCTGCTGCGCACCCTCACCACCGCCACCGGGACGACCGCGCTGGAGAAGGTGGAGCTCACCACGCCGGAGGAGCGGGAGCGCGTACTGGCCTGGGGGCGCGGACGCGAACGCGCCTTCCCCTTCGCGCCATTGCACGCCGCCTTCGAGGAGCGCGTACGCGAGGAGCCGGGCGCGAGCGCGCTGGTGTGCGGGGCGGGTGCTGATGCGGGTGCGGGTGCTGATACGGACGCCGGGTTGCCCGGCGCGGGCGTGCTGTCGCGTGGGGAGGTGAACGTGCGGGCCAACCGGCTCGCGCATCTGCTGCTGCGGCGGGGCGCGGGCCCCGGCGCCACGGTGGCGCTCGCCCTGCCCCGTACCGCCGACTACGCCGTCGCGCTGCTGGCCGTACTCAAGACGGGCGCCGCCTGTCTGACGCTGGACGCCGACCACCCGGCCGAGCGCACCCGGCAGATGCTCGCCGACGCGGCGCCGGTGTGCGTGCTGACGGCGGCCGGTGCCGGTGAGCCGGGTGAGGCCGCGAGTGTGCCGTCGGGGGGTGCGCCGCTGCTGGTCGTCGACGCGGCGGCGACGGTACGGGAGTTGGCGCGGCAGTCGGCTGCCGACCCGGGCGACCGCGACCGGCCGCGACCGCTGCGGCCGTACGACGTCGCGTACCTCGCCTTCACCTCCGGCACCACGGGACGCCCGAAAGGCGTCGAGGTGGAGCACTGGCAGCTGGCCAACCTGTACCACGACCACCTCAGCGGAATCATCGCTCCGGCAGCCCAGGCCGCCGGGCGCCGGCTGCGGGCTGCGCAGACCGCCTCGTTCTGTTTCGACGCCTCCTGGGAGGCGTGGCTGTGCCTGGCCGCGGGGCACGAACTCCACCTGATCGAGGACGGGGTACGCCACGACCCGGCAGCGCTGGCAGCGCGTGTCGAGGAGCAGCGCATCGACCTGCTCGCCCTCACCCCCACCCATGTGCGGGCGCTGCTGGCCGCCGGTCTCTTCGACCCCGCGCGGCGCCACCACCCGGGCACGCTGCTGGTCGGCGGAGAGGCGGTCGACCCGGTCCTGTGGCAGCGGCTGCGGTCGCTGCCCGGTGTCGCCGTGCACAACTGCTACGGGCCCGCCGAGTGCGCCGTGGACGCCGTCTGGTGCCGGCTGGACGCCGCGGGCGCCCGGCCCGTCATCGGCCGCCCCGGCCACAATCTGCGGGCCTACGTCCTGGACCGGGACGGCCACCTGGTGCCCCCCGGTGTCCCGGGCGAACTCCATCTGGGCGGTGCGCAGGTGGCCCGCGGCTACCTGGGGGCTCCCGGGCTGACGGCGGAGAAGTTCCTTCCGGATCCGTTCGCTGCTGCCCCGCCCGCGGGTGGCGGCGCCGACGGTCCTGCACCCCGTGTGTACCGCACCGGCGATCTGGTGCGGTGGACGGAGGACGGCGTACTGGAGTATCTCGGCCGCACCGACGCCCAGTTGAAGGTGCACGGTGTACGGATCGAACCGCAGGAGGTCGAGACCGTACTGGCCCGGCATCCGCACGTCGCGCAAGTCGCCGTCACGGCGCAGCGGTCCGGCGACGATCCGGTGAACGGTCCGGTACACCTGGCCGCACATGTGGTGCCCGCGACGCGGCACTCCGGGGGGCCGGCGTATTCCGGGCCACCGGATCCCACGCATACCGATACCAAACGCACCAATACCGGACGTACCGACACCAGGTCGCAGGACCGCGTGCGCTCCGAGCCGTCGGACTCCGCGCGGACCGGGGCCGTTCCGTCCGGAGAAGGGTGCCCCTCCCCGGGGCAGCCCGCGCTGGATGCGGCCGAGTTGCGTGCCTGGGCCGCTTCGCGGCTGCCGTCCGCCATGGTGCCGGCCGCCTTCTACACCCATGAGGCGCTGCCCAGGACTCCGCAGGGCAAGCTGGACCGCGCCGCGCTGCTGACCGATGCCCTCCCGGCCCAGGCCACGTCGGACCAGCGCCGCCGACGGCCGCGTACGGCGGGCACCACGGTGGAGCGGACGCTGTGCGCCCTCTTCGCCGAGGTCCTCGACGTGCCGGACGTCACCCTCGACGACGACTTCTTCGCCCTCGGCGGCCATTCGCTGGCCGCCACCCGCCTTCTGTCCCGCATCCACACCCAGCTGGGCACCGAACTCTCCCTCGGCGCCCTGTACCAGGCCCCCACGGTGGGCCAGTTGGCGAAGCTGCTCGACACGGCCGCGGGCCCGCAGCCGCCGGCCGACGGCGCATCGGAGATGCTGCTGCCGCTGCGTACCGAGGGTGACGCGGCACCGCTGTTCTGCGTCCATCCGGCGGGCGGACTGGGCTGGTGCTACGCCACGCTGCTGCCGCACCTGCCGCCGTCCGTCCCGGTCTACGCGCTCCAGGCGCAGGGCCTGCGCCCCGGGGACGCGCTCGCCGGGACCTTCCCCGAGCTGATCGCGGAGTACGTCGCCCGCATCCGCTCCGTACAGCCCAACGGCCCCTACCGGCTGCTCGGCTGGTCACTGGGCGGGGCGCTGGCGCACGCCGTCGCCGCCCGGCTGGAACAGCAGGGCGAGGACGTCGGTCTGCTGGCGCTGCTGGACTCGGCGCCCCTGGACCGCACGCCGCGCCTCGACCCCGATACGGACCCGGCCGTGGTACGCCGCCTGGTCACGGAGGCCGTCGGGCACGATCTGGCGGACGACGCCCAACTGACGGCCGTCACCCGGATGCTGGCCCACTACGCCGCGCTGCGCCCGACTTGGACCCCGGCGGTCCACCGCGGCGACGCCCACTACTTCCGCGCCACCGAAACCGCCCCCGAACACACCCCCGACCCCGCAACCTGGCACCCCCACCTCACCGGCACCCTCACCCTCCACGACATCCCCTGCACCCACTCCGCCATGGGCCAACCGGATGCGATGGCGCAGGTGGGGCGGGTGTTGGCGGCGCTGCTGAGCGCTGCCGAGCAGCGGCGGCCCGACGACAGCCGCGAGTGAACCACCCCGGCAGCGGTCCCCGGCAGCGGTCCCGGACTACGGTCCGGCCGTGCCGGTGCAATGTCCGGCTGATGAACAGCCGGGAGCGTACGGCACGTTCGCCGGGGAGCCGAGGAGCCGGCGAGGCCCGGGTTGCGTGCCCGCCGGGACGGTGTGTCAGACCACGGCGAGCCGGCCGACCAGCAGCTCCACCCTCGGCCCGGCGTCCTCCGGCGGCAGCCGTCCCGCCCGGGTCAAGGTCGCCAGGCCGTGCAGGGCCGCCCAGAACGTCTCGGTGAACAGTCCCGGCTCGACCCCGTCCCCGGTGACCTCGCTCAGGCTCTCCAGCAGCGCGGCGAAGGCGTCCTTCAGCGGCTCCGGGGTGTCCTCCTGCGCGAACGCCAGACCGCCGTCGAGCTGGAACAGGGCGTCGTAGACCGCCGGGTTGCGCTCGGCGAAGTCGAGGTAGGCGCGGGCGAGGGCGGCGACCCGGGCGCGCGGGCCGTCCGCTCCGGAGGCCGCGGCACGCATCGCCACGGCCATCTCGGCGGCGCCCTGGAGTGCGACGGCGCCGATGATCTCGCGCTTGCCGCGGAAGTGGCTGTAGAGGACGGGCTGGCTGTACTCGATACGTTCGGCGAGCCGGCGGGTGGTGACCGCGTCCCAGCCCTGCTGCTCGGCGAGTTCGCGGGCTGTCGCCACGATGAGGCGTTCGCGCTCGGCCCGTTCGCGCTGCTTGCGTTCCTGTACCGACATGATTCGACCCTAGCACCGCTAGACAACCGAGCGGGAGCAGTACTAGCGTTGCCTCGTCAGCTAGCAGCGCTAGAATTTTTCGGAGGGGTCATCATGCTCAGCGCACTCGAGGTCGTCACCACCGTGGTGGTCGGCGTGATGGTGGGGGTGGAGTTCTCCGTCGCCTTCATCATCAACCGGATCCTCAACGCACTCCCCGAGGACAGCCGCCAACTCGGCCACGCCCACGGGGGCCGGATGCTCGGCGCCGTCATGCCGTTCTGGTACATCGGCTCGCTCGTCCTCGCCGCGGCCTGGGCCGTCACCGGATGGCACCACGCCGGCACCGGCCTCGTCATCACCGCCGCCGGACTGCTGATCCTCACCGTGGTCCTGTCGCTCCTGGTGCTCGTTCCGCTCAACAACCGGGCCAAGACGTGGACGCCTGAGAACCGGCCCGCGGACTGGAAGGAGCAGATGAACCGCTGGCACCGCTGGCACTACGTCCGCGTCGCCCTCCTCATCGCCGCCTTCGCCCTGCTGGCCGCCGCGCTCACCTGACACCGAGTCGCCCCGGCATCCCCTGGTTCGCCCCTCGACCAGCCGCGTCCGCGCGGCCCGCTCAGGGCCCCGCACGACTCAGCAAGCTCCACGAAGCCCACCGAGCCGACGAAGACCCGCAAGGAGAAGAACAGTGTCCCTGAAGAAGATCAACACCGTCCTGGCCGCCGCCTTCATCCTCTTCATCCTCTGGTTCGGGAGTGAGTTCATCCTGAGCCCGGAGACGACGGCGCCGGGCTTCGGCCTGCCGAACTGGCCGTCCGGCGACGGCGACGGCTTCCTGATCATCAAGGGAATCCGCGATGTCGTCCTGGCCCTGGTCCTGGGCGTCCTGCTGGTGACGGGCCGGCGCCGGGCGCTGGGCTGGGCGCTGCTGGTGGAGTCCCTCGCCGCGTACGGCGACATGGCCACCGTGCTGGCCCACCACGGCTCCGCGGCCACCGCACTCGGCGTCCACGGCCTGACCGGGACACTGATGGTGGTCAACGGCCTGCTGATGATGCACGAGACCCGCAAGGTCGCGGCCGCCGCTCCGGCAATGCCCGCCGGGCAGCCCGCCTGACGCCACCTTGGCGCGTGTCTGGTATTCGCCTGATGACAGCCGCGGGTGAACCATGCTGACAGCGGTCCCGGACGGGCGCGCATACCGACCGGTGGGTATCCGGGAGGCGAGGTCCGACGGGTCGGATGCCTACGGATCAGGCGGGCGGGCCGTCGAAGGAGGACCAGTCGGACCAGGCGGCGTCCGGATTCTCGCTCACCTTCCAGGAGGACACCGAACCGGTGTCGGTCCCGACCACGATCTGCGGACGGCCGTCCGTCAGCGTAGCCACACCCACACTGCAGGCGGATCCGAGCAGGCCGTTGAACTTTGCCCAGTTGGCCCAGGCGGCGCTCGGCTCTGAGCTCACCTTCCAGGTGGTCAACAGCTCGCCGCCTTCGGACACGGCGAATATCTGCGGCCGCTCATCCGTCAGCGGGGCCGCGGCGAGCGACACCACACGGCCGAAGTCGAAGCCGAACTGCTGCCAGTCGGTCCAGTCGGCGTCCGGAAGCTCGCTCACCTTCCACCTGGTGAAAGGACTTCAGAGCTTCCCTCGAAGCCGTCTGCCCGCCCCTCGCGGAAACTACGCCCTTTGCAGACTGGTGACCGGCCACCTGACGTCGCCGAGTGCCATCAGGACATGGCTCAGCCACGACCCAAAATCCGCGAACTGGCCACGGATTCACCGCTTCGACACGGACAAGGCAGTGGGCCGCCCGCCGAGAACGCCGTACGTCAGATCTCGCAAAGATCTTCCTGCATCATGGAATCGATCTGATGCAGCGCATCCCGCAGATTGCTCGGCGCAGTGCGGACGGACTTCCCCCGCTTCGCAGTGCTGCTGAGCAATCCGAGCGTGCGGGCGGATGACGTCTCACCGATGATGGCCATAACTGACTCAGCCAGGCGTTCGGCGTCCCGCCATGCGTGCTCTTCCAGGTAGCAGTCGAGAAGGCGGACGGCAGAAATGGACCTGTAGCCTACCTTTACCCCTGCCTTCTGTTGCATGGCTTGCTGAAGGTAGGGAATCCCCCGCTTCCATTGGCCTGCCTCCTGGAAAGTGGACCCCAGCTGCCCATCGAGCTCGTCCGTGGTGACCCACCATGCCCAAGGAGGGTCGTCGCGCTGCTCACCGTCTTGGATGAGAGACCGGGCACGGTCGAAGGTCCGAACGGCTTCGCGTTCCTGCCCGGTCCCTGCCAGCCCTCTGGCCTCGCGGAGTCTGAAGATGGCTTCGACGCGGGGTGAGACCCGCCCTTGCCCGATAACAGCTCGCGCGATTGCCAGCTCTTCTCGCGGACGCCCCACCCATCCTGCCTGCATGGCCATGTTCTGCAAGATCAGAAGTTCGATCTCCCGATCCCCGGAAAGCCGCGCCAAAAACAAGGCTTCCTGGTTGAGCCTGCGGGCAGCAGCCTGCTCCTCTGCGTCGAAAAGCGCCCAGCCCGAGACTTCGGCCAACTCGGCTGCCGCCGCCTGAACGTCGTGTTCCGCCTTGTGGTCGTAGTCTCCCTCTCCCATACGACGGTGCACCTTCTTGAAGGAACGCGCTGCCGCGTCTGCGATGGGAAGACCGTTCAATTCGTTGTCCAGCGCCACGAGGTGCTGAGACAACTCTCGGATGGTCAGAGCGAGATCTTCACCCATGCGCCCATTGAGAGCGGACAGCTTCGGCGTATCGGGTTCCAGTAGCGCGTCGAACTCTTCGGACGCGACTCCTAGGAGATGTGCGATTCTCGGCCGTTGGTGCGGTTGAGGTTCAACATCGCCGCGTTCCCAGCGCTGCACCGTCGTGCGATCAACTTGCAGGGATTCAGCGAACGTCTCCTGTGTATAGCCGCATGACGTCCGGCGCTGTGTCAGACGCTGCCGCTTGCCCGCCATGCCCGTACTCCTCCGGCTGCCGTCTCCCCTGGCCAGGGTACCTCGTGCAGCCAAAGTGCAGCCTGGATACGGCAGTTCTGCCGTGTTGCTGCCCCGTCTTCTCCGGTGAAGTGGCTAGCCATGGCGCCCCCGATCGGCCACCGGCTCAGGGGGACATGGATACCCACCTGAAAAGGAAGGCAGAGCCATGAAGCGGACCATGTGGCAGTCGTCGGCCGCGGGATCAGAATCCATTCCAGTTGATGTCTCCGACCACCCGCGCGGTGCGGACATCGCACAGCTTCAGGCGGCTTACGTGATGCACCGGCAGGAGTGCGGTGCCTGCGCGGCACCTCGTGCGAGACCGCCCGACGGCTCGAGTAGGCACGGCGGGTGATGCCCGCATGAGCGACACGCAGTGTGCCGAGTGTGCTCGGCTGGAGCAGGAGAGGGATACCGCAAGAGGTGTGGGGGACTTCAGCCGGGTGACCGACTGCGAGGTCTTGCTGAAGCGGCATCCAGACCACAGCGCACGGTCTGCCACCGGCAGAAGGGGGCGGGAATGAGCCGCCCCCTGGATCAGCGGCGCGCGAAGGGCAACGGGCCGCGCCACGCGCTGGCCGACAAGGACGACGCCAGCGCACGGAAGCAGGGCGCGGAGCGGGCCCAGCTGCTCGCCAAGATGCGGAGGAAGGTCCACGGCGCGTCCGACTGGGTGCCGGGCACGGTCGGAGACGACGTGATGACCGCGCACAAGGTGCGCGATGGCACACCGCTCTGCGGTGCCGTCGGCGCGGTGGACGAGGCGCAGCGGCGCGTCACGTGTGCCGAGTGCCTGGACCTCCAGTAGCCCCGCAGTGAGCCCGTCCGCCGTCAGCGTCCTACCCGATGCGGTCGAGGATCAGCGGTGTCGGCTCGTACGAGGGCGAGTCGGTGATGTCCCAGGCGTCCGTCAGGGCCTGCTCCGCGTAGGCGAAGGCTTCCGGGGTGTCCGTGTGCAGCGTCAGCAGGGGGGTGCCTGCCGTGATGTGGTCGCCGGGGCGGGCGTGCAGTTCCACGCCGGCGCCCGCCTGCACCGGGTCCTCCTTGCGGGCGCGGCCGGCGCCGAGGCGCCAGGCTGCGAGGCCGATGGCGTAGGCGTCGAGGCGGGTCACGACGCCGGAGGTGTCCGCCTTGACGACGTGGTGCTCCCTCGCTGTCGGCAACTCCGCGTCCGCGTCACCCCCTTGGGCGGTGACCATGCGGCGCCACACGTCCATCGCGGAGCCGTCGGCCAACGCCTTCGCGGGGTCGGCGTCCGGCAGGCCCGCCGCGTCGAGCATTTCGCGGGCCAGGGCTACGGTGAGTTCGACGACGTCCGCGGGTCCGCCGCCCGCCAGGACCTCCACCGATTCGCGGACTTCGAGGGCGTTGCCCGCAGTCAGGCCGAGCGGGGTGTTCATGTCGGTGAGGAGTGCGACTGTCCGTACGCCGTGGTCCTGGCCGAGTCCGACCATGGTTGCGGCCAGTTCGCGGGCGTCCTCGACGTTCTTCATGAAAGCGCCGGAGCCCGCCTTGACGTCCAGGACCAGGGCGCCGGTCCCCTCGGCGATCTTCTTGGACATGATGGACGAGGCGATCAGGGGGAGGGACTCCACCGTGCCGGTGACGTCGCGGAGGGCGTACAGCCGCTTGTCGGCCGGGGCCAGGCCCTCGCCTGCCGCGCAGATGACGGAGCCGACGTCCTGGAGGACGTTCATCATCTCGGCGTTGGTCAGCGACGCGCGCCAGCCGTGGATGGACTCCAGCTTGTCGAGGGTGCCGCCGGTGTGGCCGAGGCCCCGGCCGGACAGCTGGGGGACGGCAGCGCCGCAGGCGGCCACCAGAGGGGCGAGTGGGAGCGTGATCTTGTCGCCCACGCCGCCCGTCGAGTGCTTGTCGGCGGTGGGCCGGTCCAGCGCGCCGAAGTCCATCCGCTCGCCGGAGGCGATCATCGCGGCGGTCCACCGGGAGATCTCGGCGCGGGTCATGCCGTTGAGGTAGACGGCCATGGCGAGGGCCGACATCTGCTCATCGGCCACCACGCCGCGCGTATAGGCGTCGATGACCCAGTCGATCTGCTCGCCGGTCAGCTCCTGGCGGTCGCGCTTGGCGCGGATGACGGAGATGGCGTCCATGGCCATGAATGTCTACCTGTTCCTTTCGGCGACCGTGACGGTCAGTGGCCGGTAACGGTCAGTGGGCCGGTAACGGTCAGCGGGCCAGATCGTGCGGCCCGAAGGCGTCGACCAGCAGTTCGGAGAGGGGCCGCACCCCCGAGGGCGCCTCCACCAGCAGGGTGCTGCCGCCGTGCTCCCACAGCAGCTGGCGGCAGCGCCCGCAGGGGGCGACGAGCCGGGCGTCGGCGCCGCCCACGCAGGTGAACGCCACCAGGCGGCCCCCTCCGGTGGCGAACAGCTCGCTCACCAGGCCGCATTCGGCGCACAGTCCGACCCCGTAGGAGGCGTTCTCCACATTGCAGCCGGTGATGGTGCGCCCGTCGTCCACCAGTGCGGCGGCCCCGACGGGGAAGCCGGAGTAGGGGGCGTAGGCCCGGGTCATGGCGGCTCGGGCCCGCTCCCGCAGCGCCCCCCAGTCGATGTCGGCGTCGTGCACAGCTCTACGTTCCCTCACCTCGGCGGTACGACTTGCCGATCGCGCGTGGCGCACGCAGCCGCTGGGCCGCGAGGGAGAGCACCAGCAGCGTCGTGACGTACGGCGTCATCTCGACGAACTCCAGTGCCACGGTGTCGGTCAGCGCGTACCACAGCACGAGCAGCACGGCGATAACGAGGCTGACGGCGGCCTGGATACGGGCGCCGCGCAGGCCCGTGCGGAGCTTCCAGACGGCGAGCCCCACCAGCAGGACGGCCATCAGCAGCAGCATGGCGTGCACCGTGGTGCCGCCGCCGACGACGCGCAGCGCGTCCATGAAGCCGAAGAGTCCGGCGCCCATGGCGACACCGCCGGGGCGCCAGTTGCCGAAGATCATGGTGGCGAGGCCGATGTAGCCGCGGCCGCCGGTCTGGTTCTCCTGGTAGATGTGCACGCCGACGGCGAGGAACGCACCCCCGAGCCCGGCCAGCGCACCGGAGACGGCCAGCGCCGCGTACTTGTAGGAGTAGACGTTCACGCCCAGCGACTCGGCGGCCACCGGGTTCTCGCCGCAGGAGCGCAGCCGCAGTCCGAAGGAGGAGCGCCACAGGACGTAGAAGCTGCCGACGAACAGCAGCGCGGTCAGCACCGTCACCCAGGAGACGTCGTCGACCAGCGCGCGCAGGACGCCCGCCAGGTCGGAGACGAGGAACCAGTGGTGCTTCTCGATGCTGCCCAGCCCGTCGGCGAGCCCTGGGACGGTGAAGCTGGGCATGTCCGCCATGGGCGGGGACTGTTTGTCGTTGCCGCCCGCCTGGGCCGCTTCGCTGCCCGGGGCACCGAACCACAGCTTGGCCAGATAGCGGACCAGACCGAGCGCGAGGATGTTGAGGGCGACACCGGAGACGATGTGGTCGACGCCGAAGGTGACGGTGGCCAGCGCGTGCAGCAGTCCGCCCAGCGCGCCGCCGATGATCCCGGCGAGGATGGCGACCCACGGCCCGTGCTGCCAGCCCATCCAGCCGGCGGCGAAGGTGCCGAGCATCATCATGCCTTCGAGGCCGATGTTGATGACGCCGGCGCGTTCGGCCCACAGCCCGCCGAGTCCGGCGAGGCCGATGGGGACGGCGGCGCCCAGCGCCGAGGAGAACTGGTCGCTGTTGCTGAGCTGCTCGTCGCCGGTGACGACCCGGACGAGGGAGAGCAGCAGCAGTCCGCCCGCGATGAGCAGCAGGACGACCGGATAGGACAGCTTGCGCTTGCCGCGGGGGGCGGCGGGCGCCGCGGGCGCCTTCTTCGGCGCGGACATGGTGGTGCTCATGCGGTGGTCCCCGCCTTCTTCGCCTGGGTGCTCGGTGCGCTCTTGCCGTCCTGGTCCCGCTCGCCCGGGCCGTTGTCGTCGCCCTCGCCCTCGCCGCCGTCGGCGCCGCGAGCGCTGAGCTGGGCGCCGACCGCACTCTGCTGCCTGCGCAGCACGACGCGGCGGACGATCTCGTACGCGATGACCACGCACAGCACGATGATCCCCTGCATGACGCCGACGATCTCCTGCGCGTACCCCTCGAACTCCAGCTGGAGGCCGGTGCGCTCCAGGAAGCCCCACAGCAGGGCGGCCAGTGCCATGCCGATGGGGTGGTTGCGGCCCAGCAGGGCGATGGCGATGCCGGTGAAGCCGACGCCGGTGGGGAAGTCGGTGCCGTAGCTGAAGGACTTGTTCAGCAGCGTCGGCATTCCGACCAGGCCCGCGACGGCGCCGGAGAGCAGCATGCTGGTGACGACCATCCGCCGGACGCTGACGCCGCTGGCGGAGGCCGCGGACTCGCTGCGCCCCACGGCCCGCAGGTCGAACCCGAAGCGGGTGCGGCCGAGCACGAACCAGTAGGCCAGCCCGATCAGTACGGCGATGATCAGGGTGCCGTAGATCGGGTCGGGCGTGGTCGGGATGAGGAAGAAGTGGCTGGAGGCGGGGATCTCCGGCGTGTGGAAGAGGTTGCCGTCCTTGACCGCCAGCTTGTCCTCGGCGAGGAAGTAGCCGATCAGCGAACCCGCGATGGAGTTCAGCATGATCGTGGTGATGACCTCGCTGACCCCGCGGGTCGTCTTGAGTACGCCCGCGATGCCCGCCCACAGCGCGCCGACGGCCATCGCGACGAGGATGATCACCGGGATCTGGAGGGCGCCGGGCAGCGCGAGCGCTCCGCCGACGACGGCGGCGAAGAACGCGGCGACCCGGTACTGCCCGTCCACCCCGATGTTGAAGAGGTTCATCCGGAAGCCGATGGCCACGGCCGCCGCCGAGAGGTAGTACGGGATCGCCTTGTTGATGATCCAGACCTGGCTGTCGCTCTTCGAGCCGAAGTCGATCATGACGAAGAAGGCGTGGAACGGGTCCTTGCCGGTCATCGCGATGACGACCGAGGAGAGCACGAACGCCGCGAGGAGGGCGAGCGCCGGCGCGGCCAGCGCCTGCAGCACGGCCTGAGCGCTGAACTTGGTCTTGAAACGGCTCATTTGTCGCCTCCCCCCTCGGAGTTGTCGCTGTCATCCTCCGCCGGGGCGCCGTCCTCGGCCTGTGCGTGGTCCTTGACCTGTGGGTCGCCCTCGGCCTGTGCGCGGTCCTCGGCCTGTGCGCGGTCCTCGGCCTGTGCGCGGTCCTCGGCCGGTGCGCCGTCCTCCCGGCGGTCCAGGTGGCCGGTGGCCGCGCCGGTCATCGCCGAGCCCAGCTCCTCCGGGGTGACGGTCGCCGGGTCGGCGTCGGCCACCAGCCGGCCCCGGTACATCACCCGCAGGGTGTCCGAGAGGCCGATCAGCTCGTCCAGGTCGGCGGAGATCAGCAGCACGGCCAGGCCCTCGCGGCGGGCCGTGCGTATCTGGTCCCAGATCTGCGCCTGCGCGCCGACGTCCACGCCCCTGGTGGGGTGGGCGGCGATCAGCAGCTTGGGGCCGTGGCTCATCTCGCGGCCGACGATGAACTTCTGCTGGTTGCCGCCGGAGAGGCTGGCGGCGGTCACCTCGATGCCGGGGGTGCGTACGTCGTACTCCGCGACGATCCGCTCGGCGTCGGCCCGCGCCTCCTTGAGGGCCAGCAGCTGCGGAGCGCCGGGTATGCCGAGCGCCGGGCCCTTGGCGTTGGGCTTCTCGGTGACGTGGCCCAGGATGCGGTTCTCCCACAGCGGGGCCTCCAGCAGCAGCCCGTGCCGGTGGCGGTCCTCGGGAATGTAGCCGATGCCGCTCTCGCGCCGCTCCCGGGTGGGGGCGTGCGAGATGTCCTGGCCGTCGAGGGTGACGGTGCCGGCGTCCGGGTCGCTCATCCCCATGATGGCCTCGACCAGCTCGGCCTGCCCGTTGCCCTCCACGCCGGCGACGCCGAGCACTTCGCCCTTGTGGATGGTGAAGGAGATCCCGTCCAGCACGGTGCGCCGGCCGCCGTCGGGGTCGGCGGCCGACAGGTGCAGGTCCTGCACGCGGAGCATCGGCTCGTCGGTGACGGTCGACTCGCGGGTCTCGGCCGACGGCAGTTCGCTGCCCACCATCAGCTCGGCGAGCTGCTTGGGGCTGGTCTCCTCCGGCCGTACGGACGCCACCGTCGTACCGCGCCGGATGACGGTGATCGCGTCGGCGACGGAGAGCACCTCGCCCAGCTTGTGCGAGATGAACAGCACCGTGAGGCCCTCGGCCTTGAGTTCGCGCAGGTTGGCGAAGAGGGCTTCGACCTCCTGCGGGACCAGCACGGCGGTCGGCTCGTCCAGGATGAGGATGCGCGCGCCGCGGTAGAGGGCCTTGAGGATCTCCACCCGCTGCCGGTCGGCGACGCCGAGCTCCTCCACGAGCACGTCGGGGCGGATACCGAGCTGGTAGGCGTCCGACAGCTCCATGATCTTCTTGCGGGCGCGGGAGCCGATGCCGTACAGCCGCTCCGCGCCCAGCACCGTGTTCTCCAGCACGGTGAGGTTGTCGGCCAGCATGAAGTGCTGGTGCACCATGCCGATACCGCGGGCGATGGCGTCCGCGGGGCTGTGCAGCTGGACGAACTTGCCGTCGACGCTGATGGTGCCCCCGTCCGGCCGCTGCATGCCGTAGAGGATCTTCATCAGGGTCGACTTGCCCGCGCCGTTCTCGCCCACGAGGGCGTGCACGGAGCCGCGCTCGACCCGGATGTCGATGTCGCGGTTGGCGACGACGCCGGGGAACCTTTTGGTGATGCCGCGCAGTTCGACGGCCGCCGCGGACTTCTGGCCCGCCCCGGACGGCGCGCCGCTGCTGCCGCTGGACTCGCTGGACACTTGACTGACGCGCTCCCTTGCTGGTGGCAGCCAGCTCTTTCTGAGGGTTGAGGGGGACTATCCGAGAGCTGAGAGGACGAGGGGAACCAGGGGGACCACGGGCAGCGGCACCGTACGCGCCGCGGTGGTGTGCCGCGGCCGCGTACGGTGCCGTCCCCGCCGGGTCACGGCTTGGCCGGGACCTTGACCTTGCCGGAGGTGATGTCCTCGGTGGCCTTGTCGATGTCGCCCTTGATGTCGTCGATGAAGCCACCGGACGTGGCGACCGAGACACCCTTCTCCTTGAGGGAGAAGGTCTGGTTGCCCTTGAGCGGCTTGCCGTCCTTGACGCTCTTGATGAGCTCGTAGACGGCGACGTCGACGTTCTTGACCGAGGAGGTCAGGATGGCGTCCTTGTACTTCTCCAGGCCCTTCTGCCGGTACTGGTCGGAGTCGACCCCGATGGCCCAGGCGCCCTTCTTCTTGCTGACCTCTTCGATGGAGCCGGCGCCGGACTGGCCGGCCGCCGTGTAGATCACGTCGTTGCCGCGGGCGAGCATGCCCTTGGCCATGTTCTTGGCACGGGCCGGGTCGTTGAAGCCCTTGTCGGACTCCTTGTAGAGGTAGTCGACCTCGACCTTGGCCTTGGGGTTGGTGTCCTTGACGCCCTTGACGAAGCCGGCCTCGAACTTCTGGATGAGCGCGTTGTCGACGCCGCCGATGAAGGAGACCTTGTTGGTCTTGGTCTTCTTGGCCGCTGCCACGCCCACCAGGTACGACGCCTCGTTCTCGGCGAAGGTCATCCCGACGACGTTCTTGGCGTGCGACTGCTCGTCCACGACGCCGAAGGTGGTGTCGGGGAACTCCTTGGCCACCTTGTTGACCGACTTGCCGTAGTTGAAGCCGACGCCGATGACCGGGTTGTAGCCCGCCTTGGCGAGGGAGGAGAGGCGCTGTTCGCGGGTCTCCTCGGTCTCGTTGTTGCCGGCGGTCATCTCCTTGGTCTTGACGCCGAGTTCCTTCTCGGCCTTGTCGGTGCCGCGGGCGGCCGCCTCGTTGAACGAGTGGTCGTCCCGGCCGCCGACGTCGAAGGCGAGTCCGACGCCCTTGTTCTTCTTGCCACCCGACTCCGTAGAGCTCTCACCGCACGCGGTGGCCGTCAGTGCGAGAGCCGCGGTGGCGGTGACCGCGGCAGCCAGCTTTGTTACCCGACGCAACAGGAGTCCCCTTCGAGTCGTGGAGCACCGGTTCCGGCACCGCAGGATGGTTCCGGCCGTTGAGACGGGCACACATTAACGCG
This sequence comes from Streptomyces oryzae, assembly GCF_017676365.1. Lineage (GTDB taxonomy): Bacteria > Actinomycetota > Actinomycetes > Streptomycetales > Streptomycetaceae > Streptomyces > Streptomyces oryzae. The sequence continues at coordinate 18,753 of NZ_JADKMA010000126.1, forward strand.
CGTAGATTTCCAGCAGAAGAAGCCGGGAACCGCTGTTATCGGATCGTCGCGAACGGCGCCGAATTCCACATAGCTGCCCCTTTTGTCCCGTTGGTTGGCGGGGTGGGGCGTGGATACGGCGCCGCCGTACGCGTACGTACCGGGTCAGGTCGCGTCAGGTCACATCAGGTCACGAACGGTGCAGCAGCGCGGCGGCCGTGAAGAGCTCGACGCCGGCGGTGATCGCGCCCTCGTCCGCGTCGAAGTCGCCCTGGTGCAGATCGCGGCTGCGGCGGTCGCCGACGGGCCGCACCCCCAGCCGGGCCATCGCGCCCGGGACGTGCTCCAGATACCAGGAGAAGTCCTCGCCGCCCAGGCTCTGCTCCGTCGTCTCCACGGCGGCGGCGCCCGCACGCGCCGCCATCGCCTCCCGCAGCAGCGCCGTCGCCGAGGGCTCGTTGACCACGGGCGGCACGCCGCGTACATAGGTCAGCTCGCACTTGGCCCGGTGCAGGGTGGCCAGCTCGTCGATGGCCGCGTGCACCAGGTCGGGGGCCTCGCGCCAGGTCGGCAGGTCCAGGCAGCGCAGGGTGCCGGAGAGCTCGGCGCGCTGCGGGATCACGTTCGGCGCGTGCCCGGACTCGATCCGGCCCCAGGTCAGCGACAGCCCGGAGCGCGCGTCCACCCGGCGGGCCAGCAGCGCCGGCGCCTCGGTGACCAGCTTCGCGGCGGCCGTGACCAGGTCGGTCGTCAGATGCGGCCGTGCGGTGTGCCCGCCCGCGCCGCTGAGCACCACCTCCAGCCGGTCGCAGGCCGAGGTGATCGGCCCCGCGCGCAGCCCGATCCGGCCCACGTCCACCCGTGGGTCGCAGTGCAGGGCGAGGATCGAGCCGACGCCGTCCAGCACCCCGCAGTCCACCGCGTCGGCGGCGCCGCCCGGCAGCACCTCCTCGGCGGGCTGGAACAGCAGCCGTACGGGACGGGGCAGCGCCCCCGCGCGCGCCAGCTCGGCCAGCACAAGGCCGGCGCCGAGCACCACCGTGGTGTGCACGTCGTGCCCGCACGCGTGCGCCCGGCCCGGGACCGTCGAGCGGTACGGCACCTCTTTGGTGTCCGGGATGGGCAGCGCGTCGATGTCGGCGCGGAAGGCGAGCATGGGAGGGGCGACGGCTGCCCCGGCCTCGACGGGGCCCTCGGTGCCGGCTCGTGCGGCTCCGGCCCGTTCGGCGTCGGCCCGCTCCGCTTCGGGCCTCTCGGCGTGCGGGCTCGCCCCCTCCCCCGCCTGCGGGTGGATGTCGCAGATGAGCCCGGTGCCCATGGCCAGCACCCGGGGGCGCAGCCCGGCCTTCTCCAGCCGGGTCTTGAGCGCGGTGGTCGTGCGGAACTCCTGGTTACCCAGCTCTGGGTGCATATGGAGGTCGCGACGGAAAGCGATGAGCTCGCGGCGGAGGGGTTCGGTCAGCCGGCCGGGCAGCTCGGGAAGTACGCCGGCGGCCCCGCGTGCGTCTACCTCCGGTGCTGCAGGGGACAGGAGTTCGTTCATGGTCCGAAGAGTAGGCCCCTTGACACCGCAACTGACTAGAGATCCACCAAAGTTCAATCTCCCAGGGGAAGAAAATCTAGGCTGTGCGGCGGTTATGTCCAGATGCGGCTGGGTATACCTACGCGCTTTGCCCACGCCCCCTGGACAGCCGCGGGCTCACTGGAGCCCGGACGCCCGCTCCTGAGCCGCCATGACTTCGTCGCCGTGTGCGAAGGCCCAGGCACCGATGGTGTCGATGGGCACGAGCAAGGTGCGGCCGAGGGGCGTGAGTTCGTAGGCGACCCGGGGCGGGGCCCCCGGGTGGGCCTGGCGGTCCACCAGGCCGTTGAACTCCAGGCGCCGCAGCGTCTCGGTGAGCACCTTCGAGCTGATGCCGCCGATGCGTTCGCGCAGCTCGCCATGGCGGTACGGGCCCTCGCGCAGCGCCCACAGGACCACGGCGTTCCAGGTGTTGGAGAGCAGGTCGAAGGCGAGGCGGGCCCGGCAGTCGGCGAGGAAGGCGTCGGTCGTCACGTACCAAATGGTGCCTGACCGGCTCTCTAGTGTCCTTCCGGAAGCAGGTGACCAGCTGGCGAGGAGGGCTTTCGATGCGAATCGGCGTACTGGGGAGCGGCAACATGGCGGACGCACTGGCCACGCACTGGGTGCGGGCCGGTCACGAGGTACTGGTGGGGGGACGGGATGAGGGGAGGGCGCGAGGGCTTGCGGCGCGCATCGGCGAGGGCGTCGGCGTCGGTGGCGGCGTCCGCGCCGGGGTCGGTGGCGGCGTAGGTGGCGGCGTACGGCATGGGAGCCTGCGGGCGGCGGCCGGGTTCGGGGAGGTGGTGCTGGCCGCGTTGCCTTACGGCGTAGGGCAGGAGGTGGCCCGGGAGCTGGGCGCGGCCCTGGACGCGAAGGTGCTGATCGACTGCTCCAACCCCGTGGGACCCGGCTTCCGGCTGCTGACGGACGGCGGCCCCTCGGCAGCACAACGGCTGGCAGCGGCGGCGCCGGGCGCGCGGGTCGTCAAGGCGTTCAACCTCTGCCACGAGGACGTATGGCGCATGAACCCGCCGGTCTTCGACGCCCGCCCCCTGTCGGTCCCGCTCTGCGGCGACGACCCCGCGGCCCTCGCCCTCGTCCGGGACCTGGTCCGGGACGTGGGCTGCGAGCCGGTGACCGGGGGCGGACTCGAACGCGCCGGGCTCCTGGAGGCGACCGCCGCGCTGTTCATCGGCCTGTGGGTGGGAGAGGGCGCGGACGCACAGGCGATAGCCCCGCCGCTGGCGTATGCGACGGGGCTATCGCC
>NZ_JADKMA010000127.1 GCF_017676365.1 Streptomyces oryzae
CCCCCAAGCTCTCCGAGCAGGGGGTGCCCCCAGCCCCCGCCCGCCGCAAGGCGGGACGCCACCGCGGCGAAGGGCAGTGGGCCGCTGGTCACTTCACGCCGCTCAACGGCAACGAGCAGACCAAGAAGGACGACGACGGTCTCAATGTGCGGACACGCATTGAGACGATCTACGCTCATCGCGGTTTCGAGTCCATCGACGGTGCCGACCTGCGCGGCCGGATGCGCTGGTGGGGCCTCTACACCCAGCGCAAGCCCGGCATCAGCGGCGGCAAGACCGCCGTGCTGGAGCCGGAGGAGCTGGACGACGAGTTCTTCATGCTCCGCGTCCGCATCGACGGCGGACGGCTGACCACCGAGCAGCTGCGCGTCATCGGGGACATCTCGCAGGAGTTCGCGCGCGGCACCGCCGACATCACCGACCGGCAGAACGTGCAGTTCCACTGGATCCGTATCGAGGACATGCCGGAGATCTGGCGGCGGCTGGAGGGCGTGGGGCTGTCCACGACCGAGGCCTGCGGCGACACCCCCCGCGTCATCCTCGGCTCCCCCGTCGCCGGTATCGCGGCGGACGAGATCATCGACGGCACCCCCGCCATCGAGGAGATCAACCGCCGCGTCGTCGGCAATCCCGCGTACTCGAACCTGCCCCGCAAGTTCAAGACGGCCGTCTCCGGCTCACCGCTGCTGGACGTCGCGCACGAGATCAACGACGTGGCGTTCGTCGGCGTCGAGCACCCCGAGCACGGGCCCGGCTTCGACGTGTGGGTCGGCGGCGCGCTCTCCACCAACCCCAAGCTCGGCGTGCGGCTGGGCGCCTGGGTGCCGGTCGAGGAGGTCGCCGACGTCCACGAGGGCGTCACCGGCATCTTCCGCGACTACGGCTACCGGCGGCTGCGCAACCGCGCCCGGCTGAAGTTCCTGGTAGCCGACTGGGGGCCGGAGAAGTTCCGGCAGGTGCTGGAGGACGAGTACCTGGGCCGCAAGATGCTCGACGGCCCGGCGCCGAAGCAGCCGGCCCAGCAGTGGCGCGACCACATCGGCGTGCACGAGCAGAAGGACGGCCGCTACTACGTGGGCTTCGCACCGCGGGTGGGCCGGGTCGACGGTACGACGCTCAGCAAGGTCGCCGATCTGGCGGAGGCGCACGGTTCGGGTCGCGTACGCACCACCGTCGAGCAGAAGATGCTGGTGCTCGATGTGGAGCAGGACCAGGTGGAGTCGCTGCGCGAGGGCCTGGAGGCGCTCGATCTGACGACCCGGCCCTCCGTGTTCCGGCGCGGGACGATGGCGTGCACGGGCATCGAGTTCTGCAAGCTGGCCATCGTGGAGACCAAGGGCCGCGGGTCCTGGCTGATCGACGAGCTGGAGCGCAGGCTCCCCGGTTTCGACCAGCCCGTCACCATCAACCTCAACGGCTGCCCGAACTCCTGCGCCCGTATCCAGGTCGCGGACATCGGCCTCAAGGGCCAGCTGGTCACCGACGCCTCGGGCAACCAGGTCGAGGGCTACCAGGTGCACCTCGGCGGCTCGCTGGGCATGGAGCCCGGCTTCGGCCGCAAGGTGCGCGGGCTGAAGGTGACCGCCGAAGAACTTCCCGACTACATCGAACGTGTGCTGCGCGCCTTCCAGGCCCAGCGCGAGGACGGCGAACGGTTCGCCCAGTGGGCGGCCCGCGCGGATGAGAGTGATCTCAAGTGAGCGAGAGGGCCGCGCCGTTCTACTGCCCGTACTGCGGGGACGAGGATCTGCGCCCCAGTGAGGAGGGCCCGGGCGCGTGGGAGTGCGTCGCCTGCAACCGGGCTTTCCGACTGAAGTTCCTCGGGCTGCTGGCCTCCGGGCTGCGGTCGGCACACTCCGACGGAGAGGACTCCACCTCATGAGCACCGCGCACATAACGGAGCAGCGCTCTCCCCGCTCTCCCGAAGAGCTCAGGTCGCTGGCCGAGCAGGCGGGCCGGGACCTGGAGGAGGCCGACGCGCTGGACGTACTGCGCTGGGCCGCCGAGACCTTCGGGCACCGGTTCTGCGTCACCTCCTCCATGGAGGACGCCGTGGTCGCCCACCTGGCCTCCCGCGTCTTCCCCGGCGTACGCGTCGTCTTCCTGGACACCGGCTACCACTTCCCGGAGACCATCGGCACCCGGGACGCCGTCGAGGCCGTGATGGACGTGGAGGTCATCACCCTCACGCCCCGGCAGACGGTCGCCGAGCAGGACGCCGAGTACGGCCCCAGGCTGCACGACCGCGACCCCGACCTGTGCTGCGCGCTGCGCAAGGTGCAGCCGCTGGAGGAGGGGCTGCGCGGTTACGACGCGTGGGCCACGGGGCTGCGCCGCGAGGAGTCGCCGACCCGGGCGAACACCCCGGTGGTCGGCTGGGACGAGAAGCGGCAGAAGGTCAAGGTCTCCCCCATCGCCCGCTGGAGCCAGCAGGATGTGGACGACTACATCGCCGAGCACGGCGTACTGACCAACCCGCTGCTGTCCGACGGCTACGCCTCCATCGGCTGCGCCCCCTGCACCCGCCGCGTACTGGCGGGTGAGGACGCGCGCGCCGGGCGCTGGGCCGGCAGCGGCAAGACCGAGTGCGGGCTGCACCTGTGAGGGCCCGGGTACATCGATCGAAACGGACGAGCAGGGGAGACCGATGAGCGAGGCACGCGGCGCCACCGTGTGGCTGACCGGCCTGCCGAGTGCGGGCAAGACGACGATCGCCACGGCGCTCGCCGAGCAGCTGCGCGGCGAGGGACGCCGGACCGAGGTGCTGGACGGCGACGAGATCCGCACCTTCCTCTCCGCGGGCCTGGGCTTCTCCCGTACCGACCGGGACACCAATGTGCAGCGCATCGGCTTCGTCTCCGAACTGCTGGCCTCGCACGGGGTGATCGTGCTGGTGCCGGTGATCGCGCCGTACGCCGACAGCCGCGAGGCGGTGCGCAAGCGCCACATGGCCGAGGGCACCCCGTATCTGGAGGTGCATGTGGCGACGCCGGTCGAGGTGTGCTCGCAGCGGGATGTGAAGGGCCTGTACGCGAAGCAGGCCGCCGGCGAACTGACGGGACTGACGGGTGTCGACGACCCGTACGAGGAGCCGGCCGACCCGGACCTGCGGCTCCAGACACACGGGCGGGACGTGGCCGAGTCGGCCGCGGCGCTGCACAGCTTGCTGAAGGAGAGGGGACTGCTATGACCACGGCGGTGACCGCACCGGAGGAGACCGACAACCCCTTCGCGCTGACCCACCTGGACGCGCTGGAGTCGGAGGCGGTGCACATCTTCCGCGAGGTCGCGGGCGAGTTCGAGCGCCCGGTGATCCTCTTCTCCGGCGGCAAGGACTCCATCGTCATGCTGCACCTGGCGCTGAAGGCGTTCGCCCCGGCGCCACTGCCCTTCGGGCTGCTGCACGTGGACACCGGGCACAACTTCCCCGAGGTGCTGCGCTTCCGGGACGGGACGGTGGCCGAGCACGGGCTGCGGCTGTACGTCGCCTCGGTGCAGCAGTACATCGACAACGGCACGCTGCGCGAGCGCCCGGACGGCACCCGCAACCCGCTGCAGACGCTGCCGCTGCTGGAGGCCATCAACGAGCACCGGTTCGACGCGGTCTTCGGCGGCGGCCGCCGCGACGAGGAGAAGGCCCGCGCCAAGGAGCGGGTCTTCTCGCTGCGGGACGAGTTCGGCGGCTGGGACCCGCGCCGCCAGCGGCCCGAGCTGTGGCAGCTCTACAACGGGCGGCACGCCCCCGGTGAGCATGTGCGGGTCTTCCCGCTGTCGAACTGGACCGAGCTGGACGTGTGGCAGTACATCGCGCGGGAGAAGATCGAACTCCCCTCGATCTACTACGCGCACGAGCGGGAGGTCTTCTCCCGCTCGGGGATGTGGCTGGCACCCGGCGAGTGGGGCGGCCCCAAGGACGGCGAGCGGGTGGAGCGGCGGCAGGTGCGCTACCGCACCGTCGGCGACATGTCCTGCACCGGCGCCGTGGACTCGGACGCGGACACCGTGGAGAAGGTGATCGCGGAGATCGCCGCCTCCCGGCTGACCGAGCGCGGCGCCACCCGCGCCGACGACAAGCTCTCCGAGGCCGCGATGGAAGACCGCAAGCGGGAAGGCTACTTCTAGACGATGAGCACCACAGCCGACACAGCCCTTGCCGCCGAAGCGCTGGCGGCCACCTCGCTGCTGCGGTTCGCCACCGCCGGAAGCGTCGACGACGGCAAGTCCACCCTGGTGGGCCGTCTGCTGCACGACTCCAAGTCGGTACTGTCCGACCAGCTGGAGGCGGTCTCGCGGGCCTCGCAGGCACGCGGCCAGGAGGCACCCGACCTGGCGCTGCTCACCGACGGGCTGCGTGCCGAGCGCGAGCAGGGCATCACCATCGATGTGGCGTACCGCTACTTCGCCACGCCCAGGCGGCGGTTCATCCTCGCCGACACCCCGGGCCATGTGCAGTACACCCGGAACATGGTCACCGGCGCCTCAACCGCCGAGCTGGCCGTCGTCCTGGTGGACGCCCGCAACGGAGTGGTCGAGCAGACCCGCAGGCACGCCGCCGTGGCCGCGCTGCTGCGCGTCCCGCACGTGGTGCTGGCCGTCAACAAGATGGACCTGGTCGACTACGCCGAGGACGTCTTCGCCGCGATCGCGGACGAGTTCACCGGCTACGCCACCTCCCTGGGCGTGCCGGAGGTGACCGCCATCCCGATCTCCGCGCTGGAGGGCGACAATGTCGTCACCCCCTCCGCGCACATGGACTGGTACAGCGGGCCGACCGTGCTGGAGCACCTGGAGACGGTCCCGGTCACCCACGACCCGACCGACGACCCGGCGCGCTTCCCGGTGCAGTACGTCATCCGGCCGCAGACCGCTGAGCACCCCGACTACCGCGGCTACGCCGGCCAGTTGGCGTCCGGCGTGCTGCGCGTCGGCGACCGCGTCACCGTGCACCCCTCCGGCCGCTCCAGCACCATCGAGGCGATCGATGCGCTGGGGCAGTCGGTCGACGTGGCCTGGTCGCCGCAGTCGGTCACCATCCGGCTCGCCGACGACCTGGACATCTCGCGCGGCGATCTGATCGCGCCCGCGGAGGCGACGCTGCTGCCCAGCCAGGACCTGACCGCGACCGTCTGCCATCTGCACGACCGGCCGCTCAAGCCCGGCGACCGGGTACTGCTCAAGCACACCACCCGTACGGTCAAGGCCATCGTCAAGGAGATCCCCTCCCGGCTGACCCTGGCCGACCTCTCGCACCACCCGGCCCCCGGCGAGCTGGCCGCCAACGACATCGGCCGCATCGTGCTGCGTACCGCCGAGGCGCTGCCCGTCGACCCGTACGCGAGCTCCCGGCGCACCGGCTCCTTCCTGCTGATCGACCCGGCCGACGGCTCCACACTGACGGCGGGGATGGCCGGCGAGGCGTTCGCCGGCGCGGAGGTGGCCGCTGCCGAGGCGCCGGACGACGCGGGCTGGGACTTCTAGACCCATGGGCATCCCAGGAGAGGTCTTCTCGACCTTCGACCAGACGGGTGGCCGCATCGGCAGCGGCGCACGCGGCAGTGGCCAGGGCGGCGTGGGGCGATGCCGGCGGTGACGAGCGTGCGTCCGTCACGCCTGCTCCCGCCCGCGCCCGACTTCCGCTGTTGAGAGGACCCCTCCGTGCCCCGTATCCATCCACGCCCCGCACGCAGGGCCGCGACCGCCCTGGTGGCCCTTCCCGTGCTGCTGCTAGCGGCGGGCTGCGGCTACGGCTCCAAAGCCGTGACGAGCGGCGACCCGAAGCCCGTGGGTGGCAAGAAGGTCGACGGTCTCGACGAGGTGAAGATCGGCTACTTCCCCAACGTCACCCACGCCACTCCGCTGGTCGGGCTGCGCTCCGGCGGCCCGATCCCCGAGGAGCTGGGCGGTACGCGGGTCAAGACGCAGGTCTTCAACGCGGGCCCGGCCGCGATCGAGGCGCTCAACGCCAAGGACGGCGTGGACATGACCTGGGTGGGTCCGTCGCCCGCCATCAACGGATACGTCAAGTCAGGGGGCCAGAACCTGCGCATCGTCGCAGGCGCCACCTCCGGCGGGGCGTCGCTGGTCGTCAACCCCAAGAAGATCCGCTCGGTCGACGACCTCAAGGGCAAGAAGATCGCCACCCCGCAGCTGGGCAACACCCAGGACGTCGCCCTGCTGCACTACCTCAAGGGCAAGGGCATCGAGGTCAGCCCCGAGACGGGCGAGGGTGAGACCTCGGTGCTGCGGCAGGACAACAAGGAGATCCCCACCACCTTCCAGCAGGGCGGCATCGACGGGGCCTGGGTGCCCGAGCCGACGGCCTCCAACCTCGTCAGCAAGGGCGGCAAGCGGCTGCTGAACGAGAAGGAGCTGTGGAAGGGCGGCAAGTTCGTCACCACGAACCTGGTGGTACGGCAGGACTTCCTCAAGAAGCACCCGGACGTCGTCGAAGCGGTGCTGCGCGGCTCCGTGAAGACGAACGCGTGGATCCGCTCGCACCCGGACGCCGCCAAGAAGCGCATCAACGAAGCCCTCCAGCGGGACGCGGGCAAACGGCTGCCCGGCAAGGTGCTCGACACGGCGTTCGCCCAGATCGATGTCACCGACGACCCGCTGGCCGCCACGCTGCGGCAACAGGCGGACCACGCGTCCTCGGTCGGCCTGCTGAAGGAGGCCCGGCTGAACGGCATCTACGACCTGACCCCGCTGAACCGGGTCCTCGAGAGCGAGGGCCGTCCCGCACTGACCGATGCCGGGCTGGGCCCGGACGACCGCCCGTGACCACCGAAGGAGGTGAACCAGTGACCGTGACCGAGACCTTGACCGGGACCGAACGCGCCGTCGCCGCCCGCATCGCCGGCGTCTCCAAGACCTTCGGGGCGCAGCAGGTGCTGGACGACATCAGCATCGATGTCGCCGAGGGCGAGTTCGTCACCCTGCTGGGCGCGTCGGGCTGCGGCAAGAGCACGCTGCTCAACCTGGTGGCCGGACTGGAGACCCCGACCGCGGGCACCATCGACGTGCCCGGCGGACGCCCGGCGCTGATGTTCCAGGAACACGCGCTGTTCCCCTGGCTGACCGCGGGCAAGAACATCGAGCTGGCCCTCAAGCTGCGCGGCATGCCCAAGGCGGAGCGCCCGGCCGAGGCCGAGCGTCTGCTGGAGCTCGTACGGCTCAAGGGCGCGTACCGCAAGCGGGTGCACGAGCTGTCCGGCGGGATGCGGCAGCGGGTGGCGCTGGCCCGCGCACTGGCGCAGGACAGCAATCTGCTGCTGATGGACGAGCCGTTCGCCGCGCTGGACGCCATCACCCGGGACGTCCTCCACGAGGAGCTGACCCGTATCTGGGCGGAGACGAACGTCGCCGTCCTGTTCGTCACGCACAACGTCCGGGAGGCCGTACGCCTGGCCGAGCGCGTGGTGCTGCTCTCCTCGCGGCCCGGGCGGATCGCCCGGGAGTGGGAGGTCGGCATTCCACACCCGCGCCGGATCGAGGACGCGGACGTGGCCGGACTGTCCGTCGAGATCACCGAACAGCTCCGGGGGGAGATCCGCCGCCATGGCCAGCACTGAGACACAGCCGAAGGTCGAGGACGAGCCGGTGGCGAAGGGCGCCGCAACCGCCGTCGCGGACCGGAAGACCGACCCGGCGGGCGACCTCGCCGGTCTGGAGGCGGGCCTCGACGCACTCGACACCCGCACCTCGGCCCGCACACCCCTCCCGGTGCTGCTGCGCCGCAAGGCGCTGCCGCCGGTGGTGGCCGTCGTCCTCGTACTGGGGCTGTGGCAGGCGGCGTTCGCGCTGAACCTGAAGCCGGACTACCAGCTGCCGAGCCCGCTGATGGTGTGGGACGCGCTGGCCGAGGAGTGGTACAAGGGCACGATCCTCGGCATCATCTGGCAGAGCGTCTCCCGCGGCGCGCTGGGCTTCGCCGTGGCGCTGCTGGTCGGCACCCCGCTGGGGCTGCTGGTGGCGCGGGTGCGGCCGGTGCGGGCCGCGATCGGGCCGATCCTGTCCGGGCTCCAGTCGCTGCCGTCGGTGGCGTGGGTGCCCGCGGCGATCATCTGGTTCGGACTGACGGACGCGACCATCTACACCGTGGTGCTGCTCGGCGCCGTGCCCTCGATCGCCAACGGGCTGGTCGCGGGCGTCGACCGGATCGACCCGCTGCACCTGCGCGCGGGAAAGGTGCTCGGTGCCACGGGAGTGAGCGGCGTGCGGCACGTTCTGCTGCCCGCCGCGCTGCCGGGTTACATCTCGGGCCTCAAGCAGGGCTGGGCGTTCTCCTGGCGCTCCCTGATGGCGGCCGAGCTCATCGCCACCTCGCCCGAACTCGGCTCGGGGCTGGGCCAGCTGCTGGAGACGGGGCGCTCGTACCAGGACATGCCGCTTGTGCTCGGTGCGATCCTGCTCATCCTGCTGGTGGGCATCGGCATCGAACTGCTGGTCTTCGCACCCGTCGAGCGGCGGGTACTGCGCCACCGGGGGCTGCTGCGCTGATGCTCCCCGCACCACCGCCCCCCTCCCCCGCGCTGCTGCTCGTCGCGCACGGCAGCCGGGATGCCCGGCACGCCGCGACGGTCACCGCGCTCACCGCGCGGGTGCGGCGGCAGCTGCCCGGCGTGCGGGTGGAGGCGGGTTATCTGGACTTCGACGCACCCTCGGTGCACGGCACGCTGGAGCGGCTGTACGCGGCCGGGGCACGCGAAGTGGTCGCCGTCCCGCTGCTGCTGACCCGCGCCTTCCACGCGAAGACGGACATCCCCGCGGTGCTGGCGGAGGCGGCCTCCGCGTTGCCGGACCTGTCCGTGCGGCAGGCCGAAGTGCTGGGTCCGCACCCCTTGCTGACTGCCGCCTTGCAGCGGCGGCTGCGCGTCGCCGGGCTCGCCCTGGGCGACGCGCCCTCGACCGGCGTCGTCCTGGCGGCTGCCGGTTCCACAGACCCGGAGGCGAGCGCAGTGATCGCTGAAATCGCGCGGGAGTGGCGGCGTACCACCGGTTGGTGTGCCGTGCGGCCTGCGTTCGCCTCCGCTCAGCCCTGTACGGCGGATGCCGTACAGGAGTTGCGCGCTGAAGGTATACGCCGGGTGGCTGTCGCCCCGTACGTCCTTGCCCCTGGCCGGCTCCCCGACCGCATCGCGGCGGGAGCGTACGAGGCCGGCGCCGATGTGCTGGCCCCCGTGCTGGGTGCCGCCCCTGAGGTGGCCCGCGTGGTCGCGGAGCGCTATTCCGCTGCCGCGGAGCACTCTTTCTTCCCGGAGCGCTCTTCCGTCGCGGCGTGACGAGGCTGCCCCTGGCTGTTGTTTTCGGGCTGCGGGTGCGTTTGTGGTTGCGCGCGCAGTTCCCCGCGCCCCTGACGGGGCAGCGTCTCCCCCTGGCACGGAAAAAACCCGCCGTGCCCCGTGGGGGGAGGGCACGGCGGGCTTGGTGGTGCGCTTACCCGGAAATCCGGGGTTACGCACGGAGGAGGGTCAGAAATGACCGTGAATGAGCGTCACTTGACCACACGGAGCAGCTTGTTGGGCGTGCCCTTGGTGGGGTTGGCGATCGCTCCCGCGGTCGCGCCCTTGGTGAGCGCCGAGGCCACCTGAGCTGGGGTGGCGCTCTTGTGACCGCTCAGATAGACGGCCGCGGCACCGGCGACATGCGGCGAGGCCATGGAGGTACCGGACATCGTGGCGCTGCCGCGGTCGCTCTTGTTGCTGGCCGAGACGATGTCCACACCGGGCGCGTAGAGGTCCACGCGCTTGCCGTAGTTGGAGAAGACCGCCTGCCGGTCCCTGCGGTCGGACGCGGCGACGGTCAGCGCGTCAGCGACGCGCGCGGGTGAGGCGGTGGTGGCGTCGGCGCTCTCGTTGCCCGCCGAGACCGCGTAGCTGACGCCGGAGGCGATGGAGCGCTTGACGGCGGCGTCCAGTGCCGCGTCCTTGCCGCCGCCGAGGCTCATGTTGGCGACCGAGGGGCCCTTGTGGTGCTTGGTGACCCAGTCGACGCCGGCGACGGCGAGCGCGGTGGTGCCCGAGCCCTGGTTGTTCAGCACCCGCACGGCGACGATCTTCGCCTTCTTGGCGACGCCGTACTTCGTCCCGGCGATGGTGCCCGCGACATGGGTGCCGTGCCCGTTGCCGTCCTGGGCCGTCTTGTCCTTGTCGACGGCGTCGTAGCCGTAGGAGGCCCGGCCGCCGAAGTCGTGGTGGCTGATGCGTACGCCGGTGTCGATGACGTACGCCGTCACGCCCGCGCCCGCGCCGGCCGGGTAGGTGTACTTCCGGTCCAGCTGGTTCGACTTCTGGTCGATCCGGTCCAGGCCCCAGGAGGGCGGGTTGGTCTGGGTGCCGGTGGTGGTGATCCGCTGGTTCTGGTAGACCTGCGCGACCTTGTCGTCAGCGGCCAGCCTGCGGGCCTCCTCGGCTGACATGCCGGTGGCGTTGAAGCCGTTGACGGCCGACTTGTAGGTGCGGGCGACCTTGCCGCCGTACTCCTCGGCCAGGTCCTTGCCCGCGCTGTCGGCCTGGACCGAGCCGCTGCTGCCGTCCTTGAGCAGGACGATGTAGCTGCCCTTGACGGCGTCATGGGAGCCGGCGCCGATGACAATGCCCTCCGCCGGTGCGGCGCCCGCCGGGAGGGTCAGGAGGGTCGCGCCGCCCGCGACGGCGACTGCCGCGCCGATCGCGAGGGATATCCGGCGCTTGTTGTTACGGGCCACGTGGGTTGCCATGGGCTCGGGGTGCCTCTCCTGGTGGGTTGTGGGGGGTGTCCGGATACGGCGGCCGGGAGCGGTTGCCCCCGGCCGCGCGGGGTGCTGCAGGCGGATGGCTACCTGGGTACGCGCAGCAGCCTGTTGGGCGTACCGGTGCTCGGGTTGGTGATCGCGCCCTTGGTCGCGCCGCTGGTCAGCGCCTTGGCGACCTGTGCGGGGGTGGCCGTCTTGTGCGTGCTCAGATAGAGCGCGGCGGCGCCCGAGACATGCGGGGCTGCCATGGAGGTGCCCCAGCCGGCCATGTAGGCGGTGTCGCTCTTGTTGCTGGCCGAGACGACGTCGATGCCGGGCGCGTACAGGTCGACGCTCTTGCCGTAGTTGGAGAAGGTCGTCTGCCGGTCCTTCTGGTCGCTGGCCGCGACCGTGATGGCCTCGGTCACCCGGGCCGGGGAGGCGGCGGAGGCGTTGCCGCTGTCGTTGCCGGCTGAGACGACGCAGGTGATGTTCGCGGCGACGGCCCGCTTGACGGCCTCGTCCAGCGCGTAGTCCTTGAAGCCGCCGATGCTCATGTTGGCGACCGCGGGGCCGCCCTTGGCCTTGTGGTTCGCGATCATCCAGTCGATACCGGCCACGGCGTCCGCTGTGGTGCCCCGGTTGTCGTTGCCGAGGATGCGAACGGCGACGATCTTCGCCTTCTTGGCGATGCCGTACTTGGTGCCCGCGATGGTGCCGGAGACGTGCGTGCCGTGGTTGGCACCGTCCTGCGCCGTCTTGTCGTCGTCCACGATGTCGTAGCCGTTGACGGCACGGCCCCCGAAGTCCCTGTGGCTGACCCGCACCCCGCTGTCCACGACGTACGCGGTCACCCCCGAACCGGCGCTGTCGGGGTAGGTGTACTTCTTGTTGAGCGTCCTCGACGCCTGGTCGACCCGGTCCTGCCCCCAGGAGGGCGGCCTGGTCTGGGTGGCGTGCGCGGTGATCTCGCGGGCCTGGACGACCTTGGCCACCTTGTCGTCCGCCGCCAGCCGCCGCGCTTCCTGAGCGCTGAGCCCCTTGGCGGAGTAGCCGTTGAGCGCGGCGTGGTAGGTGTGCTCGACCTTGCCGCCGTACTCCTTGGCCAGGCCGTTGGCCTCGGTGGCGGCCTTGACGCCGGTGCCCTTGGCTGGGTCGCCCTTGAGCAGCACGATGTAGTCGCCCTTGACCGCGTCCTTCGCACCGGCGCCGAGGACGGTGCCCTCGGCGGGGGAGGCGCCCGCGGGGAGCGTCAGCAGTGTGGCTCCTCCCGCGACGGCGATTGCGGCGCCGATTGCGAGAGATATCCGGCGTTTGGTGTGGCGTGCCCCGTGTTGTGCCATGCCGAGGAAGTCCTCCGAGTATGCGGTCGAGCGGCCCAGAGGTGGACCGTTCGAAACCCTGTCGGATTGCCCGGTGTGGCTCAAGGGACTTGGGGGACTGTGACAGACGCGACACAAAGCGGTGGCGACCCGCGTCGGAAACCTACGACACCGGCCGCGAGTCCGCCCAGAACGCCTCGAACTCCTCCCGGTAGGCGGGAAAGAGACCGCCCTCCCCCTCGGCACGGGCCGCCGGAGGCACCGGCGACACCGTACGGCCGGGGCCCCGCAGTACGAACACGGGCGTCTCCATCCCCCGCGCGCCCCGCAGATACGACTGGACGACGGCGAGGCCGTCAGGACCGTCGGCGTCCACCATGTACGCGGTGAACCGGGGGATCTCGTCGAAGACGTGGATCTCGAAGGCGCCCTGGTCCCGCAGCCGGGAGCGCACCCGCCGCATATGCAGGATGTTGGTCTCCACCGAGCGGGCCAGCTCGCCCTTCTTCAGACCGAGTTCCCGCTCCCGCCGCTTGACCGCGCTGCTGGCCGGGTTCAGGAACAGCAGCCGCACCCGGCAGCCCGCCTCGGCGAGCCGCACCAGGCGCCGCCCGCTGTAGTTCTGCACCAGCAGATTGAGGCCGATCCCGATGGCGTCCAGCCGCCGCGCCCCGCCGAACAGATCCTCGGCGGGCAGCTGCCGCTGGAGCCGTACCCGGTCAGCGTGCACCCCGGCCACATCGGCGAACCGGTCGCCGACCAGCTCCTCGACGGCGTCGACCGGCAGCCGCCCGGCAGCGGCCACGCCCTCGGGAGCTGCACCCAGCAGCTCCAGCAGCCGCCGGCACATCCGCTCGGCCTGCGCGAGTACCGTCTCGGACAGCGCACGGTTGCGGGCCACCGCGCTGCGGGCCACCTCCAGCTCGTCAAGCGCCAGCTCCACCTCGCGGCGGTCCTCGAAGTACGGCTCGAAGCAGGGCCAGTGCTGCACCATCAGCTCGCGCAGCTGAGGCAGCGTCAGAAAGGAGATCAGGGTGTCGTCCGCCGGGTCGAGGAGGAAGCCCTTGCGGCGGCTCACCTCCCGTACCGCAACGGCCCGCTGCACCCACTCCTGACCGGCGGGCCCGGCCGCGGCGACCACCCACTCCTCGCCGTGCACCGGTTCGTAGATCGGCCGCAGCACGGCCGCGACGACAGCGCGCATCCGCTGCTCGACCAGGTTCAGCCAGACGTAGGCGCGGCCGGCGCGCTGTGCCCTGGTGCGTACCTCGGCCCAGTCGTCCTCGCCCCACCCCACATCCGCGCCGATCTCCATGGGACGGGCCAGCGGGACCGCGCCCGGCTGCGGTCCGGCCTCCCCCAGCCTCCGGCCGGGCGGCCCCGACATGCCGAGCCCGCCCGTTTGATCGTCCGCCGTTCCGGCCTCTCCCGCGGTGCCGCCGCCGTCCGGCCCCTCACCGCCGTCGCCTGGGGGGAGTTCAAGCCCTCCCGCACCCAACTGCGCACCGCCTTCCACGCACCGTCTCGGCCCCCGCTGTTCGATCAAGGAAGACTACTGCGGCCGTCCTGGGGGTGCATCCGGAACCCCTGCCAACATCCGGTGCCCCGCACAACGGCCACGCCTCCTGGGGCGAGCGCGCTCCTTCCCGGGACTGGACACCGCCTCGTACTACCGCCTCGGGGACGGCCCGCGCTACCGCACCGACACGACGGGCACGGGGAATTCACTCCTGATGCGAACAACGACCCCGCACTCCGCAGAGCACGCACAGGGGCACCCGGGGCACCCCCTCTCCGGAAGCGCTCACCCTTCCCGCAGCACCCGCAAAAACACCTCCGCCGCCCCACTCGGCCGCGACCGGCAAAAAGCGGTGAGCGGCCGGCGCCAGGGCGGACCGATATTGACGAGTTGCCCATCGGGCACCAACTCAGGGGTCAGATGCGCCGAGACGAGACAGATACCCGCCCCCGCAGCCGCCATCCGAGCAGCCGTCGTCGGGTGCTCGACCCGCACGGCGGTCCGCGGCACGAACCCGGCCCGGCCGCAGACCAGATCCACGAACGGCCGCCCCTCGATCCAGGGTTCCATCCCGCACCGCACCCAGCCGCGGTCGGCGAGCTCCTCCAGCGCGACCGGTTCGCTGTCCGCACCGGCGCGTGCGCACAGCGGATCGTCGGGCGGTACGACGAGGACGATCCTCTCCTCGCCGATCTCCCAGCAGGGACCCGACCAGTCCTCGACCCGGTAGCCGACGGCGATGTCGGCGACCCCGCGCGCCATACGCTCGCGCAGCTCGTCCTCCGTCGCGTACTCGCGCAGCCGCAGCGTCACCGCCGGGTGGAGCCGCCGCATCCGCGCCACGGCTTCCGTCAGCACGCCGACCGCGAGTCCGTGCACGGTGGCGACCTCCAGTTCGCCGCCCCCGGCACCGGCTGCTGCCCGGGCAGCCCGGCGGGCCTGACGTGCGCTGCGGACGGCGAGCTCGGCGTCCGGCAGAAAGGCCCGCCCCATCGGCGTCAGCCGCACACCGCGCGGCAGCCGCTCCAACAGCGGCCCGCCGACCTCGCGCTCCAGGGCCTTGATCTGGTGCGAGAGTGCCGACTGCGTGACGTGCAGCGTCTCGGCGGCCCGGGTGAACGACGTCTCCTCGATAACGGTCACGAGATATTCCATCTGCCGCAGACTCATCAGCACCCCTTCCCTGCCGCATCCCCCGGTATGAACAGCCTTCATCGCAACTATAGAAGTATTGCGTTGGACTCATCACCTCGCCGGGCGGAGGCTGAGGCCATGACCGGCAACACCACAGATGTGATCGTCATCGGCGGCGGAACGGGCGGCTACAGCACGGCCCTCCGCGCCGCACACCTCGGACTCGGCGTCACCCTTGTCGAGCGGGACCTGATCGGCGGCACCTGTCTGCACCGGGGCTGTGTCCCCAGCAAGGCCATGCTGCACGCCGCCGAGCTGGTCGACGGGGTGGCCGAGGCCCGCGAGCGGTGGGGCGTCAAGGCGACGCTGGACAGCGTCGACTGGAGCGCGCTGGTCGCCACCCGCGACGACATCGTCTCGCGCAACCACAAAGGGGTGGAGGGGCAGCTCTCCGCGGCCGGCGTGACGGTCGTACGGGGCACCGCCGCACTCGCGGGCCCGCGCACGGTCGAGGTCGACGTCCCCGGCGCGGGAGGTGGCGGCGAGCGGTGGACGGCGCGGCGGGGCCTCGTGCTGGCCACCGGTTCCCGTCCGCGCACCCTGCCGGGTCTGGAGCCGGACGGGCAGCACGTCGTCACCAGCGACGACGCGCTGTTCGCGCCGGGCCTGCCGCGCAGCGTACTGGTGCTGGGCGGCGGCGCGATCGGCGTCGAGTACGCCTCGTTCCACCGCTCCATGGGCGCCGAAGTCACCCTGGTGGAGGCGGCGGAACGGCTGCTTCCGCTGGAGGACGCCGACGTGGGCCGCCAGCTGACCCGGGCGCTGAAGAAGCGCGGCATCACGGTGCTGACGGGCGCCCGGCTGCTGGAGGCGCAGCGGACCGGCGGGGAGGTCAGGGCACGGGTGCGGCCGGCGCGCGGGGACGAGACCGTGATCACCACGGAACGGCTGCTGGTCGCGGTGGGCCGGGTACCGGTCACCGACGGGCTGAACCTGGCGGCAGCCGGCCTCACGACCGACGAGCGGGGCCATGTGCCACCAGCGGACTGGGCCACGTTGGAGACGGCCGTACCCGGCGTGCACGTCGTCGGCGATCTGCTCCCGCCGCCCTCGCTCGGCCTGGCACACGCCTCGTTCGCCGAGGGGCTGCTGGTCGCGGAGACACTGGCCGGGCTCACGTCACGCGCGGTGGACTACGCGACCGTCCCCCGCGTGACGTACTCCAGTCCGCAGACCGCCTCGGTCGGGCTGAGCGAGGCGGCGGCCAGGGACGCCGGGCACGAGGTGGCGGTCAATGTGCTGCCGCTGACGGCCACCGCCAAGGGCATGGTGCACGGCCAGGGCGGCATGGTGAAGGTCGTCGCCGAACCGGGCCCGGACGGACGGGTGCTGGGCGTGCACCTGGTGGGCCCGCACGTCTCCGAGATGATCAGCGAGTCCCAGCTCGCCGTGGCCTGGGACGCCTCCCCCTCCGACATCGCCCAGCACATCCACCCCCACCCGACGCTGACCGAGGCCGTGGGCGAGGCGTTTCTGACGCTCGCGGGGCGCGGGCTGCACCAGCACACCTAGGACGGCGGCGGCCAGTTGGGGCCTCGCCCCTTATCGGTTCGCCCGCGAAGCTTTGGCAGCCTGCTCCCCCAGCCCTCGGGCGGAAGGTGTCCCCAGGGGAGCAGGACCGGCAAGCGGAGCCCCCTTGCGGGATGCGCCGGCGGTATGGCCGGGCAGGAACGCGGCGATCAGCAGGCCCAGCAGGGCGGCGCCCGCCGCGATGAGGAAGGCGGTGCGGAAGCCGTCCATGTCGGGGACCCGGGTGGAGCCCAGCGGGCTGGTCATGCGGGCCAGTACGACACCGACGACCGCACTGGAGGTGGACGTACCGATGGACCGCATCAGGGTGTTGAGTCCGTTGGCCGCGCCGGACTCGGAGGGGTCGACGGCGCCGAGTATCAGCGCGGGCATCGCGGAGTAGGCGATGCCGATGCCCACGCCGATCAGTACGGACACCACGACCGTCTGCCAGACCGCGGCCATCAGCTGGGTGCCCAGCAGATAGGAGGCGGCCAGGATGACCAGGCCCGTCATCAGCGACACCTTGGGGCCGCGGGCCCTGGACAGCCGCGCGGACAGCGAGGAGACCAGCATCATCGCGATGCCCATGGGCGCGACGCACAGCCCGGAGACCACCATCGACTGGCCGAGCCCGTATCCGGTGGCGGCCGGGAGCTGCAGGAGCTGCGGGAGGACGAGCGTGAGCGCGTAGAAGGCCAGCCCGACCATGATGGAGGCGAGGTTGGTCAGCAGCACCTGGCGGCGGGCCGTCGTCCGCAGGTCCACCAGCGGGTCCGCGATCCGCAGCTCCAGCAGCCCCCACGCGAAGAAGATCAGCACGGAGGAGCCGAACAGGCCCAGCACCGTACCGCTGCCCCAGCCCCAGTCGCCGCCCTTGGAAATGGGCAGCAGCAGCGTCACGAGCCCGGCCGTCAGCCCCAGGGTGCCCAGCACGTCGAAGCGGCCCGGGGTCCGCAGCGGGGACTCCGGCACCAGGAGGGCGACCAGCAGCATGGCGAGCGCACCGATACCGGCGGCGCCGAAGAACAGCACGTGCCAGTCGGTGTACTGCGCCACATAGGCGGCCAGCGGCATACCGAGCGCGCCGCCCACCCCGAGCGACGAACTCATGAACGCCATGGCCGAGCCCAGCCGTTCGGGCGGCAGCGCGTCCCGCATGATGCTGATGCCCAGGGGGATGGCGCCCATCGCGAACCCCTGCACGGCCCGCCCCACGACCATCGGCACCAGCGCCGAGGTGAAGCCGCACACCAGCGAGCCGAGCACCATCAGTCCCAGGCTCAGCAGCACGATCCGCCGCTTCCCGTACAGGTCACCGAGCCTGCCCATGATGGGCGTGGCAACCGCGCCGGACAGCAGCGTCGAGGTGATCACCCAGGACGCGTTGGAGGTCGAGGTGTGCAGCAGTGCCGGAAGCTGGGCGACCACCGGCACGATGAGGGTCTGCATGACGGCGACGGAAATCCCGCCGAACGCCAGCACGGGCACGATCCACCGCCCGCCCGCTCCGTCTGTCCGTACCTCGTCCCCGGCGCCCACGCGCGGCCCCCCGCTCTCTCGCTGTTCAGCAGTCGACAATGTCCATGCAGACTACAAATGAACCGCGGGGGCCGCTCTCGTATTCCGCTAGGGGGTGGGCACCAGCTTCAGGGAGACGGAGTTGATGCAGTAGCGCTGGTCCGTCGGGGTGGGGTAGCCCTCGCCCTCGAAGACGTGGCCGAGGTGGGAGCCGCAGCGGGCGCAGCGGACCTCGGTGCGGACCATGCCCATGGAGCGGTCGGTCAGCAGCTCGACGGCGTCGGAGTCGGCCGGGTCGTAGAAGCTGGGCCAGCCGCAGTGCGAGGCGAACTTGGTGTCCGAGCGGAACAGCTCGGCGCCGCAGGCCCGGCACTCGTAGACGCCTGTGGTCTTGGTGTCGGTGTACTCACCGGTGAACGGGCGCTCCGTGCCGGCCTCGCGCAGCACGTGGTACTCCTCGGGCGACAGCTCGGCGCGCCACTGCTCCTCGGTCTTGTCGATCTCGTAAGCCATCTCGACTCCTCAGCACTCGTAGGACGGGGTGGTCACGACGGGGTGGTCACTCCGCGAGCCGGGCGAGGATCCTGGGGCCCAGTTCCGTGACGTCACCCGCGCCCATGGTGAGAACGAGATCGCCGGGCTCCGCCATTCCCACGATCGCCTCCACGGCCTCGCCCGGCGTGTCCATGGCGCGTACGGCGGCGCCCGCCGCCTGCGCGGCGTCCGTGATCAGCGCGCTGGTGACGCCGGGGATCGGGTCCTCGCGGGCCGGGTAGATCGGCAGCACGACCGAGCCGTCGGCCAGCGCCAGGGCCTCGCCCATCTCCTTGCCCAGCTCCTGGGTGCGGCTGAAGAGGTGCGGCTGGAAGACCACCAGCACCCGGCCGTTCTCCGCGCCGCCCCTGATGGCCTCCAGGTCGGCGGTCATCTCGGTGGGGTGGTGGGCGTAGGAGTCGATCACCTGCACCCCGCGGGTCAGCCCCTTGAGCTGGAGGCGGCGCTTGACCCCGGTGTACGAGCCGAGCCCCCGGCCCAGCTCGGCGGCGGGCACCCCCAGCGCCGCGCCCGCGGTGAGCGCCGCCACCGCGTTGAGGGCGTAGTGACTGCCGGGCACCGAGACGTCGAAGGTCAGCTCCGCGCCGTCGAGCAGCACGGTGACCTCGCTGGTCAGGCCCTTCGGAACGATCCTGAGGACCCGTACGTCGGCGTCCTCGGCCACTCCGTACGTACGGATGGCGAGCGCACGGTCGTGCGGAGCGGCGCGCAGCCGGCGGGTGAGCTCCCGCGCGCCCTCGTGGTCGGCGGAGA
The DNA here is from genome assembly GCF_017676365.1 of Streptomyces oryzae. Taxonomy (GTDB): domain Bacteria; phylum Actinomycetota; class Actinomycetes; order Streptomycetales; family Streptomycetaceae; genus Streptomyces; species Streptomyces oryzae. Next base: position 19,085 of record NZ_JADKMA010000127.1, read on the forward strand.
TCACCAGGGTGCCGCCGTCCATGATGCGGCCTGCGAACGTCTCGAAGGACTCGTAGATCTCCTCCATGGACGCGTAGTTGGCGTGGTGGTCGAGCTCCACGTTCAGGACGATGGCGACCTCGGGCGCGTACTTGTGGAAGCTGCGGTCGCTTTCGTCCGCCTCCGCCACGAAGATCTCCCCGGTGCCCTGGTGGGCGTTGGAGCCGGGTCCCTCCAGGTCGCCGCCGATCGCGTACGAGGGGTCCAGGCCCAGGTCGGCCAGGCTGACCGCCAGCATCGAGGTGGTCGTCGTCTTGCCGTGCGTACCGGCGACGGCCAGCGGGCGCAGCCCCTCCATCAGCGCGGCCAGCGCGTCTGCGCGGTGCAGCACAGGCAGGCCGCGCCGGTTCGCCTCGACCAGCTCGGGGTTGTCCTCGCGGATGGCGCTGGAGACGACGACCGCGGTCGCGTCGGGCGCCAGATGCGCGGTGGCGTGACCGATGTGGACGGTCACGCCGAATCCGCGCAGCGCGTCGGCCGTCGCGGACTCCCGCGCGTCGCTGCCCGCGACCCGGGCACCGCGCACCGCCAGGATCTTCGCGATGCCGGACATCCCCGCGCCGCCGATCCCGATGAAGTGCGGCCGCTCCAGGACGGAGGGGACGGAGGGAGTGACGACATCGGTCATGCGGGGTTCTCCTGCGGCTCGGCGACAGACGGGGGACGGCGCAAGCCTATGCGGTGTGCCTCCCGGCGGGATGTGAGCCCTCGCCCCGCGCTGCCCTTGACTGCCGTCGGCGTTCTGCGGCTACGTCGTGGCCGGTGGGGGCACCCCCTGCTCGAAGAGCAGTTCCCCGCGCCGACACAAGCCCAGGCGGCACGCCCCGCGCTGGGAAGCAGCTGCCCCTGACCGCCGTCTGCAGTCTGCGGCTCCGTTGCGGCTGGTCGCGCCGTTCCCCGCGCCCCTTCGGGGCACGCCTCCCGCAGCGGCCCCGGCCCAGGCGGCACGCCCCGTACTGGGAAGCGCCTGCCCCTGACTGCCGTCCGCAGTCTGCCGCTACGTCGTGGCCGGTCGCGCCGTTCCCCGCGCCCCTTCGGGGCGCGTCGTCACTCCTCGTTGTGGGCGAACAGCTTCAGTACCGGGACGCCCACCTTGTGGCGGGCCCGGGAGGCCCAGTCGCGGTGGAAGAACTCTTCCACCAGGTGGGGGGCTGTCAGGACGATGACCTCGTCGGCGCGGGTCTGCTCCGCGACCGATTTCAGGACATCGAGCGGATGCTCCTCGATGATCTGGCCGACGGCTTCGCAGCCGGCGTCTCTGAGGCGCTTCAGGGAGAGCTCCAGTGCCTGCTCGGCGGGGCCGACCGCCTCGCCGCCTTCGGGTTCCTCCGCCTCGCGGACCACCTGGTCGAGCTCGCCGAGCGCCACATCGTCCAGCGCTCGCAGCAGCCGGTCCTGGTCGCCCCGCGGCTGCATGAGAACGACGAAGGAGACGGGCTCCTCGCCGTGCAGCGTCGTCACCATCTCCGCGTCTGCGGACACCAGCGGCTTCTCGATCATCAGCACTGTCGTGATCACGACGGGCGCCCTTTCTCCGGTCGAAACGGTCGGACGGTCGGAAAGAAACCCTGCTGCCGTGTTCCCACGGGTTCTGCGATTGTCAGTCTGCCCAGCGGCAGGTAACCGGAACGTCTCATTCCGCAACGGTTCGCAACCGACGGTAACGCGTGAAGAGGAAGCCCTCCTCCTCCAGCACCCCCTCCAGCGTGTACTCGTCGGGGTCGGGCAGCACGGGCCCGTTCATGATCCGCGGCGCCGATCCCGCGACGATCCGGGGGGAGATGGACAGACACAGCTCGTCGAGTACCCCCGCACCGGCGAATTCCCCCAGCAATGTGGGACCGCCCTCGGTCAGCTGCCGGCGCAGCCCCCGCTCGGCCAGCAGCCCCGGCACCAGCGCGGGGTCCGCCGCACCGCCCTCACCTGCGAAGACCACCTCGGCACCGGCCCGCCGCGCCTCCGCCACGCGGTCCGCAGGGGCGTCGGTTCCGGTGAGCAGCAGGGTGGGGACGACGGGCTCGGTGAACAGCGGCGCCGAGAAGTCCAGCTCCAGGCCGGCGCTGACCACCGCGATCGCCGGTGCAGGCGACTGCCCGGCGGCGGCGCGGCGGTCGGCGAATCCGCTGCGCCGTTTGGCGGGCCGGTAGCCCTCCTGGCGTACGGTCCTGGCGCCGACGACGACCACGTCGGCCAGCGCCCGCAGCACCCCGAAGATCCACATGTCGGCCTTGGAGGAGAGCGGCTGGGAGCGCCCGCCGTGGTGGATGGCGCCGTCCAGGGAGGCCACCATGTTGCCGCGCAGCCACCAGCCGGCCTCGTCCGCGCCCTCGCCCACGGGCGGATAGGCGTACTCCGCGGCGATCTCCTCGATGCTCCACTCCGGGGCCGGCCGGTCCTGGGCCGCCCCCGCCGACGCTTCGGGCGCCGGGGCGGGGG
>NZ_JADKMA010000128.1 GCF_017676365.1 Streptomyces oryzae
CTCCCCCGCCCGCCGCGCCCCGACCCCGCGCACGGAAGCCGCCCGCACCACGGCGCGGCCGAATCGCGCCCCCTCCACCACCGTGTCCGGCACCAGCTCCGCCAGCGCCTCCGGATCGGCCACCGGCAGCGCTCCGGAGGACTGCGAGGAGCACTGCGAGGAGGGAGTCCCCGGACCAGGGGCGTCGGCCAGAGTGCGGCTGACCGAGCGATAGCGCTCATCAAGGCTGTCCGAGGCCCGGGCCCGGCCCGTGTCGGGAGCGCCCGGGTCGTACAACTGCGCCCACCAGTCGCGGGGTTGACCACCGTCCTGTGCCCTCTGTCGGCTCATGGCTTCATGCTGCCCCACAAGTCCTAGACCGAATGGCGGAGGACCGGGCCGACCGTGTTCCGATGTGGGGCCGAGTGCCGGGTGTGACACTGCCCGGTATGACACAGGTGAGACAGAACGCCAACCCCGGCACCGCGTCAGCCGGTCCCGGAGAGGGCTGGGAGTTCAGCGCCGCCGAGCGGGAATTCCTTGCCTCCCAGCGGCTCGGCCGGCTGGCGACGGTGGACCCGCAAGGGCAGCCGCAGAACAACCCGGTCGGGTTCTTCCCGCAGGACGACGGCACGATCCTGGTCGGCGGTTACGCGCTCGGTACGACCAAGAAGTGGCGCAACCTGCGCACCCAGCCCCGGCTGTCGCTCGTCGTGGACGACATCGTCAGCTTCAAGCCGTGGCGGGTGCGCGGCGTGGAGATCCGGGGCGTGGCCGAGCTGCGCGAGGGGCCGCACGATCTGGGTCCGCACTTCAGTGACGAGCTGATCGTCATTCACCCGCGCCGGGTGCACAGTTGGGGGCTGGAGGAGGAGTGAGGCCGGTCGCGTGCCATAGGTGGTGCAGCGCGTAGGACCGCCAGGGGCGCCACTGGCCGGCGTGGGCAGCGTCGGCCCCGGCCAGCGCCAGCCCGTGCCGTACGCCCACGTCGCCGGGGAGGAAGACGTCCGGGTCGCCCAGGGCGCGCATCCGCATATAGCCCGCCGTCCACGGGCCGACTCCGGGCAGGGCCAGCAGAGCGCGTTCGGTCTCCGCACGGTCGGCGCCGGGGTCGAGGACCACGGTGCCGTCCGCGAGTGCCGCGGCGACGGTGCGGATGGTGCGACGGCGGCTCTCCGGCATGCCCAGTTCGGCCAGGGGTGCCTCGGCGAGGGCGTCCACGTCCGGGAACAGATGGGTGAGCGTGCCGTCGGGCGCCGCCAGCGGCTTGCCGTAGGCCGCGACGAGCGTGCCGCCCAGGGTGCGCGCCGCGGCGACGGTGATCTGCTGGCCGAGCACCGCGCGGACCGCCAGCTCGTGCGCGTCGGCGGCACCGGGCGAGCGCAGCCCTGGCGTGCGGGCGACCAGCTGCCCCAGCGCGGCGTCGCCGCCGAGCCGCTCGGCGACGGCGTACGGGTCCGCGTCCAGGTCGAAGAGGCGCCGCACTCGCTGCACGGCGGTCGTCAGATCACGCAGGTCCCCCAGGTGCAGCCGGCATTCGAGCCAGCCCTTGCCGCTGCGCCCCTGCCACTCGTCGACCTCGGCGATTCCGGTGCCGTACGGCAGGTTCAGGGTGCGCCGGTAGGTGCGGCTGCCCGGGGTGCCCAGCACCTCCTCGACGCCGGGTATGACGCGGCGCTCCAGGAAGCCGAAGACCTGGTCGGTCGCGTACGCGCCCCGGTACGCCAGCCGCAGCGGCACCCCGGCGACGGCACCGCCCCCGTGCGCGACGGCCTCCCGCACCTCGGGGCGGCCCGCGGGCCCGTGTCCACCGCGCGCGGAGGCCGCGCGCAGCTCGCTGGGCGTACGGGCGTAGACCTCGCGGACGGTGTCGTTGAACTGCCGGACGCTCGCGAACCCGGCCGCGAACGCGACCTGGGTGACGGGCAGCGGCGTCGTCTGGAGCAGCACCCGCGCGGTGTGCGCACGCTGGGCCCGTGCGAGCGCCACGGGACCGGCGCCGAGCTCGGCGGTCAGCTGGCGCTGCACCTGGCGGGGGCTGTAGCCGAGCCGCCGTGCCAGCCCCGCGACGCCTTCGCGGTCCACGACCCCGTCGGAGATCATCCGCATCGCGCGGCCCACGAGGTCGGCCCGTACGTTCCACTCCGCTGAGCCGGGCACCGCGTCCGGGCGGCATCTGCGGCAGGCGCGGAAGCCGGCGGCCTGGGCCGCCGCGGCGGTCGGGTAGAAGCGGACGTTCTCCCGTTTCGGGGTCACCGCGGGGCAGCTCGGCCGGCAGTAGATGCCGGTGGTGCGCACGCCCAGGAAGAACACCCCGTCGAACCGGGCGTCCCTGCTGCGTACGGCCTCATACCTGCTGTCTTCTGTGGTCACGCCCCCCAGTGTGGACAGAGCCCCGGGCAAGAGCTAGCGGAAATCGGACATGGCCGTCTCATGGCTTCCCCGTACCGGCATGGGGGGCTGCGCTTGCCCGCCCTGCGCCTGGGGGTACCCCCTGCTCGAAGAGCTTGGGGGAGCAGACTGCCCAAGCTTCGCGGGGAGGAACGCCCTCGTAAGGGGCGCGGGGAACTGCGCGACCAGCCACAAACAAACCCGCAGACTGCAACGGCGCCGCAGGGGCACCCCCTCCCCGGAAAAGCAGGGAGGGGGCAACATAACCGGCGCGGTAAGCACGGCTAGCCCCGACGACGCACCCCGCGCTTGCGCTCCATCATGTGCCGCCCCAACGCCTGCCGCTGCTTGAAGACCCGCCGCTGCTCGGCCCGCAACCGCGCATCCGTACGGGCCGCCAGGCGAGCGTTCTCCCGCAGGAGCTTGCGATAGCTCTCCAGCCGCCGTTCGGGCAACACACCGCCCTCAACGGCGGCGAGCACGGCACAGCCGGGCTCCGCCCGGTGCGCGCAGTCCTGGAACCGGCAGTCGGCCGCGAGCTCCTCGATCTCGGCGAACGCCTGGCCCAGCCCGTCCTCGGCGTCCCACAGGCCGACGCCACGCAGTCCCGGGGTGTCGATGAGGACGCCGCCCCCAGTCTCCGCCGGGAGGGGCAGCAGGTTGCGGGTGGTCGTGGTGTGCCGCCCCTTGCCGTCCTGGTCGCGGATGGCCTGGACGGCTTGCGCACGGTGCCCCAGCAGCGCGTTGGCCAGCGTGGACTTGCCGGCACCGGACTGGCCGAGCAGCACGGTGGTGCCGCCCGCGAGGAGGGCGGCGAGGACGTCGACGCCCTCCCCCGTCTCCGCGCTGACGGGCAGCACCTGGACGCCGGGCGCCGAGGTCTCCGCGTCCGCGACCAGGTGCCCGACGGTGGCCGCGTCGGGTACGAGGTCCACCTTGGTGAGCACGAGCAGCGGCTGGGCTCCGCTGCTCCACGCCAGGGAGATGAACCGCTCGATACGGCCCAGGTCCAGCTCCACACCGAGCGAGATCGCGATCAGCGCGTGGTCGACGTTGGCGGCGAGGACCTGCCCCTCCGAGCGCTTGGAGGACGTGGAGCGTACGAACGCGGTACGGCGCGGCAGCAGCGTCCGTACGTACGGCGGGGCACCGTCGGCGTCGACGACAGCCCAGTCACCGGTACACACGACCCGCATGGGGTCGCGGGGGACGACGAACTCGGTGTCGGCACGGAGGGTGCCTGCGGGGGTGACCAGATCGCACTGGCCCCGGTCGACGCGTACGACCCTGCCGGGCAGCGGGTCGGGGCCCGCGGTGGCCGGGTCGGCGGTCGCCCGGGCGTAGGCGGCCTGCCAGCCGTCGTCCCAGCCGTACGCGGCCAGCGTCGAGTCGTCATGGGAAGAAACGGTGTTCTGCGACAAGGGGTTGACCCTTCACAAGGGTGGCCCCGGCTACCGAAGAGGTGAGTTCAGCCGGTGGCCACGGAGGTGAATGTGACGGACTGGATCCGGGCAGCGCCCAGCGCGGTGACAGCCATCAGTCGCACCTCCGTTCATGTCGCAGGGCACGGCGGGCCCTTGTGCCGCCGTACGGGTCGGCTGGGACGGTAACCCTGCGGGCTGCCGCACCGCCACCCTTTTTTGGCGTCAGTCGTCGCGGTCGTGCCCCCGCGGGCGCAGCAGGCGGCCCCGTACGTCCGACGGCGGCAGGAACTTGGTCCAGCGTTCGGGGAACTCGGCGGGGGCGTCCGGGTCCAGCGGGTCGCCGTCGCCGTCTTCGTACTCCTCCATCCGGCGGCGCCGCGCGGCGACCGCGGCGACGACCTCGGCCGCCGCCTCCTCACGGCGCCGCTCGTTGGCACGCCGCGCGGCAGCCGTGGCCACCGAGGGCCACACGTGGTCGATGGCGGCGTTCACGGCGGCGCCCACCAGCACCGCGAAGGCCGAGACGCCGATCCACAGCAGTACGGCGACGGGTGCGGCCAGCGAGCCGTAGATCGTGGGACCCTCGACTGTGTTCGTCAGATACAGCCGCAGCAGGAAGCTGCCGAGCACCCACATCACCAGCGCCACCAGCGCACCGGGGATGTCCTCCCGCCAGGGGGACCGCACCGGTACGGACACGTGGTACAGCGTGGTGAGGAAGACGATGGACAGCAGCAGCACGACGGGCCAGTAGAAGACGCTGACCACCCACTGCGCCTGCGGCACCAGCCGGAGCACCGCGTCGGGGCCGGCCACCATCAGCGGCAGCGCCACCGCGCCGATCACCAGGGCTACGAGGTAGAGGAAGAAGGCCAGCAGCCGGGTCTTGACGATGCCGCGCCGCCCGTCGAGCCCGTACATCACGGTGATGGTGTCGATGAAGACGTTCACCGCGCGCGACCCCGACCACAGTGCCAGCGCGAAGCCGAGCGAGATCACATCGGGTCCGCCCCCTCGGATGACGTCGTCGATGAGCGGCCTGGCCACCTGGTCGACGCCCCGGTCCGACAGGACGGTGGCGGAGGCGTCCAGGAAGTTGCGCCGGATCATCTCGATCGTGTCGGCGCCGATCCAGTCCAGATACCCCAGCAGACCGATCACGCCGAGCAGCAGCGGGGGGATGGAGATGAGCGTGAAGAACGCCGCCTCGGCCGCCAGCCCGAGCACGCGGTACTCCATGCACGAGTTGACGGTGTCCTTGAGCAGCAGCCACGCCATCCTCCTTTTGGGGACATCGCGGTACTTCACCCGGGCCCTTCGGAACTGGCCACGGGACCGCCGGGGAGCCCACCGTGGGGCCCGTCCGGCGGTCTGCTCAGGGGTTTCCTCGACTGCACGCACCTCTTTAACGTATCTGTATGCCACCCTCGACACACACCGTGACCAACCAGGCTCCGCCACTGGTCGACTACGACGTCTTCTCCGCCGACCCCGCACTGGCCGAAGGCGTGGCCCGGCACATGACCCCCGAGCGCGCCGAGGAGGCCCGCGCCGAGCTGACCGCACTGGGCAGGACGGCGGGCTCGGCGCAGGCGCAGGAGTGGGGCAGGCAGGCCAACGAGCACCCGCCGGTGCTGCGTACGCACGACCGGTACGGGCACCGGATCGACGAGGTCGACTTCCACCCCGCCTGGCACCGGCTGATGGAGCACGCGGTGACCGCGGGGCTGACGGACGCCTGGTCGCGCCCCGACGGACAGCTGCGGCGCACCGCGGGCTTCTATGTGTGGTCGCAGGTGGAGGCCGGGCACAGCTGTCCGGTCTCGATGTCGCACGCCGCCGTGCCCGCGCTGCGCAAGGAGCCGGCGCTGGCCGCCGAGTGGGAGCCGCGGCTCAGCTCGCACGTCTACGACTACGGCCTGGAGCGGCCCGCGGGCGACAAGCTGGGCGCGATCGCCGGTATGGGCATGACCGAGAAGCAGGGCGGCAGCGATGTGCGGGCCAACACCACCGAGGCCACGCCGCTGACGGGTGAGGGCGCCGGCGAGGGTGAGTACACGCTGCTGGGCCACAAGTGGTTCTGTTCGGCGCCGATGTCGGACGTCTTCCTGGTGCTGGCCCAGGCGGCGCCTGGCAAGAGAGAAGGGGGCCTCAGCTGTTTCCTGGTGCCACGGGTGCTGCCGGACGGCACACGCAACGCGTTCCGCATCCAGCGGCTCAAGGACAAGCTGGGCAACCGCTCCAACGCCTCCAGCGAGGTGGAGTTCGACGGCACCACCTGGGCGCGCCGCGTCGGCGAGGAGGGCCGCGGGGTGGCGACCATCATCGAGATGGTGGCGGCGACGCGGCTGGACTGTGTGACGGGCTCGGCCGCGCTGATGCGGCAGGCCGTGGCGCAGGCCACCCACCACACGGCGCACCGCTCCGCGTTCGGCAAGCTGCTGATCGAGCAGCCGCTGATGCGGAACGTCCTGGCGGACATGGCGCTGGAGTCGGAGGCGGCCACCACGCTGGCGCTGCGGCTGGCCGCGGCGTACGACAGCGCGGCGGGCGAGGGCGAACAGGCGGCGGCGGACCGTGCGTTCCTGCGGCTGGCGCTGCCCACGGCGAAGTACTGGGTGACCAAGCGCGGTGTCCCGCTGGCCGGTGAGGCGCTGGAGTGCCTGGGCGGCAACGGCTATGTGGAGGAGTCACCGATGCCGCGGCTGCTGCGCGAGTCGCCGCTCAACTCGCTGTGGGAGGGCTCGGGCAACGTCCAGGCGCTGGACGTGCTGCGGGCGCTGCAGCGCTCTCCCGAGTCGCTGAACGCGTTCCTGACGGAGATCGGCCGGGCACACGGCGCCGACCACCGGCTGGACGCGGCGACCAAGGATGTCTTCTCCCAGCTGGCGGACCTGGACGGGATCGAGACCAGGGCCCGGCGGCTGGTGGAGCGGATGGCGCTGGTCCTCCAGGGCTCGCTGCTGGTGCGGTTCGCTCCGGCCGCCGTCTCCGACGCGTTCTGCGCCTCGCGGCTCGGCGGCGACTGGGGCGCGGCCTTCGGCACGCTGCCCTCGGGGCTCGACCTGGAGTCGATCGTGGACCGGGCGCTGCCGGTGGCGTAGGTCCCTCAGCCCGCCGTACGGCGCCTCGCTCAGCTCTTCGGCGGGGCGCCCGTTTCCGGCGCGGCCCCCAGCAGGCGGTCCAGGGCCCGGCGGGTCCGTGCCGGGGCCGTGGCGTCGGCGAAGAGCTGGAGTTCCTGGTTGAGGCCCATGTAGAGCCCGTGCAGTTCGAAGGCGAGCTGCTCGGGCTCGACGTCGTCGGGGAGCTCCCCGACCTCGACGGCGATCCGCAGATCGTTCACGAGCAGTCGCCGGCCGCGCAGCATGAAGCGGGCCACCGTGTCGTGCACGGGGCCGCCGCGGGTGTCGAACTCGACGGATGCGGCGGTGAACAGACAGCCGCCGGGGAAGGCCGTGCGCTCCTGCTCCAGATAGCGGATCCATGCCTCGCAGAACGCCCGCAGCCGGACCAGCCCGGGACGCAGATCCGCGACGGGCTCCCACACCAGCCGGGTGAACAGCTCGGAGGCGCCGTGCAGCGCGGCGAGTTGGAGCGCCTGCTTGGAGCCGAAGTGGCCGAGCACGCCCGCTTTGCTCATGCCGAGGTCGGTGGCGAGCCGCCCGATGGTCAGCCCCTCCAGCCCCTCGACGGAGCCGATGGCGACGCTGCGCTCGATGATCCGCTCCCGCGTTCTGCGGGCCTCGGCGGCGGACTTGCGTGGGCTCATGCACCCATCGTATCCGGCCGTCCGCATTTAACTTCCGACCGATCGGTTGCTATATTCCCGCCACACGCCACCCGTCCCCTCAGCGAGGAGAACAGCACCGTGCCGGGAACCCGTATCGCAGCGCTGGGCCACCACCAGCCCGAACGCGTCCTCACCAACGACGACCTGGCGGGCATGGTCGAGACCAGCGACGCGTGGATACGCCAGCGCACCGGGATCGTCACCCGGCGCATCGCGGCCGACTCCGAGACCGTCGCCGATCTGGGAACAGCGGCGGCGGGCAAGGCGCTGGCCGCGGCCGGGCTCGACCCCGCCGACATCGATCTGGTCGTCCTGGCCACCTGCTCGGCACGCGACCGCTGCCCCAGCAACGCGGCGCAGGTGGCCGGCGCCCTCGGCATCCCGTCCGCCGTCGCCTACGACCTCAACAACGGCTGCGCCGGGTTCTGCACCGCGCTGGCCTCCGCCGGCCACTCGGTGCGCGCGGGCGCCGCGCGGCACGCGCTGGTGATCGGCGCGGAGAAGATGTCCGACGTCACCGACTGGACCGACCGCACCACCTGTGTCCTGCTGGCCGACGGTGCGGGCGCCGCGGTCGTCAGCGCCGTCGGGCACGGCGTTGACGCGGGGGAACCGGATGGTATCGGGCCCGTCGAGTGGGGCTCGGACCCGTCGCGGGGCGGGATGGTGCGGCTGCGGGACGAGTGGCAGCCGCGCTTCGCCCAGGAGGGGCAGGCAGTCTTCCGCTGGGTCACCACCGAGCTGCCCGCCATCGCGCGCCGCGCGTGCGAGCGGGCCGGGCTGGCGCCGGGCGACCTGGCGGGAGTGGTCACCCACCAGGCCAACCTGCGCATGATCGAGGCCCTGCTGCGCCAATTGGATCTCGCCGAGGACGCGGTGATCGCCCGGGACGTGGTCGAGTCCGGCAACACCTCGGCCGCCTCAGTGCCGTTGGCTCTCGCCAAGCTGGTGGAGCGCCGCGAGGTGGCGCCGGGCGCCCCCGTCCTGCTGCTCAGCTTCGGCGGCGGCCTTTCCTGGGCGGGGCAGGTCGTTCGCTGTCCCTAGCTCGGCGCATTCCGGTGAGGGGGTGCCCCTGGGCGTCGGCTGCGGGCTGCGGGTGCGTGGTGGTTGCGCGCGCAGTTCCCCGCGCCCCTGAATGGCTCCCCGCAAGCTTGGGCAGTCTGCTCCCCCAAGCTCTTCGAGCAGGGGGTACCCCCAGGCACAGGGTGGGCAAGCGCAGCCCACCGTGCCGGGCACCCAAGATGTGACGGCAAGCACTAGTCGAGATCCTTCGCCCACGGCGGGTTCGCGCCGCGGACCGAGACCACCGCGGCGGCCACCCGGACGCCGAACTCCAGGGCCTCGGTGACCTGTTGGGCGGTGACGTCCTCCAGTCTGCCGCCGAGGGCGCGGGCCGTACGGAGGGCGTGCAGGAAGCCCGCCATGAAGGAGTCCCCCGCACCGACGGTGTCCACGACGCGGGTGGGCGGCGTCGGAACGCGGAGGCGCTGCCCGTCGAGGGAGGCCAGTACGCCCTCGGCGCCCAAGGTCACCACGACCAGCGGCACACCGTCGGTGTGGAAGGCGTCGGCGGCCTCCTCGGGTGTGGCGCCGGGACGCAGATGGGCCAGATCGTCGTCGGAGAGCCGCAGGATGTCGGCCGCCGCGCACCAGCGGGGCAGCGCCTCGCGGTAGACGGCCGGATCGACCAGCAGCGGACGGACGTTGGGGTCGATGGAGATGGTCGCGCGCTCTCGTATCGCCGCCAGCAGCCGTTCGACAGCGGGACCGCCGGGGCGCTGGACCAGGGCGAGGGAGCCGGTGTGCAGGCAGGAGAGGGGGTCGGCGGTGGCGGCGGCCAGTTCGCCGTCCGTCCACTGCCAGTCGGCGGTCTGCTGCGCGTGGAAGGCGTAGTCGGCGCTGCCGTCCTCGGCCACGTCCGCCACGGCCAGTGTGCTGGGCTCCGCCGCGTGCACCGCGTGGCTCAGATCGACGCCGGACTCCGCGAGCCGCGCGGAGAACAGCTTTCCGAACACGTCGTGCGAGAGCCGGCCCAGGAACCGGGTCGGCGTGCCCAGGCGGGCCAGTGCGACTGCCGTGTTGGCGGGGCCGCCGCCGGGGAAGACGTCGAGCGTGAGCGGCGCGGCATCGCTGCGCGGCGCCACAAATGCGTCGGCCACGCACTCGCCCAGTACGGCAATGGGTGTATCAGCGGTCATCTCGGCCCTTTCGCCTTGGCATGGGTCCAGCCCTTTGGCGGCACTACGGTACGTTCACGAGGTGTGCGGCGCCCCGGGTGGCGGGGACCCGCCGTAGAGCTTGATGCGGATTGTCCGGGTGCAGCACCTTTTTGGCTGGTCGCGCAGTTCCCCGCGCCCCTTCGGGGCGCGCCCCCTCAGCGCGACGAGGGCCGAAGGCGTCCCGCCAGGCTCCGCAGCTCCGGGACCCGCAACGCCAGCCCCAGCAGCACATAGCCGAGGCCGAGCACCAGGACGCCCGCCGCGAGGGCGGTACCCGATCCGAGCGTGCCCTGGCCCAGTGCGTGCCGTACGCCGTCCGCCGCCCACCAGGCGAGCCCCGCGGCGGCGGCCGCGGCCAGGAACAGCCGCACGTACACGCCCAGTACGCGCCCCGCAGGGTCCAGCGGTGCGGCGAGCCGGCGGCGCAGCAGCCAGGCGGTGAGGGCGAACCCCGCCGCGTAGGAGAGCGAATAGCCCGCGGCCATGCCGGTCACGGCCCACCGCGCGGGCAGCAGCAGATGACAGCAGGCGGCGAGGGCGATGTTGACCGCGGCGATGAACGCCGCCATGAAGAACGGCGTCCGCGTGTCCTCGAAGGCGTAGAAACCGCGCAGCAGCAGATACTGCGCGGAGAATGGGATCAGCCCGAGCCCGAACGCCTGCAGCATCTGCCCCAGTGGCTGGGCCGACGCCGCGTCCGCGGCACCGTGTGCGAACAGCAGGGCTGAGATCTGCGGCCCGAGCGCGAGGAAGAGGAAGGCGGTCGGGACGATCACGGCGCCGGTGAGCCGGAGCGCACGCGCCAGATCGGCGCGCAGGTCGGCGGGGCGCCCCTCGGCCACAGCCCGGCTCATCCGCGGCAGGAGCGCGGTCACCAGCGAGACGGTGACGATGGACTGCGGCAGCATCCAGATGGTCTGCGCGTAGGTGTACGCGGAGTACCCGGCACCCGCGTCCGGAAGCTCCTGATCCGCGGCGTTGGCGTAGTTGGTGACGACGGTGAGGGCGACCTGGTTGGCCAGTACGAACAGCAGCGTCCACTTGGCGGCGTGCGCGCTGCTGCCCAGCCCGGTGCCGCGCCAGTCGAACCGCGGCCGGAACCGGAACCCGGCAGCCCGTACGAACGGGAGCAGCGCGAGGGCCTGGAGGGCGATACCGGCGGTGGTGCCCAGGCCCAGCAGCCGCACCTGCCCTTCGGTGATGTCGGCGACCCGCTCGGGGACGGTCATCATGCCCAGGTAGGCGCCGAACATGGCGATCAGTACGACGTTGTTGAGGATCGGCGTCCACATCATCGCGCCGAACTTCTCGCGCGCGTTGAGGACTTGGCCGAGCATTCCGAACAGTCCGTAGAAGAAGATCTGCGGCAGCAGGAAGCGGGCGAAGACGACGGTCAGCTCGAACGCCTCGTGCTGCGCCGGGGTGTCCCGCATGTAGAGGCCGACGATCTGCGGCGCCGCCCAGACGGCGAGCGCCGTGCCGAGCGCGAGCACGGTGACGACGAGGGTGACCAGCCGCTGCTCGTACGCGCGGCCGCCGTCGGCGTGCGTGGCGCGCGCCCGGACGAGCTGCGGCACCAGTACGGCGTTGAGGGCGCCGCCGATCAGCAGGGTGTAGAGGCTGGTGGGCACGGTGTTGGCCGTGTTGTACGTGCTGGCCAGCAGCCCGGTGCCGAGCGCCGCCGCCTGGAGCACCTGCCGGATGAGTCCGGTGGCTCGCGAGACGACGGTGCCCGCCGCCATGAGCAGCGACGACCGGGCGAGCCCGGGTTTCGCTGCGGCCGCCCCCGGCTGGTCCCGCACGTCGGCTGTGGTCTTCGTCCCCTCCGCCATGCGGGGAATCTACGCCGGATCGATCACCGGGTGTGAATCGCGCCCAGCCGGTCGGTGCGGGTGTGCCGGTAGGCGTGGCGGGATTCGCCCGTCTCCGGATCGACGGTGTAGGCGTCCACGACGACCTGCTGGGCGTTGATCGTCAGCAGCATGAAGCCGAGGGTGTCGTACGCCTCCCAGAACGCCTTGTTGCTCGGCTCGTCCGCGCGGCCCTTGGTCTTGGCGGCGGCGCCGCACACGATCTGCTGGGTTCCCCGGTAGTCGGCGCCGGTGTCCAGGATCTGCAGGGTGTGGTCGTGGCCGGAGAGGATGAACTCCGCCTCGCCGACGACGACTTCCTCGTACAGCTCCTTGACGTGCTTGCCGCTCATGTAGTCGCCGCAGGTGACGCCCTCGTACTCGCCCGCGTTGCGGTGGGTGCCGTTGTTGCGCAGCGGGTGGTGGGCGAAGACGAACTTCCAGCGGGCGCGGGAGGCGGCCAACGACCGGGCCAGCCAGGCGCGCTGCTCGCGGGCGAAGGGCCCGTCCCAGTAGTAGGTGGGGTCGGTCTGCAGCACGTAGGAGGAGAGCGGCGTGGTGTCGAGCGCGAAGAACTCGGCCACCGGCTCGGCGGCGCCGTCGGGTACGGCCACCGCGTAGTAGCGGTTCGGCATGTACCAGCGGGCCGAGTGCGCGTGGTACGCCACCTCGTGGTTGCCGCGCGAGGGCCATCCGCCGCTGCCCGGGATGATGCCGCTGGTGTCGTGGTTGCCGAGCACCATCAGCCAGGGGACGTCGATGCCGGTGTTGGGGCGTTCGAACTTGGACTGGAACTCGTCGTCCGTGTCGCTCTCGGGGCCGTTCTCGTAGATGTTGTCGCCAAGCCCGATCGCCAGGTCCACGCCGCGCCGCTCGCACACCGCGCGGGCGGCGTCGGCCACCTTCCACTGTCCGTCCTCACCGGTGCCCGCGTCGCCGGTCAGCAGCACGGTGAGTTCGGCCTTGCGGGGTATCGGCAGCTTGTCGGCCCCGCCGTCGGCAGCGCTGTCCGCGGCGTACGCCGACTGGGCCGCCACTCCCCCGCCGAGCACTGCGGCCGCGCCCGCTCCGCCGACGCCTGCGAGCACCGTCCGTCTGCTGGGAGCGGTGCCTTCCCCCTGAGTTCCCATGCGTTTCTCCTCGCGTAACCGCGTGACTTGTACAGACACCACCCCCTGGGAGTGCAGGTGGCATGTACACGGCGCAGCTAAGAGTGGGCGCGCGGGGAAACAGTGTCAACTCGTCGGTAACTTCTTTGTGGCGGGTCCGGACGTCTCAGCCGCGCTGCCAGCGGGAGTCCGGCGGCCGCCGTCAGCGCCAGCACCGCCAGGGTGGGGCCCATCCCGGCCAGGAACGCCGCGTGCGGGGCGCTCCGGCCCGGCGCGAAGGCGGACAGCAGTGTCGTCGCCACGGCAACTCCCAGCGTCGGCCCCACATTCATCGCCGTCTGCTTCAACCCACCCGCCACCCCGGCGTGCTCGGCCGGAGCCTGCCCCATGAGAACGGGTGTGGCGGTCACCATCACCGCGACGAACCCAGCGCCCAGCGCGCAGAACGCGACCCCGACGACGCCCGCGCCCACCTCGGCGTCCGCGCGCGACAGCACCGCCACCCCGGCCGCCAGCACCGCCGCCCCTCCCCCGGCCGTACGCCGCGGCCCGCAGCGCCGCAGCAGCACGGCACACAGCGGTGCGCCCAGCACCATCGCGGCGGCCAGCGGCACGGTCCGTATCCCGCAGGCGAAGGGGTCGAGGCCGACGACGCGCTGGAGGAAGTAGGCGGCGACGAACAGCGTCCCCTGCAACGACGCCGAGGCGGTGAGCAGCAGGGCCAGCGCAGAGGCGATGCCCGGCGTACGCAGCAGCCCCGCGGGCAGCAACGGCTCGGCTGCAGTGCGGCGTTCATGCCGTACGAAGGCGAGGGCCGCCGTGGCGGTTGCGGTGGCGCCGGCTGCCGCCGCGAGCCCGTTCACCGCCGTCCAGCCGTCATCGGGCAGGGACACCAGGGTGTGGACGAGGCAGAGCAGCGCGGCGGCGAGCAGGCAGGCGCCCGGGAGGTCGAGGCGGCCGGGCGACGGAGCCGTGGGGGCTTTGCGCGCCGCCAGCAGCACAGGGAGCCCGACGGCCACGGCCGGTGGAACGTTGAGGAAAAAGACCGCGCGCCAGCCCAGTCCGGCGGCGAGCATCCCGCCGAGGACCGGCCCCATGGCAGCAGCCAGTCCGATCACGCTCGTCCGCACCGCGATCGGCATCCCGAGCCGTTCCGGCGGGAACGCGGCCCGCAGCATGCCGAGCGTGGCAGGTTGCAGCAGCGCGCCGAAGACGCCCTGGGCGACCCGCAGTCCGATGACCCAGCCGATGGAGCCCGCCAGCCCGATCCCGGCCGAGGCCGCGCCGAAGCCCAGCATCCCGATGGCGAACAGCCGCCCGTGCCCGTACCGGTCGCCGAGCCGCCCGGCGAAGACCAGCAGGCTCGCGACGGCGATCAGATAGCCGGTGCTCGTCCACTGCACCAGCGCGAGCGGGGCACCGAACTCCCGCTGGAGGCTGGGCTGTACGACGACGAGTACGGTGCCGTCCAGCGCCACGACGGCCGCGCCGGTGGCGCTGGCGGCGAGGGTGAGGGCCCGTATGCCCCGCCCTTGGGCGCTCACGTGTTCACCGGTCCCGGCCCGAGGTGTGCGTCCAGCAGGGCACGCAGTACGTCGTCCTCCTCGCTGCCGGTGGCGAGCTGGAGGCTGCGCCAGGCGCCGAGTTGAGCGATCCCGTGCAGGCCGGCCCAGAGTGCGCCCGCCTGTGCGCGCGGGTCTGCTTCCGGGGGGTCTTCCGGCCGGGCCCGTACGACGAGGTCCACCAGTACGTCGAAGAGCGGCAGGCTCGTCTCGCGCAGCCCCAACTCGCCGCTCTCCAGCAGGTCGTGCCGGAACATCAGCTCGTACATGCCCCGGTGGCCGCGGGCGAAGGCCAGATAGGCGCGGGCCAGCGCGGCGAGCTGGGCACGCGGGCTCTCCTGCTGCCGCTCGTCCAGCACCCGCCCCACCTCGGCCGCCAGCTGTCCGAACCCCTCGCGGGCGATGGCCGAGAGCAGCGACAGATGGGTGGGGAAGTACCGGCGGGGCGCCCCGTGGGAGACCCCCGCATGCCGCGCGATCTCCCGGAGGGAGACCCCTCGGGCCCCTTCCTCCGCCACCAGTTCGACACCTGCGCGGACCAGTCGTTCCCGCAGCCCGGCGTCGGCGTTCCGTTCATCCATAGACACTGTCTACCAGGTGCGGGTAGACAGTGTCTACGAGGTAGCGAACTCGCACCACACCGTCTTCGCGTACGCGCCCTCCGCCACGCCCCAGCGCAGCGCGAGCACGTCGATCAGGGCGAGCCCTCTTCCCGACTCGGCGTCGGGAGCGGCGGCAGGAAGCGCAGGGAGGGGACGCGGGTCGGGGTCGGTGACGCCGAGCCGTACGCGGTCATGGCCGCACCACGTGATCCCGACGGTTGCGGGCACGCCCTCCCCCACATGCACCACCACATTGGTGAGCAGTTCGCTGACGCAGAGCGCAACTGTGTCAGCGACTTGGGGCGCGCCCCATCGCGCACAGTGGGCAGCCGCTTCGCTCCGTACGGCGCCGATGTCGCGGGCCCGCGCCGCCACCGTGAGGGAAAGCGCGGGCCTCCTCGTCCGGGTCCTCACCCCTCGGCCCGCCCCTCCCCCGCCGCAGCGCGCAGCACGGCTGCGAGGGCGCGGGCGGTGTCGAGGTTGCAATTACCGAGCGAGATCAGTGGGTACGGCTGCCACCCGGCATACGTCACCGGGTCTGCCCCGAGCGAGGGCAGCTTCAGCCCGTTCGCGCGCAGCGCCACGCTGAGCTCAGCAATGCATTCCTCGACGCTTTTCGATCGCCCGTACGCACAGTCGTTCATTTGTCGCACCCTTCCTGAGCACTGTGTGACCAACCACCCACACAATGGCCCGGCGGCGGATAACGTTGCTGCTCATCGGGCTCCCGCAAGCGAACTGCCCATCAGCTACGACCAATTGCGGACCCTCCGGGAATGGCCCCACCCGAACGAAAACAGCCATCAATCTCTCGGCGGTGAACCGTGCCAGGACCCAAGGACATCGACGGATCAGCAGGCGTCCCCACCTTCTATGGGAAGGAGCTCCGCTGGAAGCGCGAGCAAGCCGGACTGACCCAGCAGGAGCTGGTGGAGGGCAGCTACTACGGAGCCAGCCACCTGAGCGAGATCGAGCGCGGGGAGCGGCGCATGCCCCCGGATCTCGCGGAGCACGTGGATCGCGTGCTGAAGACGGATGGGTTCTTCCGCCGCCGGTGTGAGGATGTCCGAAAGGCGCGATTGAGGGGGCACGCCTGGTACTTCGAGAAGGCGCTGGAGGCAGAGAAGCAGGCGCAGACCATCGAGGAATGGAGCCCAACCCTCCTGCCCGGCCTGCTCCAGACAGAGCCATACGCGCGCGCTGTGGTTGAGGCGGCGCTCCCTCTCGCGCTGCCCGATGAGGTTGCCACGAAGGTGGATGGCCGCCTGGCGCGGGCGGACCTTCTCAAGAGCGACCTGAAGAAGCCGCTGTTCTGGGCGGTGCTGCATGAAAACTTGATCCGACAGCCACTTCTGCGACCAACCGAGATGGCTGAACAGCTCATGCATATCGCCGACCTGGCCGAGCGACGCCGGATCGTTCCACAAATCCTGCCGCTGAGTGCGGGCCCGCATCCCTTCATGACCGGGATGACCGCGATTATGACGTTCGCTGATGCCCCGGCCCTCGTTTACACGGAGGGACTGCACAGTGGCGAGGTCCTCGATGATCCGGCCCTCGTAGCGGCCTACCAGAGGTCGTACGATCTCCTCAGGGCCGTCGCGCTATCACCGAAGGCGTCCCTAGCCATGATTCTGGACGCAGCAGAGGACTACCGAAATGGCAAGCACTCGCCTTGACTTGAGCGCGGTTTGCTGGCGCAAGAGCAGCTACAGCAACGGAACCGGCGGAAGCTGCGTGGAGGTCGGCGCGAGCGCAGCGACCGGCATCGTCCCGGTCCGTGACAGCAAGACGGCGCCCGCAGGTGCGGTCCTCACCTTCCCCGCATCCCAATGGGCGCACTTCATCACGGCCATCCACAACGGAGACGTGAGCGCCTGACGCCACACAGCCGGAGGAGCGCAAGATGATCGGTAGGCAGCCCGACCTCAGCACCGCCCACTGGCACAAGAGCAGTTACTGCAACGGCGACGGCGGCGAATGCCTGGAGGTTGCCGCCAACGTGCCCGGCGGCATCGTCCCCGTTCGCGACGCCAAGACCGCCCCCACCGGCCCGGTGCTCACCTTCCCCGCGACCCAGTGGGTCCGTTTCATCCGGGCGCTCGATACTGGGGGCTTGATCAGCTGAGTTCCGCAGCCAACGTAGCTGCCTCAACGACACCGGTCTAGCCGGTGACGCCGCCGAAAGGCTCCCGCGACCGCGACCGTGCGCCGCGTCACCCTGGCCGACCGGCCAGGGTGACGTCGCACCGGTTGAGCACTTTCATCGCTGCATTCCACAACGAGGACTTGAACGCCTGACACCACCCGGCAAAGGAAGCCCAAGATGCTCGGCAACCAGCCCGACCTCAGCACCACCCGCTGGCGCAAGAGCAGCTACAGCGACGGCCCGGCCCGGTGCTCACCTTCTCCGCGCCCCAGTGGGCCCGCTTCATCAGCGGGCTGCGGAGCGGGGGGTTGACCAGCTGAGGTCCGCAGCCGCCGGGAGCGAAGGCGGCGGGCTCGGAGTCGGACTTTTGTGCAGCGCACCGAGCCTGCCCCCGCGACCGTGGCCGGGTGTCCCAGCACCAAGGACGCGCATGTACGACGGAACTGGTCCGGGCACCGGGCCCCGGCGCGCCACGCTCGGGCCTGAATCGTGCTCGGCGCCGCCTTGCACTCTCCCTCCCGTGGCCGCTCGGGTCACCGTCAGAGCGGCCATGGCGCATGAAACCTCAATTCACGAAGTGAATCCCAGCCGCGCGACCAACGTCGCACGGAGAGATTCATGTGGGGAACGGCGAATTGATCGAGGGGGCAACGCCTGAGGCCGATGAGGACACCGACGCCGTTCGGTCGGTGTACGACGTCATGGCGGAGGACTACGACACCATTACCCGCCACGACGACTACGACCACTGGGTGGGGATGTACCGCCGGCTCATCGAGGAGCACGGCGCCCCCGGCAAGCGGCTGGTGGACCTCGGATGCCCTGGGCGAGCCGCTCAATTACATGGCCGACGAGGCGGAGTTGAAGGCCGCGTTCGAGGGTGTGGCCCGGTTCCTGGCCCCGAACGGGCTGTTCGTGCTCGAGCTCAACACCACCGGGTTCTACGAGCGGTTGGCCACAACGCTCCGCGTCGATGGGTACAAGGGGCACTCACCGTGCACCGGGGCAGCCTCACTGACTCGGACACCCGGCGGTCCGCCTCCATGTCGACCACTTCACCGCCGCCGACGCCCCGTTGTACCGACGCTCCACCGTGGTCCACGAGTACTTCCACTTCCCCCCGGAACAAGTCGAACGGCTGCTGGAAGAAGCCGGGGTTCGGCAGGTGGCCGAGTTCGGCCTCGGTCGGGAAGGACTGCACCCCGGCCCCGACGAGAAGCGCGACCCCAAGCGCCTCGTCGTCGCCCGCAAAGACCTCGGAGCCGCAAACCCCTGAGTCGGGCGGCTCCGGAGACCGGCCATGACGAGACCGGAGGGAGGTGACGACATGCGGAAGATCACCCTCACGGCGAAGCCCGCACCCCGTGACGACAGGCGCTTCGGCAGTTGGCACTGGTATAGCCCGCTGACGCCTGACAGTCCGGGGGCGGGCACTGACTCGCCCCCGGATTTCCTTTCCCGACTCTTGCCCGAAGGAGCCGTAACGCGTTTGCGCAGGGGCCGCTGCCTGACCTGCTACTGGCACCGGGACGAGTTCATCGTCCGCCCCTACTCCCACAGCACCCCGGTCACCCTCCCGGCCGCCACGGCGGAGATCATGGAGGACCGGGGGCGCCCCGCGATCTTCACCAGCTACCTCGACGCGGACCGCGTTCTGCTCCCCCGTACCCCGGCGAAGCTGGACACTCCCCTCGGGGATGCCCTCTACCAACGGCGTACGACCCGTGACTTCGGTGCCGAACCGGTGCAGCTGTCCCGTCTCGCCGCGCTGCTCGCGACCGTCTTCGGGCCGGTGGACTTCATCTACGCGGGTGGGTTCGGTGCGCTGATCCGGCGCACCAGTCCCTCTGGGGGAGCCCGGCAGGAGCTGGGGGCGTACGTTGCGGTCCGTAACGTCAGCGACATGGCACCCGGCTGGTACCACTACAACGCCCGGGAGCACTCCCTGGAGCTGCTGTCCGAGGGCTGTGACAGGGACGAGCTGGCCGCCGCGTGCGGGAACCAGGAGTGGGCAGGCGGGGCCGCTTTCGTGATCTGTCTGGTCGCGGAGGTCGAGCGGATGCTCGTCAAGTACCGCAACCCGCGCGTACCGCGTCTGTCTCCTCGACGCGGGCCACTTCGGGCAGAGCTTCGTACTGACCGCCACCGCGCTGGGGCTCGGTCCTTTCCAGACCGGCGCCTTCGACGACAGCCGCGTCACCGCGTGCCTCGGCCTGGACGGTACGTCCGCCGCACCACTCTCTCCGGCCGGCCACGGTGACGCCGCGACCCCTTGAGCATCTGTCCAATGCAGAGCGTCACCTGTGTGACATCTGTACATAGTGCGAGGGAGGTGGCCGCCCTACGTTCAGGGGGCGCGGGATTTCGCGCCGGGTGACCCCCGGTTTTCTCCGCTGGTCGGCTCGGCCCCCACGGACGGAGGGAGCTTTCCGTCCGCGCCGCTTGTGCTCTCCGCGTCCAGCCAGTGATCCCGGAGACGCGGAAGCCACGTCCGGAGCGGCGAGGCGGGCCGGGCGGGCCATGAATCCCGCTGTCCCGCACCACGGATTGGAGCAGTTCCCATGAGCGCCGTGAGCAGGCGCCCGGCGATGGACACAGAGCCCGCTGACGAGATCGACCCCACCTGCCACTGCGGCCGGCTGCTCGTACGCTGCAGCGGCTGCCGGAACCTCCGCTGCCTCAGCTGCGACCCCTACCGGTCAGATGACTGCGCCTTCGCTGTCTGAGTGCTCCGGCGCGCCTGCTGCGAACGAGGCGGAACAGCAGCACTACGTCGTGATCGGCAATGACGCGGCGCGCCGGGTCTGCGGTCATCTGCAGGCGGCGGGGAACGTCGTGCGCCACCTGGCACAGCCCACGGACGAGGCGCTGCGCCGGGCCCTCGGCCGGGAGGGCCCCGAAGTGGCAGGCGTCGCGGTGCTCTTCGACGACGACGCCGAGTCGCTGCGCTACGCCCTCGCGGTCGAGCACATCCGCCCCGGCGTGAATCTGGTGGTGGCGGTCTTCGACCGCACCGTCGCCGAGCAGCTCGCGCGTACGGTGCCGAACTGCCGGGTCACCTCGCCGGCCGATGTCGCCGCTCCGGTGCTGCTGGCCGCCTGCCTCCAGCCAGGGCTGCTGGCGCTCGACCGCACGCCCACGGGGCACGTCGGGGCCCGCTGGGAGGGTGACGGGGTACGGCTCGACCCGTACCGGCCGCCGCGCTCGCTCAGATACCGGGCGCTGGCCGGAAAGGTCCGGGGGCAGCTGCGGCCGCACGACGGGAGTTCGCGGATCATGCTGGCCGGTCTCGCCGGTCTCTTCGCCGTGCTGCTGGCGGACTGGGGCTGGTCCGTGGCCCTCAACCACCGGCCGCCGGTGGAAGCCCTCTTCGAAGCGGCGCGGACCCTGGCGACCGTCGGGCCCGCCACCGCGCACGGTTCGACCGGCTATGTACTGTTCGCCAGCGTCGCCATGCTGACCAGCATCGTCTTCACCGCCGTCTTCACGGCCGGCATGGTCGACCGGCTGCTGGCCCCGCGTTCGATCGGCATGGTGGGCCCGCGGGCGCTGCCCAGGGCCGGCCATGTGGTGGTGGTCGGGCTCGGTCAGGTGGGGCTGCGGCTGTGTACGCGCCTCCAGGAACTGGGCCTCGGCGTGATCGCGGTGGAGCGCGACCCCGCGGCACCCAACCTCCGGCTGGCGAAGGCGCTCGGCATCCCCGTCGTCGTCGCGGACGCGCGGGACCGCTTCGTACTCCGCAAGCTCGGCCTCCACAAGGCCCAGGCCATGGCCGCCGTCGCCTCCGACGACCTGGACAACATCGCGGTGGGTGTGGCGGCGCGGGCCGTCGCACCGCAGCTGCGGGTCGTCATCCGGGCCGGCGACCACGAGGCCATCGCCGAGACGCAGTCCCTGTTCAGCATCGGCATCGTGCACGACCTGGCCAGCCTGAGCGCCGCCTACACGGCGGCGAGCCTGACCGGACTGGAGCCGAGCGGGGTGCTCGCCCAGGGCCGGCGGCTGCTGGTGGAGGGGGCGGACGGCACCTTCACCCAGTGGCCGCACGCGACCCGCTGCGCCCACCATCAGCACGGAGCTCTCGAAGAGGTGCCCGGAGTGCCCCGTAAGGCTGCGGGTTGAGGCGCCGCGCTCTGCCGGGTTATTGCATCGCCGCCCGGCCCGCGAGCCGTTAGGTTGCCACGGTGACAGAGGTGACAGAGGTGACAGAGTTGCGAACCGGGCGACTGCTGCTGCGCGGATGGCGGGAGAGCGATCTCGCTCCATGGGCGGCGATGAACGCCGACCCACAGGTGCGGGAGCACTTTCCCGGGGTGCTCGGCCGGGCCGAGAGCGACGCGTCGGTGGCCGGGTTCCAGAGGGATCTGCAGCGACGGGGCTGGGGCTGGTGGGCGGTCGAGGTGCGTGCCACCGGGGAGTTCATCGGGTTCGCCGGGCTGGACCCGGTGGAGGACGAGATGCCCGTCGACGGGGTGGAGG
>NZ_JADKMA010000129.1 GCF_017676365.1 Streptomyces oryzae
GCGGCGGGAGCGGGCGGTGCCGTCGGTGCCGTGGGAGCTCCGCACGACATGCAGAAGCGGGCCTCAGCGGGGGACTCGGCACCGCATTGCGGACAGGACGGCGGGGACGACGGCGGCGGGGACGACATGGCGCTCCGATGCGGTTGCGTTCGGCTTCGGCGGTCGGCGTTCGGCGTTCGGGGAGAAACGGCACACAGGGGCACCGCACGTGTGCGTACGGTGCGAGGGGACGGGTTACATCGTTCCGCCGAACGCCCCCTGGGGGAAGGCAATTTATCCAAGCGCAACCGGACTTGGCCCCCAGCGCCTCAGACCGACGCCCCGTCAGTCCTGCAGGCCGTCGGTCCTTCGCCCCGTCAGTCCTTCGGGCAAAAGCCGCGGTGCAGGGCGACGATGCCGCCCGTCAGATTGCGCCAGGCCACCCGGCTCCAGCCCGCGTCCTGGAGGCGGGCGGCGAGCGCGGGCTGGTCGGGCCACTCGCGGATGGACTCCGCGAGGTAGACGTACGCGTCCGGGTTGCTGCTGACCTGCCGTGCGATGGACGGCAGTGCCCGCATCAGGTACTGCATGTAGACGGTGCGGAAGGGCGCCCAGGTCGGCTGGCTGAACTCGCAGATCACCACCCGCCCGCCGGGCTTGGTCACCCGCCGCATCTCGGCGAGGGCCGCGTCCACCTCGCTGATGTTGCGCAGCCCGAAGGAGATGGTCACGGCGTCGAACGTGGCGTCGGCGAAGGGGAGCCGGGTCCCGTCCCCCGCGAGGAACGGCATCCAGGGGTGACGCTGCTTGCCCTCGCGCAGCATGCCGAGCGAGAAGTCGCACGGCACGGTGAAGGCGCCGGCCTCCACGAACGGCAGCGAGGAGGTGCCGGTGCCTGCCGCCAGGTCGAGCACCTTCTCACCGGGCCGCGCGTCCACGGCGGCGGCGACGGCGCGCCGCCACAGCCGGGCCTGGCCGGCCGTGAGCACGTCGTTGGTGAGGTCGTACTTGGCCGCGACGTCGTCGAACATGGCGGCGACCTCGTGCGGCTGCTTGTCCAGGGATGCGCGGCTCATGGCCTGTTGCCCGCCCGTCAGTTCAGTCAGTTCAGTTCTGCGTCAGTCAGTCAGTTCAGTTCTGCGTCAGTTCGCGTCGATGAGAGCCAGCTCGGGGTGCGCGGTGCCCCCCTCGATGGCGGTGGAGGAGAAGTGCGAGACGACCTTGTCGTCCACCGGGTCGTTCGCCGGGTCGTCGTGCACCACCAGATGCTCGTACGTGGTGGCACGCTGCGCCGGGACGCGCCCCGCCTTGCGGATGAGGTCGATCAGCTCCATACGGTTGGAGCGGTGCCTGGCGCCCGCCGAGGAGACGACGTTCTCCTCCAGCATCACCGAGCCGAGGTCGTCGGCGCCGTAGTGCAGCGAGAGCTGGCCGATGTCCTTGCCGGTCGTCAGCCAGGAGCCCTGGATGTGGGCGACGTTGTCCAGGAAGATCCGCGCGATGGCGATCATCCGCAGGTACTCGAAGACGGTCGCCTGCGTCTGCCCCTTCAGGTGGTTGTTCTCCGGCTGGTAGGTGTACGGGATGAAGGCGCGGAAGCCGCCGGTGCGGTCCTGCACCTCCCGGATCATCCGCAGGTGCTCGATGCGCTCCGCGTTGGTCTCGCCCGTGCCCATCAGCATGGTGGAGGTGGACTCCACGCCCAGATTGTGGGCGATCTCCATGATCTCCAGCCAGCGCTCGCCCGACTCCTTGAGGGGCGCGATGGCCTTGCGGGGCCTGGCGGGCAGCAGCTCGGCGCCGGCGCCGGCGAAGGAGTCCAGCCCTGCGGCGTGGATGCGCTCGATCGCCTCCTTGGGGGTCACCCCGGAGATCCGCGCCATGTGCTCGACCTCGCTGGCGCCCAGCGAGTGGATGACCAGCTGCGGGAACGCCTTCTTGATGGCGGCGAAGTGCTTCTCGTAGTACTCCACCCCGAAGTCGGGGTGGTGCCCGCCCTGGAACATGATCTGGGTGCCGCCCAGCTCCACCGTCTCCGCGCAGCGGCGCAGGATGTCGTCCAGGTCGCGGATCCACACCTTGTCGCTCTTGGGCGAGGCGTAGAAGGCGCAGAACTTGCAGGCCGTCACGCACGAGTTGGTGTAGTTGATGTTGCGCTCGATGATGTACGTGGCGATGTGCTCGGTCCCCGCGTACCGGCGGCGGCGCGCCTTGTCGGCGGCGGCGCCCAGCGCGTGCAGGGGCGCGTACCGGTAGAGGTCGAGCGCCTCTTCGGGAGTGACGCGCCCTCCGGTGGCCGCGCGGTCGAGGGCGGAGAGCAGGTCGGCTTCCGACACGTGCGCTGTCACCGTGGCGTCCCTCCAAAGGTCGCACTTCGCACATTCGATGTATCTCGCCGCTTATCCCTGCACAGCGGCACCGGACCAGCGTACGCCAGGGGCACCGGGCCGCTCGGGGGCGCATCCCCGAGGACGGTCCGGGTGCCCCCGGGCCTCAGCTGCGGGGCTCGGGCTCGCGCTCGGGCTCACGCTCGGAGCCGAGCATCTCCACCCGGACGTCGGACGGATAACCGGTCGTCGCACCCGTACGGCGGGCGAACTCGGCGACGCCCTCCAGCTGCCGTTCGCCGAACCGGAAGTCGAGGGTGGTGAAGTACCGCTCCAGCACCGCCGGCTCGAAGATCTCGTAGCGCGCGGCGTGCTCGGCCACCTGGTCGACCTGTTCCATGGCCAGATCGCGGGAGGCCAGGAAGGCGCGGTGCGTCTCGTGCACCGTCTCCGGCGCCTGCTGCAGGAAGTCGCGGCGCACGGCCCAGACGGCGAAGACGAACGGCAGCCCCGTCCACTCCTTCCACAGCCGCCCCAGATCGTGGACCTGGAGGTCCTCCTCCGGCAGCTGCCGCAGATAGGCGCGCAGTCCCACGTCACCGATGACGACGGCGGCGTCCGCCTCCTTCATCATCCGCTCCAGGTCGGGCGGGCAGCTGTAGTAGTCCGGCTGGACGCCGTACCGCTCGGCGAGCAGCAGCTGGGCGAGGCGTACGGACGTACGCGACGTCGAGCCGAGTGCCACCCTGGCGCCGTCCAGCTGGTCGAGCGGGACCCGGGAGACGATCTCGCACGACATGACGTCGCCGTCGCAGCCCACGGCGATGTCCGGGAGGGCCACGAGGTCATTGGTGGTGGCCGCGTTCCGCAGGAACTCCACCAGGGTGACGGGGCCCATGTCGAGCCGCCCATCGATGATCATCTCGCTGAGCTTCTCGGGGGTGTCCCTGGTCAGGTCCAGGTCCAGCAGGGTGTGGGTGTGGACCAGGCCCCAGTACAGCGGCAGACAGTTGAGGAACTGGATGTGCGCGACGCGGGGTCGGGTGCGCACATGCCTAGGTTTCGCAGTCACTCTCCGGAGAGTACGCCCCGGATTATCGGGGTTCGCACAGGGGGCGAGGGCGGCGCGCAGCCGACCGCGCCGGTCAGCTGCCGGGAACCTCCGGCATGGTCTGCTCGGCCCAGATGACTTTGCCGTCCTTGGTGTAGCGGGTACCCCAGCGTGCGGAGAGCTGGGCGACGAGAAAGAGGCCCCGCCCGCCCTCGTCCGTGGTGGTGGCATAGCGCAGGTGCGGCGAGGTGAGGCTGTTGTCATAGACCTCGCAGGTGAGCGTACGGTCGCGCAGCAGTCGCACCTTGATGGGCCCGACGCCGTAGCGCATGGCGTTGGTGATCAGTTCGCTGAGGATCAGCTCCGTGGTGTCCTGGAGGCTCTCCAGCTCCCACTCCGCGAGCAGCGCGGAGACGGCGGCGCGTACGCGGCGCACGGCTGCCGGGTCCGACTCCACGTCCCATTGCGCGACCTGTCCGGCCCCCAGCACCCGCGTGCGGGCGACGAGCAGCGCGATGTCGTCGCTCTGGATGTCCGGGAGGAGGGCATCGAGTACGGCGTCACAGGTCTCCTCGGGGGACCGGCCGGGGCGCGCCAGGGTCTCTCGGAGCAGTCCGAGCCCGGTGTCGATGTCCTGGTCACGGCGTTCGACAAGGCCATCGGTGAACAGGACGAGGCTGCTGCCCTCGGGCAGCAGCAGCTCGACGGACTCGAAGGGCAGCCCGCCGATGCCGAGGGGGAGACCCGAGGGTACGTCCAGGAACTCCACGCTGCCGTCAGGGTGCACCGCAGCGGGCGCCAGGTGGCCGGCCCTGGCGACGGCACAGCTACGGGACACGGAGTCGTAGACGGCGTACAGGCAGGTGGCGCCGGTGATGGTGGTCTCGTCGCCGGCCGCGACGGCGTCCTGGTCGGTCACGGTGACCAACTCGTCGAGATGGCTGAGGAGTTCGTGGGGCGGCGGATCGAGGGAGGAGAAGTTGTGCACGGCGGTGCGCAGCCGTCCCATGGTGGCGGCGGCATGCAGCCCGTGCCCGACGACGTCGCCCATCACCAGGGCGACGCGGGCGCCCGAAAGGGGGATGACATCGAACCAGTCGCCGCCGACCCCCTCCTGCGCTGGGAGGTAGCGGAAGGCGACCTCGACGGCGTTCTGTTCGGGCAGCGCGCGGGGCAGCAGGCTGCGCTGCAGCGCCACGGCCATGCCGTGCTCGCGGGTGTAGCGGCGTGCGTTGTCGAGGGAGACGGCGGCGTGGGCAGCGAGTTCGACCGCGAGGGAGAGATCGTCCTGCTCGAAGGGCTCGGGCTTCTCCGACCGCCAGAAGTGGACGACGCCCAGCAGCACGCCGCGGGCGGTCAGCGGCGTCGTGATGTACGAGTGGACTCCGTAGTCGAGGATGCGTGAGGCCCGCTCCTGGTCCACCGCCTGCCAGCCCGGGGAGTCGCGCAGCCGGGGCACCAGGACTGCCTTCCCCGTCTCGATGCTGCGGGCGGGTGGTGAGGCCGGCGCGAAGGTGATCAGGTCGCCGACGCGGAAGAAGGGAAGAGCTTCCTCGTGGATGCCGCTGACGGCCGTGCGCCGCATCCGCGGGCTGCCGCCGCCGGTGCCGCCGTCGGTCCCCGGTTCGTCACCGCGCAGCACGGCCTCCGCCAGGTCGACGGTGACATAGTCGGCGAAGCCCGGGACCGCGACCTGAGCCAGCTCCTGGGCCGTGTGCGTCACATCGAGGGTGGTGCCGATGCCACTGGTCGCGTCGTAGAGGAACTCCAGACGCTGCCGGACCAGCTCGACCCGCTGCGACGCCTCGCCGATCATCTCCATCACCTCATCGGTGCGGACCGGCTCCTGACCGACCACCGCGTCGACCGCGAGCCGTGCGGACGCCGCGCCGACAGTGCCGGAGAGCTGCGCTTCCGCATGATGGATCAGGTCCGGGGGCGCTGCTGCTTCCGGCGATTCGGGGCTCGCCCCCGGGTAGGAGCGCACCGCACGCTCGGCGCCCTCTCGCCCGAGGAACCGCTCCAGCATCGTCTGCAAGGCGCCGACCGTGGCACGGGCCCGCCAGCGCCGCTCCCCGGCAGGCTCTGCGAGGATGTCGACGAACTGCACCGCCTGCGCCTGCTCGGCGGTGTTCGGCCGGCCGGCGAGTGAGACGACGACATACCCCCCGATGTTCACCAGCGCGCTCCAGAACATCGCGTGGCTGGTCGGGTCCAATCCCGCCAGGCCGAACAGTTGCTGCGGCCGGAGCAGCTCGATGCCGAGCGGGCCCTCACGCAAGAGCGAGGCGGGCAGCAGCCCGGACTCGGCGAAGCTCGGCAGCAGCAGGGTGTACGACCAGATGGCGAACCCCCCTACGAGGCCGACCAGCACCCCCTGGCGGGTACCGCCCTTCCAGAACAGGCCGCCGAGGACCGCGGGTGCGAACTGTGCGACAGCCGCGAACGACACCACGCCGAACGAGGTCAGCGCATGTCCCTCACCCGCGAGTCGGAAGTACGCGTACCCGAGTAGCAGGATCAGCACGATGGCCGTCCGGCGGATGCCCTGTACCAGACCGGTGACATCGTCCCGGTTCGCCAGCCGGGACCTGCCGCGCAGCAGCAGCGGCATCACAAGTGAGTTCGACACCATGGTGGCGAGCGCGATGGTCTCGACGGCGATCATGGCGGTGCCCGCGCTGAGGCCGCCGATGAAGACGAACAGGGCGAGCGCCTGCTGCCCTTCGACCATCGGCAGGGTCAGCACGAAGGTGTCGGCGTCGGTGGCCCCGCCGAGCCGCAGAATGCCGGCGGCCGCGAGCGGAAGCACGAAGACGGTGTTCGCGAGCAGATACAGCGGGAACAGCCACATCGCCCGCTTGAGGTGCTCCTCGTCGACATTCTCGACGAAGGTGACCTGCCACTGCCGAGGCAGCAGCAGGACCGACAGCATGGACAGCACGATGAACCAGAACCAGGTGCCGTAGCTGGTGTGCCCTTGCAGGGTGAACAACTGGCCGAGACCGGCGTGCGCCGCCTCGGCGAACAGGTCGTCGAACCCCCGGAACATCCAGAAAGTCACGAAGATCCCGACCGCGAGGAGTGCTCCGATCTTGACCACGGACTCGAACGCGACGGCGGCGACCAAGCCCTCGTGGCGTTCGGCGGTGTCCAGGTGGCGGGTGCCGAAAAGGATGGTGAACGCGGCGAGCAGCAGCGCCGCGTACAACCCGGTGTCCTGAAGCGGCGGGACATGGCCCAGCCGCGAGGGGGTGGTGATCTCGGGGTACCGCCGAATGATCTCGAAGGCGTTGGAGACCGCTTTGAGCTGGAGCGAGATATAGGGAACAACTCCGACCACGGCGATGACCGTGACCAGACCGCCCAACACCGCGCTCTTGCCGTAGCGGGCGGAGACGAAGTCGGCCAGCGACGTGACCCGGTGCCGGCGGCTGATCCGGATGATTCTGCGCAGCACCAGCCAGCCGAGCGCGAGCATGATCACCGGGCCCATGTAGAAGCCCAGGAAGTCGATGCCGGAGGTGGCGGCTCCGCCCACGTTGCCGTAGAGCGCCCACGCGGTTTCGTACACCGCGAGGGACAGAGCGTAGACGGTGGCGTTGTTGATCAGGCTCCGTCCGGCGTCTGCCCGTCGCTCGGCATAGAAGGCCACGACGAAGAGCAGGCCGAGATAGCACACCGAAGCAGCGACGATGACCCCGGTCCGGAGCACAGCACTACCGCGTTCTGGCGCCGATGACGGCGACCAGGGCGATCACGGCCGCCCAGACGAGATAGAGGTACGCCCACAGAACCGGGACACCGAAGATCCGGTCCATTTCGTCGAACTGCGCCAGCACCGGTGGCACGACGAGTACGAACGCCAACGCCCCCACGGCGGCCAGGCGCCCGGCGAGCCGCCCGTTGTCCGGTGACTCCGCCACGGCTGCCTCCACAACCCGATGCCACGCCTCGCCATGCGCCCGGTACATCCAGCGCCCATCACGGCCACCGATGCCGTCATATCAACACAAACACCGCAAAGTACGGTATCGAGCCCCGCTGCATCGCCGGAGACCGACACGCCCCCACTGCTCCCTCGGCGCAACTGCTCGGCTGCCGGACATGATCGACAGCCATGATCGGGAGCACTTCCGCCCCGGGGCCCACCGTGCTAGGCTCAGCGGCAAGTTGCAGTTTGGTTTCCCTTGCAGTACAGAGCCTGCGGAGCATGTGACCGCGGGCTCTCGTCGTTTTCAGGCTTCTTTGTGGGTTCTGGGAGCAGGGACACCCTTATAGGCCCAAGGAGGGCTTATGGCTACCGGAACCGTTAAGTGGTTCAACGCCGAAAAGGGCTTCGGTTTCATCGCCCAGGACGGCGGCGGTCCCGATGTCTTCGTCCACTACTCCGCGATCAACGCATCTGGTTTCCGCTCTCTGGAGGAGAACCAGACGGTGACGTTCGACGTCACCCAGGGCCCCAAGGGCCCGCAGGCGGAGAACGTCACCGCGCAGTAGTCCCTGACTCTGCAGTATCCAGCAGTACCCAAGGAGCCCCCGCTTCAGCGGGGGCTCCTGCCTTTTGCCAGGGCTTGATACCGGGGTCAGCAGCCCTGCTCGTAGCCGGATATCGCGGCGACCTTCGCCGCCGAGGCCGAGCCCTCGTCGAAGTGCTGGTCCAGCCACTCGTCCAGCAGGGTGCGGGCCAGTTCCAGGCCGATGACGCGCTGGCCGAAGCAGAGCACCTGGGCGTTGTTGCTGAGCACCGACCGCTGTACCGAGTAACTGTCATGGGCGGTGACGGCGCGGATGCCGGGAACCTTGTTGGCGCTGATGGCGACGCCGAGTCCGGTGCCGCAGACGAGCAGCGCGCGGTCGGCCTCGCCGTCGGCGACCCGGCGCGCCGCCTCGACGGCGACGTGCGGATACGCCCGGTCGAGATCCGGGCCGCCGCCGGGTCCCTCCCCGCCGACGCCGACATCGGTGACCTGGGAGACGCGGGCGTCGGCCTCCAGGTCCTTCTTGAGGGCTTCCTTGTAGTCGAGACCCGCGTCGTCGCAGCCCACGACGATGCGGAAGGGCTGCCGGGACGCTGCGGGGGTGCTGCTCATGGTGCGTTTCCTCCTGGTGGCGGGATCAGACTGCGGGGCGTACGGCGTCCGCCACCGCGCCCAGGACCAGCGCGAGCGAGGTGGCGCCGGGGTCAGGGGTGCCGACGCTGCGTTCGGCGAGCGGCCGGGCACGGCCCAGCCTGGGGCGCAGCTGCGCGGTGGCCTCCGCGGCGGTACGGGCCACATCGGCCGCGTCGGCCAGCGCCTGGGCGGGCGCGCCACCCGCCTCCAGCCGCCCCGTGAAAGCGGTCACGAACGGGTCGAGTCCATCGACCAGGGTCTTGTCACCGGGCTCCGCCTTGCCCAGCGAGGTGACGGCCTCCAGCGCGGCCCGTGCGCCGGCTGCCAGTTCCGCGGGCCCGGCGGCGCGGTCGGCGGGAAGTGCGGAGCCGAAAGCGCGCAGCCCCGCGCCCCACAGCGCCCCGGAAGTGCCGCCCGCCTCGGCGGCCCAGGCGTCCCCGGCCGCACCCAGCAGCGCGGCCGGCGCTGCGCCCGTGGCCTGCGCCTTCTCGGCCGCGGCCAGCGCCGCGTCCACGCCCTTGCACATGCCGCGCCCGTGGTCCCCGTCCCCCGCGACGGCATCGAGCCGGCCAAGGGTCTCCTCCTGCTCGTGGAGGAGGGCGTGGGCCGCCTGGAAGGCACGGACGACGATGGCCGCGGTGGCAACCGCCTCCCGGGTCGCGGTGGCGGGCGCGTCGGCCGTGCGGGTGGCGGTGGCCGGGCGGGGAGCGGTGGCCGCGCGCTCGGCGATAGCGGGACTCGCAGCAGCGGCCGTGCTCCCGGCAGCGGTCGCGTCGCCCGTGCCGGGGGCTTCCGGCGCCAGCTCGCCGCGGCGGTAGGCGGGGGTGTCGGCGGGGGCGAGCCAGAGCCGTTCGAGTTCGTCGTCCAGCCAGGTGACGGTCAGCGAGCAGCCCGCCATGTCCAGCGAGGTGACCAGCTCGCCGACCTCGGGCCGTACCAGTTCGAGCCCCGCCTCGGCGAGCAGCCGGGAAACGGACGCCCACAGCACGTACAGCTCCTCGTACTTGGTGGCGCCCAGGCCGTTGAGCAGGACCGCGACCCGGCGGCTCTCCGCGGCTTCCGCGGGCCGCTCGGCCAGCAGCCCCTCCACCAGGGTGCGGGCCAGCTCCTCGGCGCTGGTCAGCTCGGTCTCGCTCACGCCGGGCTCGCCATGGATGCCCAGGCCCAGGCCGAGCTTCCCCGCAGGGACGGTGAACAGCGGCTCGCGCTGGCCCGGCAGCGTGCAGCCCGCGAAGGCCACACCGAGCGAGCGGGTACGGGCGTTGGTGTGCTCCGCTATCCGGATCACCTCGTCCAGACCGGCGCCCTCCTCGGCCGCCGCCGAGGCCGTCTTGTAGACGGTGAACCCGCCGGCGATGCCGCGCCGCCGGTCCGCCTCGGCGGCGGGGGCGCTGGCGATGTCGTCGGTGACGGCGAAGCAGCGGGCCGGTATGCCCTCGGCGGTCAGCCGCTGGGCCGCCTGGCCGAAGTTCATGACGTCGCCCGCGTAGTTGCCGAACATGAACAGCACGCCTGCCCCTGTTTCGGCCTCCGCCGCAACGGAGTACGCCTGCGCGGCGGACGGGGAGGTGAAGACGTTGCCGATGACCGAGCCGTCGGCGAACCCCTTGCCGACCACGCCGCAGAAGGCGGGGTAGTGGCCGGAGCCGCCGCCCGTCAGCACGGCGACTTTCGGGGTGGCGGGGCGGTGGGCTCTGACCACACCGCCGCCGCCCGGAACGGCGCGGACGTGCTCCGGGTGCGCCGCGACGAAGCCTTGGACCATGTCCTCGGCGAAGTGGGACGGGTCGTTGAAGACGCGGGTCATGTGGGACTCCAGCAGGGTGTGGCACCGGGCGGACCGAAATCCGGGGAACGGGCGGGCGAGCGTCACCAGGACTGGCGGGCTCTCTCCAAGGTGTCGAGGTAGCGGCGGTAGCCGTCTTCGTAGAAGGCGACCGCCTCGTTGTCGGCGCGGGCGACACGGCCCGCACCAGCGGCGCCGCCCTCGGCGTCGACGCCCAGCGCGCGCCAGGCGACCCGCGCTGCGCCCCGGATGCCCACGGCGTCCTCCCGCACATGGACGTCCCGCCCGAGCACGCCGGCGAAGATGCGCCCCCACTCGCCGGAGCGCGCTCCCCCGCCGCACGCGGTGACGGCCCCGGCCACGCCGAGGGTCTCCAGGCAGTGCCGTGCCGAGTAGGCGACGGCCTCGCACAGGGCGCGCACCAGATCGGCGCGGCCGGTCAGCGGCGAGAGCCCGTCGAGCCGGCCGCGGGCGCGGGCGTCCACGAAGGGCGCACGCTCACCGCTGGCGGACAGGAACGGCAGGGCCGTCACCCCGGCGGCGCCGTACGGCGACTGGGCCAGCAGCGCGTCGAGTTCCTCGATGCGTACGCCGAGCATGCCCAGCAGCCAGTCGAGCCCGGCCGTGCCGATCATGGCGGGCATCACCCGCAGATACCGGCCCTCGAACGGGGTGGCCAGGATCATGCCGGCCGCCTCGTCCCCGGCGCCCGGCGCCGGGTCGTCGCTCAGCACCTGGCAGGCCAGCGTCGTACCGACGATGAGGTTGCCCTCGCCGACCTGCTCCAGGCCCGAGCCGAAGCCGCAGGCCGGAATGTCGAAGGGCCCTGCGCTGACCGGCAGCCCGGCCGGCAGCCCGAGCTCGGCGGCGACCTTGGGCAGCAGCCCGAACAGCGCGCCGGGCGGCGCGGGTTCGGCCAGCAGCCCGCGCCACCGGCCCAGCCCGCACAGCTCCAGCGCCTCGTCGTCGTACGTACGGCGTGCCACGTCCAGGAACGGCACCGAGGCGTCCGAGGCGTCCACCGTGCGGGTGCCGGTGAAGCGCTGGGCGATGGCGTCGACGCAGTACCCGGCCACGTCGGCGGCCTCCAGCCGCTCGGGCTCGTGTTCGGCCAGGTGGGCGAGGAGGGGCCCGGCGGCGCCGGGGAACATTCCGGCTCCGGTGCGCCGGTGCACCTCGCGGGCCGTGCCGTCGGCGGTCCACTTGTCCAGCACGGGGGCCGCGCGGCCGTCCATCCAGGACAGTGCCCGGCCCACCGGGCGGCCGTGCGCGTCCCGCAGCCACAGGCCGTCGCCCTGGCCGGTCAGTGCGAGGGCCTCGATGGGCTCGTGCGGGTCGAGCTGTGCGGCATCGGCGACGGCGGCCCGTACGACGGTGACGACGGTGCCGATGACCTCGTCCATGTCCTGCTCGACGCGGTTGCCCGGCAGCGTGTACAGCGTGCTGCGGGCCTCGTGCGCCGGGGTGGTGCGCCCGTCGCGCGCGATGAGCTGGGCCTTGGTGACCGAGGTGCCGACGTCGACCCCGACGATCATGACTGCTGCCCTCCCCCGGCGGACTTCGCGGCCTCGAACACCTCCGGGTTGACCACGAACTCGGGGCGCTCGCCGCGCAGATACGCGGCTGCCTGTGCCGCCGTGATGGCCGCGGCGCGGTCGGCGGTCTGCCGGGTGGCGCCCGCCAGGTGCGGGGTGGTGATGACGTTCGGCGCGCGGTGCAGCGGCCAGTCCCCCGGCGGCGGCTCGACGTCGTACACATCCAGCGCCAGCGCGCCCAGGTGGCCGGACTCCAGCAGCGCGGGCAGCGGGCCGTAGTCCATGAGTTCGCCGCGCGCCGAGTTGACGAGCACCGCGCCCTTGGGGAGCAGCTTGAGGTTGTCGGCGTTGAGCATGTGCCGCGTCTCGGGGGTGACGCGGGCGTGCAGGCTGACGACCGAGCTGCGGCGCAGCAGCTCCTCCAGCGCCACCAGCTCCACGCCGTCCGCCGCCGCCCTGGCCGGATCGGCGTAGGGGTCGGCGACCAGCACCGTGGAGCCGAAGGCTCGCAGCACCCGGGCGACGATCGCGCCGATGGCGCCGTAGCCGACGAGTCCGACGGTGGTGCCGTCCAGCTCGATGCCCGCGTTGTCGATGGCGTAGTAGTCGCCCCGCCAGGCGCCCTTCTTCAGCTCGGCGTCGGAGGCCGGGATGCGGCGCAGCGCGGCCAGCATCAGCCCGAGCGCGAACTCGGCGGCGGCCGCCGCGTTGCGGCCCGGGGTGAAAGTGACCGGGATGCCGGCGCGGGTGGCGGCGGCCACATCGACGTTGACCGGGCCGCCGCGGGCCACCGCGATCAGCTTCAGATTCGGGGCCTCGCGGATGACGCGGTCGGTGAACGGCGCCATCTGGACCAGCGCGACCTCGGCGTCGCCGAGCGCTTCGAGCAGCTCGTCCTCGGTGCCGCTGGCCTCCTTGACGTTGCCGACGGGGCCGAAGGGGGTGTGCGGCCAGGGGGTGGTCTGGGTACGGAACTCCAGCGCGGTGCCGGGGGCCGCTTTCTGGAGCGCCTCCACGAACAGCTGGGGGGCGATGAAGTGGTCGCCCGAGGCCAGCACCCTGATCGCGTCCTTCATGCCCGGTCACCTTCCTTGAGCTGCGAGCCGTCCCTCAGCCGGGAGAGCAGAAAGCGGCGTACGTCGTCGTGGTCGGCCGCGCGGTGGGCCGCGCCCGCGAGGGCGTCGGCGGCCGGAGGGTAGCCCGGGTTGGGGATGGCGACGACCGTCATCCCGGCCGCCGCGGCGGCACGCAGCCCGTTGCTGGAATCCTCCACCGCCAGGCAGTCCGCCGCCGGCACGCCGAGCTTGCCGGCCGCCGCGAGATAGACGTCCGGGCTGGGCTTGCCCCGCGGGACCTCGGCGCTGGAGACGGTGGCCTTGAAGTGGTGGTCGACTCCATGGTGCGCGAGGACGGCGTCGATCACGCGGCGCGGCGCGGACGAGGCGAGCGCGATGGGGCCGCGCGCCGCGGCGTCGGCGATCATCTCGCGGGCGCCGGACAGCAGCTCGATCTCACCGTCCTCCAGCGCCTTGATCATGCCGTCCACGACTGCGCGCTCGGTGTCGGCGACGCTGTCACCGGCGCCGGCGAACTCGGTGAGGAAGGCGGCCCACTCCGGGGCGCTCATGCCCTGGCAGCTCTTGGTCTGCTCGGGTCCCCACTGCTTGCCGCGCTCGGCGGCGAACGCGGTCCACAGCCGCTCCCAGAGATGCTCGCTCTCGACGAGCACTCCGTCCATGTCAAACACCACTGCATCGGCCACGGCCGGAACTCCTCACCTTCGGCTCCCAGCAAATTAACACTGCATCTGTTATCTGTCACTTGTGGGTTGATACGCACACCAGGGGCGATGTGAGAGTTCAGGTGATCCGGGGACCGCGCAGAGCCGTACGGGGTGCAGGATGGTGCGTATGACCGCCCATTCAGCAGCGCGCGCCACGCGCCAGAAGCGTCAGCAGCTCATCGTCGACCATGTGCTGGCCAAGGGCGACGCCTCGGTGGCCGAGCTGACGGAGCTGACCGGCGTGAGCGTGATGACCGTGCACCGGGACATCGCCGAGCTCGCCGACCGCGGCATCCTGCGCAAGTACCACGGCGGCGTCTCGGCCCAGCCCTCCACCGTCTTCGAGTCCAGCTCCGACTTCCGGCTGCACGCGCACACCGGCGAGAAGGAGTCGCTGGCCAGGGCCGCGCTGGAGTTCGTGTCGCCGGGGATGTCGCTGATGCTGGACGACTCGACCACGGCGCTGGCCTTCGCGAAGCTGCTGCCGCAGGTGGGACCGCTGACCGTGGTGACCAACTACCGCCTGATCACCGAGGAGCTGCGCCCGGTTGAGGACGTACGGCTGATCGGCATCGGCGGCGAGTACTCGCGCACCCACGACTCGTGGATCGGGCTCTCCGCGCTGGAGATGATCAGGAGCTTCTCCGTCGACCTGACCGTCGTCTCCACCTCCGCGATCACCGGCACCATGACCTACCACCAGGAGCAGGAGATCGTCGCGCTCAAGCGCGCCATGCGGGAGGCCGGCTCGGTGAGTGTGCTGCTGATGGATCACAGCAAGGTCGGCCGCAGCGCGCTGCACCGGCTGGATCCGGTGCGCGCCTTCGACCATGTGGTGCTCAGCGGTCCGGTGGAGGAGGAGCTGGTGGCGGAGATGCGGAAGGGGACGGATGTGCGGGTGGTCTCCGCGTAGGGGCCCGCACTGTTACGCCACAACAGGCTTGACCGTTATTTTTAACAGAGCTCTTGATATTTCTCGCAAGCGGGCTGAGTATCTGCGGTGCACCAACTGGTTACCTCAGAGCGGAGGCCCCCCGATGACGGATCCAGCGACCCGAGCCCCGGACCAAGGGCTACTCGATCGCATAGGGCTGCCCAAGCCCCTGGTCCTCGGATACATCGGCGTACTGCTGTTCATGATCGGCGACGGGGTCGAGAGCGGATTCATCGCGCCCTACATGGCCGACCACGGCGCGGGCACCGATGTGAAGGCCGGCTACGTCATCACCGCGTACGGCGTCGCCGTGATGCTGGCCTCCTGGTTCTCCGGCGCGCTCTCCCAGGTGTGGGGCCCGCGCAAGGTGATGTGGGTGGGCCTGGCGATCTGGGCGGTCTTCGACGCGCTCTACCTGGTCTTCGCGCTCGGCACCGAGAACTACCCGATGATGCTGCTCTTCTACGGCATCCGCGGCTTCGGCTATCCGCTCTTCGCCTTCGGGTTCCTGGTCTGGATCACCGGCACGGCCCCGAAGGCCCGGCTGGGCACCGCCGTGGGCTGGTTCTACTTCGCCTTCACCGGCGGTCTGCCCACCCTCGGCTCCCTGTGGTCCAGCTTCACCATCCCCGGCATCGGCGAGATGGGCACCCTGTGGAGCGCGCTCGGCCTGATCCTGGTCGGCGGCGGCATCGCCTTGCTCGGCTCCAAGCGGCGGGAGGGCGGCGACCGGCTGGCCGGGCCCGAGGTCACCACGGGCGAGTCCCTGTTCAACAGCGTCTCGATCATCTGGACCCACCCGCGGGTGCTGGTCGGCTGCCTGGTGCGGATCATCAACACGGCGCCCGAGTTCGGCATGCTGGTCTATCTGCCGCGCATCTTCTCCGACGACGTCGGCTTCGGCACCGACAAGTGGCTCCAGCTGCTGGCGATCATCTACGGCACCAACATCTTCTTCAACCTGATCTTCGGCGCCGTCTCCGACAAGATCGGCTGGCGGACCACCATCGCCACCTTCGGTGCCCTCGGCTGTGCGATCAGCGTGACGGTGCTGTACTTCGTGCCGACCTGGCTCGGCCCCGACTACTACTGGGTCGCGGTCCTCGCGGGCATGCTCTACGGCGCCACGCTGGCGGGCTTCGTCCCGATCTCCGCGCTGATCCCGAACATGGCCCCCGAGAACAAGGGCGGCGCCATGGCCCTCCTCAACCTCGGCGCGGGCGGCGCGGCGTTCGTGGGGCCCGCCATCGCGTCGCTGTTCCTCCCGCTCGTCGGTGCGGGTGGCGTGACCATCGTCTTCCTGGTGCTGTACCTGGTCGCCATGGTGCTGACGTTCTTCCTCAAGATGCCCGAGGAGCAGGGCGGTTCCGGGTCCCCCGCCGCCGCCTCGCCCTCCGACAAGAGCTCGGCCCCGGCTCCGGCCTAGCACTGCTGTTCCCCGCGCCCCTTCGGGGTGCGGGGAACAGTCCTGACCGGTGCTCATGTCAAAGCTGGTAGGAGAAGGTCACCTTCACCTCCTGCTCCCCCTGGCGGACCTCGTACGCTCCCGTTCCCGCCAGACCGGCGAGGTCACCGGTGCCGGAGCCCGGGACCACCTCGAAGGAGCAGCGGATGACGCCCTCCTCGTCGAAGGTGCCGGTCTGGTGGATGACGAAGGTGCCCTCCCGCCCGTCGACGGTGCCGGTCAGCAGCTCCATCCCGCAGAAGGACCCACGCGTCTCGGCGGCGTACGTCAGGACGTACTCGCAGCTGGTGCCCTCCGCCTCGATACCCCCGCTGTAGTTGTTGACGACAGCGGCGTGCGCGAGGCGGGGGCTGCGCTCGGCGTCGGTGACATTCTTCTCGTCCCAGGAGGAGAAGGTGAAGACGGCGGTGGTGTTGTGCTCGGCCATGTCAGGCCCTTTCCGTAGCGCGGTGGACGGCGTACAGGCATCTTCCAGGCCGTACCTGACACCTTCTGTCAGGTACGGCGGAGAAGGCGCGAGAATGGCGGCATGCGCGCCGACCGGCTCCTCTCGCTGCTCCTCCTGCTGCAGAACCGCGGCCGGATGACGGCGCCCCAACTCGCCGCCGAACTGGACGTCTCCGTCCGCACCGTCTACCGCGACATCGAGGCGCTCAGCGGCTCCGGGGTCCCCGTACACGCCGACCGGGGCCCGGCGGGCGGCTACCGCCTCATGGCCGGGTACCGCACCCGGCTCACCGGGCTGACCGACTCCGAGGCGGGCTCCCTCTTCCTGTCCGGGCTCCCCGGCCCGGCCCAGGAGCTGGGGCTCGGTGCCGTGCTGACCACCGCACAGCTGAAGGTGCGCGCCGCCCTCCCGGCCCCGCTCGCCGAGCAGAGCCGGCGCATCCAGGACCGGTTCCATCTGGACGCGCCGGGCTGGTTCCGGGACGCGGAACCGGTGCCGTTCCTGCCCCAGGTCGCCCGCGCGGTGTGGGAGCAGCGGGTGCTGCGGGTGCGCTACCAGCGCTGGCGGGGCGAGGTACAGCGGGAGCTGCGCCCGCTGGGCATCGTCCTCAAGGGCG
This sequence comes from Streptomyces oryzae, assembly GCF_017676365.1. Classification (GTDB taxonomy): domain Bacteria; phylum Actinomycetota; class Actinomycetes; order Streptomycetales; family Streptomycetaceae; genus Streptomyces; species Streptomyces oryzae. Next base: position 17,039 of record NZ_JADKMA010000129.1, read on the forward strand.
GCATCTGGTACGCGGTCGCGGTGGCCGCCACCCAGGAAGCGGACGGCGAGGACGCCGTCCGCACCTACCGGATCTCCCGGCTGGTGGAGGTCAGCGCCCACGAGGAGACCTTCGACCGGCCCGCGGGGTTCGATCTGGCCGCGTACTGGGCCGAGTCGGCGCGGCGCCTGGAGGCGATGCTCCGCCAGGAGGTGGCCCGGGTGCGGCTCTCCCCGCAGGCCCAGCGGCTGCTCCCGGCGAAGTTCGGCACCACTGGAGAGCAGGCGCTGGAGGACGCGGGGCCGGCGGACGAGGCCGGATGGGTCGAGGTCGAGCTGGCCGTCGAGTCGCAGCCGGTCGCCGTCTCCGATCTGCTCAGCCTGGGCGGGGAGGCGGAGGTCGTGGGACCACCGCAGCTGCGGGCAGCCATGATCGAAGCCGTCGCCTCGCTGGCCGCCCGCTACCCCGCGCCCCGAAGGGGCGCGGGGAACTGCGCGCTCAGCCCGGAAACACCCGCAGCCGACGGGTGACAGACAGGGGCACCCCCTTGCCCGGGGCAGTCGTGCCGGTCTGCGCGTACGTGCTGATACCGGTGCTGAGCAAGGCGAACGTGTGGGTTGCTGCGCTGCACCGGGCCGCGCCGGGGGCGGACGAGGGGCGGCGTTGCGGTACCGACTGATGCATCAGTCAGTGGCGCAATGGGCCTGACTTCTCTGGATCTAACAGGGCAAACAGTCCGGCTCTGCCGGTTCACCGTTGCGGATATCTCAACGCATCCGTACGGTGGCGGCATGCCGAACGCAGCGGGCGACCGAATCCAGGACAACGCGGGCGACATCGCCGAGCGCGTCCGCAAGGTCATCGAGACCGCCGGATGCAGCCAGCGGGAGTTCGCCCGCCGCATCGTGATGGACCCGTCCAAACTCTCCCGCTCACTCACCGGCACCCGCCGCTTCACGGCCGCCGAGCTGGCCCGGATCGCCGACGCGGGACAGGTTGACGCCGGATGGCTGCTCGGCAGCGGCACTACGGGGCCTGCCGCGGAGCCGGAGCTCAGCTCGCCGTCCCCCAGGGCGGGAGCGCGGGTCTCCGCGCCGCCCGCCGCGGGGCGTCCGCTGCAGATCGTGCGGGAGACGGTACGGCTGATCGCGGAGCACGGGTTCCACGCCGTGCGGGTGGCCGATATCGCCGCCGCGTGCGACACCAGCACAGCCGCCATCCACTACCACTTCCCCGGCCGCGCCGAGCTGCTGGAGGCGGCCGTGCGCTGGTGCATGGACGAGGACACCGCCAGCCGGGCGGCGCGGATCGCCGAGGCCGGCGCCGACGAGGACGCCGGGGCCGAGCTGAGCGAGCTCCTCGCGTTGCAGACGCCCAGGACCGAACAGCAGCGGCAGCAGTGGCTGGTGTGGCTCGACCTGTGGGCCGAGGCCGCGCGCTCGACCGCCATCGGGCAGCTGCACGTCGAGTACTACCGGCAGTGGCGCACCACCGTCGCCGACGTGATCCGGCGCGGTATCGCACAGGGCGTCTTCCGCGAGGTCGACCCCGAGTTCAGCGCCCTGCGGCTGACCGCGCTCGTCGACGGACTGGCCTCCCAGGTGCTGGCGTCCTCCGCCGGCGCTGAGGACGGGACCAGTCCCGATGACATGTATGCGGCGCTGCTCGCGTATGTGCGCACCGAATTGCTGTCGACGGCCGAGGGCTAGCGCTTGTCCTGCGGATCTTTTGCCGGGAAGGGGGTGCCCCTTGCTCGTGTTTGCGGGCTGCGGGTGAGCTCTGGCTGGTCGCGCAGTTCCCCGCGCCCCTTCGGGGCGCGCTCCAACCCCTACCGGAGGTATCGCCATGCCCATGAACGAGAACGTCATCATCACCTGCGCCCTCACCGGCGCGGGCGACACCGTCGGGCGCAGCCCGCATGTCCCGGTGACCCCCGAGCAGATAGCCGCCTCGGCGGTGGAGGCCGCGGAGGCGGGTGCGGCCGTCGTCCACATCCACGTACGCGACCCGGAGACCGGCGCGCCCTCGCGGGAGCGGAGGCTCTACCGCGAGGTCGTGGAGCGGATCAAGGAGACGGGCACCGACGTCGTCATCAATCTGACCGCCGGCATGGGCGGTGACCTGGTCCTCGATCCCGACCAGCCGCTGGAGAAGGGCGCGCTGGACGGTACGGATCTGGTCGGCGGCCTCGACCGGCTGCCGCATGTGGAGGATCTGCTGCCGGACATCTGCACCCTGGACTGCGGCTCGCTCAATTTCGGCGACCAGCTGTACATCTCCACCACGGAGATGCTGCGCAAGGGCGCGCGGCGGATCCAGGAGCTGGGCGTCAAGCCGGAGTTGGAGATCTTCGACACCGGGCAGCTGTGGTTCGCCAAGCAGCTGCTGGACGAGGGGCTGCTGGACCAGCCGACCCTCTTCCAGCTGTGCATGGGCATCCCGTGGGGCGCTCCGGCCGATCCGGGTGTGCTCCAGTCGATGGTCAACTTCCTTCCGCAGGGCGCCCAGTGGGCGTCGTTCGCGCTGGGACGGATGCAGATGCCGTGGGTGGCCCAGTCGATCCTGCTCGGCGGGAACGTGCGGGTCGGGCTGGAGGACAACCTGTATCTGAGCCGCGGGGTCAAGGCGACCAACGGGCAGCTCGTCGAGCGGGCCGTACAGATCACCGAGTCCCTCGGCGCCTCCGTCGCCTCCCCCGACGAAGCCCGCACCCGCCTCGGCCTCAAGAAGTAGCGAACCCGACCCAGGAGCTCTCACCATGACCGCTGTCCCTCCCCGCGAGGTAACCCGCATCACGTGCATCGGCGCCGGAGTCATAGGCGGCGGCTGGGTCGCCCACTTCCTGGCCCGGGGTTACGACGTCACCGCCTGGGACCCCGCACCACAGGCCCCGGAGAAGCTGCGCCGCCTGGTGGACGCCGCCTGGCCGGCCCTCACCCAGCTCGGCCTCGCCGAAGGTGCCGCCAAGGACCGGCTCACCGTCGCGGCCACCCTCGAAGAAGCCTGCGCGGAAGCGCAGTTCGTGCAGGAGAGCGCCCCGGAGAAGCTGGAGCTGAAGCAGCAGCTGCTGGCACAGCTGGACGCGGCGACGCCGCGCGATGTCGTCATCGCCTCCTCCACCTCCGGCTACCCGATGACCGACATGCAGACCCAGGCGGCCGGCCCGGACCGGCTCCTGGTGGGGCACCCGTTCAACCCGCCGTATCTGATCCCTCTCGTGGAGGTGGCCGGAGGCGACCTCACGTCGGAGCGGGCCGTCGCATGGGCGTCGGAGTTCTACGAGGTGGCGGGCAAGTCGGTGATCACAATGAACCGGGAGCTGCCCGGTTTCATCGCCAACCGGCTGCAGGAGGCGCTGTGGCGGGAAGCCCTGCACATGGTCGCCAACGGCGAGGCCACGGTGAAGGAGATCGACGACTCGATCACCGAGGGGCCGGGGCTGCGCTGGGCGTTCATGGGGCCCTGCCTGACGTTCGCGCTGGCGGGCGGCGAGGGCGGAATGGGCCATATGCTCGACCACTTCGGGCCGTCCCTCAAGTCGCCGTGGACCAGGCTGGAGGCGCCCGAGCTGGACTCGGCGCTGCGGGACGCGATGGTGGCGGGCTGCGAGGAGGCCGCCGCCGGGCGCACCATCGCCGACCTGGTCGCCGAGCGGGACCAGGGCGTCATCGACGTCCTGCGGGCCACCGGCCGACTGCCCGGCGCCAAGGCGGAGCGGAAGGCCGGCTCATGACGCGGCTGACGCGGCCGACCCGGCTGCCGGTGTTCGAGGAGACGGTGCGGCCGGAGTGGATCGACTACAACGGCCATATGAGCGAGGCGTTCTACGTCCTCGTCTTCGGCTACGCCACGGACGCGATGATGGACGCGGTGGGCCTGGGACCGGAGTACCGGGAGCGCACCGGCTGCTCGCTGTACACGGTCGAGGCGCATGTGCGGTATCTGGACGAGGTGGCGGAAGGGGCGCCGCTCGCGGTGCGCACGCGGGTTCTCGGTGTGGCCGGGAAGAAGCTCCGGTTCGTCCATGAGATGCGGGTCGGAGAGCGACTGGTGGCCACCAGTGAGCTGTTCGCGCTGCACGTGGGCGCCGAGGGCAGCGTTCCGTTCCCGGAGCCGGTGCATGAGCGCCTGGCCGCGCTCGTCGAAGAACCTCCGGGGTGGGCGGGCCGCGCCATCGCCCCGGTCGGTTGACGGGCTGCCGGGCTTCCGGGCTGACCTGCGCGATGTTGACGTTCCAGGGCGCGAATCCCACAATGAGCGGCATGGTCGCGCACTCCACTTCCCCGCTCGGACGCCACGGCGTCCCGTGGCGGCGCGGGTGCGAGCGATCCGGTCTCTAGGTGTGACGTCCGGCTCCCGGCGCGGGAGCCACGGAAGGGCCGCGCAGCAGCGCGGCCGGCACCTCATCCACCGTTGACCGGATCCGCTGGAGGACCCGCATGAGCATCACCGCTCCCGACACCCCTGACACCCC
>NZ_JADKMA010000012.1 GCF_017676365.1 Streptomyces oryzae
GCGCCTCGGCGTCGGCCGCCACCGTGCAGGTTCCGTCGCCGGGTGCGCCACCGTTCGGGCCGCAGGGGGCGCCCGGCATCGCGGCGCCACCGCCCCAGCCCGGTTACGGCTACCCGCAGCCGCCGCACCACCCGCCCCAGCAGCCACCTGCCACGCAACCCGCCTACGGCTACCCCCAGCCCACCTACGGCTACCCGCAGCCGGACCCGGCGTTCGCGCTGCCGCCCCAGGGTCCGCAGTTCCTCACCAACCGCTGAGCAGCCGACGGGCGCACGGGCTCGCACCCCGCAGGGGATGAGAGGCGGCTCCGCGCCCGGAACGCAACGGGCCCCGGCCGATCACCGGCCGGGGCCCGTTCGCGGGTCGTCGCCCAGGGTCAGACCTTCTGCGTCTTGTAGGCCCGTCCCCACTGCAGCCCCCAGCCGTAGAGCCGGTCCAGCTCGGCCTGGAAGCCGTAGACGTAGCGCACCTCGCGGCGCACCTTCAGCTCGCCCTTGACGTTCTCCATCAGCAGCACGGCGCACGAGCGCGCCTGCGGGGCACGCTCGTCCAGCCCCACCTCCACATGGGGGCCGTTACTGGGGATGAGCGTGACGACAGCGTGCGTACGGTCGAAGGCCGGCGTGCCGTCGTAGATGTAGACGAAGAAGAGCAGTCGCCTGATCTCTTCGCGGTGGTCGAGATTGACGTAGAGCGTCTCACCGGACGGGGAACCGAACCGGTCGTCCCCGGTGAGCTTGACGTAGGGCGGCGCGTTCCAGTCCCCCAGGAAGTTGCCGAGCGGCTGGACGACGCCCTTGCTGCCGTCCGTCAGCTCGTACATACAGGCCAGATCGAGGTCCACGTTGACGACGCCCTGGGTGTGCGCCTGCACCACTGTGGGCTTGAATGCCCGCAGCGGGTGCCGCAGCGAGCCGCCGGTGCGCCTGCCGACGTCCTCCACGTCCGAACTGCGCATCCGCCAGGAGAGGTTGACCTGCAAGCTGCCGGTGTCGGCCCCCTGTTTGGTCAGCGACAGCTCGGAGTGCCGTCTGGTCAGCTCCATCGCATACGTCGACGGACCGCCGACCGTGTCGAACTTGGGTCCGCGGCGGGACATGCCCACGCCCCGCCGCCAGTTCTCCCACAGGGAGACCATGCCGCACCCCCACTCGTGTCCGAGCATCCGTAACCGAGCCCGACTTGCTCACCACTGCGGGGCGGCTCGGGGAGGGCGGCGCGGGCCGGTGGGCCCGCGCCGTCACTTCAAGCCGCCCCGCTGGGAGCGTTCCTCGTTCGGCAGGCGGTCACACGCGCGCGGTGACCTCGGATTGTTCGGACTCGCCCCCGTCTTCCCCCTCAGCCTCGAGCGCACGGTTGCGGCGCAGCGAGGACCAGAAGGAGAGGGCGATCAGCGCAACACCGACGAGGCCCGTGATGACCTCGTGGATCTCGTACTTGATGGTGACGAGCAGGATCACGGCGAGGGCGCCGATCGCGTAGTGCGCGCCGTGCTCCAGATAGACGTAGTCGTCCAGGGTGCCCTGGCGCACCAGGTAGACCGTGAGCGACCGGACGTACATCGCGCCGATGCCCAGGCCGAGCGCCATCCAGAAGATCTGGTTGGTGACCGCGAAGGCGCCGATCACACCGTCGAAGGAGAACGAGGCATCCAGCACCTCGAGGTAGAGGAACATGAAGAAGGCCGCCTTGCCCGCCAAGCCGACGGCGGTGGGCTGTTTCCCGGACTTCTTGGCCGCCTCCTCCTCTTCCTGCTCGCGCTCTTCCTCCTCCTCGAGTTTGTCCTCGAAGTGGCCGGATAGACCGCCGACGATCAAGTAGGTGATGAGTCCGGCGATGCCGGAGAGCAGGACCGTGCCGGACTTGTCGGCGTGCCCGGCGTGCTGGTGCGCGGCGGTGGCGAGCGTCATGGCCGTCACCAGCAGGCCGATCAGCGCGATGCAGACGGAAAGGCCGTCGATCCTGCCGAGCTTGGAGAGCGGACGCTCCAGCCAGCCGACCCACTTCTCGTCCCGCTCCTCGAAGATGAAGTCGAGGAAGATCATCAGCAGGAACATCCCGCCGAACGCGGCAATGGCCGGATGTGCGTCGGTGACCAGCTGTTCGTAGCGGTCGGGGTTGTCGAGCGCGACCTGTACGGCCTCGATCGGGCCGACTTTCGCGCTGATGGCGACGATAATGACCGGGAAGATCAGCCGCATGCCGAATACCGCGATCAGAATGCCGATGGTGAGGAAGATCCTCTGCCAGAAGGCGTTCATCTTCTTCAGTACGCCGGCGTTGACGACTGCGTTGTCGAAGGACAACGAAATCTCGAGGACGGAAAGGATCGCCACGAGGGCGAACGCCTCCCACCCCCAGAAGAACGCCGCTGCGGCCAACCCGACGGCGGTGACGCCGAAGGACCAACCAAAGGTTTTCAGGAGCACTGGCTTCCCAATCCGGTATCCGGTCTACTTAGGTTTACAAAGGGGGTGAGAGGCCCGGAACGACTACGGCCTCGGAGCCCTCCAGGCACTTGGCCGCGGCCAGGCGACCGTAGCGATCAAGCGGCATCGACGACATCGACCCGACTGGTTACGTTCACCCACCGAGCGACGTTTCCCTCACCGGGCGCGTTCACCTATCAGGCGACGTTGACGCCGAAGTCTAGAGCGATGCCCCTCAGCCCCGACGCGTACCCCTGGCCAACTGCACGGAACTTCCATTCTCCGTTGTAGCGGTACAGCTCTCCGAAGATCATTGCCGTTTCCGAGGAGGCGTCCTCGGTGAGGTCGTAACGCGCCAGCTCGACCCCGTCCTCCTGGTTGACGACGCGGATGTACGCCTCGCCGACCTGGCCGAAGGTCTGGTGCCGGGTCTCGGCGTCGTAGATCGAGACCGGGAAGACGATCTTGTCCACCTGCGCGGGGACCAGCGAGAGGTCCACCAGCACCGTCTCGTCGTCCTGGGCGCCAGTGCCGCCGACCAGCTCGTCACCGGTGTGCTCGACGGAGCCCTCGGGGCTCTTGAGGTTGTTGTAGAAGATGAAGTACTCGTCGCCGAGGACCCGGCCGCCGGAGCACAGCAGCGCGCTCGCGTCGAGGTCGAAGTCGGCGCCCGTGGTGGAACGGGCCTTCCAGCCCAGACCGACCTGTACCTGAGTCAGGTTCGGTGCGGCCTTCGAGAGGGAGACATTTCCCCCCTTGGCGAGCGTCACGCTCATGTGTTCTGGTCCTCTCCCCGGCTTGTGGCGCGACGGTGCGGCGCGCCACGGTGCATCCAAGTGTCTCCGTACCACCGGGCGCCGCACACCTCCGGGTCACGGAAGTCTGCGGCGCCCCTGGCTGCCGGTCCCCGGCAGACGTGCCCCACCGGCCCGCGAACGGGCCGGCAGGGCGCCCGTCGGTTCCCTCAGACGTTCACGCCGAAGTCCTGCGCGATACCGCGCAGACCCGAGGCGTAACCCTGGCCGATAGCGCGGAACTTCCACTCCGCACCGTGACGGTAGAGCTCACCGAAGACCATCGCCGTCTCGGTCGATGCGTCCTCGCTGAGGTCGTAACGTGCCAGCTCGGTGTTGTCGGCCTGGTTGACGACGCGGATGTAGGCGTTCCGCACCTGGCCGAAGCTCTGCTGGCGGCTCTCCGCCTCGTAGATCGAGACGGGGAAGACGATCTTCTCGACGTCGGCGGGCACCCCGGCGAGGTTCACCTTGATGACCTCGTCGTCGCCTTCGCCCTCGCCGGTGAGGTTGTCACCGGTGTGCTCAACGGAGCCGTCGGGGCTCTTGAGGTTGTTGAAGAACACGAAGTTCTGGTCGTTGGCGACCTTGCCCTCCGCGTTCGTCAGCAGGGCACTCGCATCGAGGTCGAAGTCGCTGCCGGTGGTCGTACGGGCGTCCCAGCCCAGACCGACGATGACCGCGGTCAGGTTGGGCGCTTCCTTGGTCAGCGAGACGTTGCCGCCCTTGCTGAGGCTGACTCCCACGAGTCCTCCTGGTCAATTGTTTCGTGATTCGCGAGGAGCACCGCGTGCCCCCGTTTTTGTGGATGCCATAGGATCAACGACTCGATCCTAGTGAGCGGTTCCCCCGGACACAGCCCTCTTACGGAGCGGAATCGGGGTTGTTCCAAGCGTCGCCGGGAGCGCCCGGAAGCGCCCCCCGGCGCGGCGGCCCGGCAGCGCCGGACACTCTCGAGCACTCAGAGCTTCTCGAGCGCCTTGACATAGTCCTTGAGGTCCCGTGCGTCGGGCAGCCCGTTGACCACAGTCCAGCGCACGGTGCCCTCCTTGTCGATGATGAAGGTGCCGCGCACGGCGCAGCCCTTCTCCTCGTCGAAGACCCCGTAGGCGCGGGACGCCTCACCGTGCGGCCAGAAGTCGGACAGCAGCGGGTACTCGAGCCCCTCCTGCTCGGCGAAGACGCGCAGCGCGAACGGCGAGTCGTTGGAGACCGCCAGCAGCTGCACGTCGTCGTTGACGAACCGGGGCAGCTCATCGCGCAGAGCGCACAGCTCGCCGGTGCACACACCGGTGAAGGCGAAGGGGTAGAAGAGCAGGACGACGTTCTTCTTGCCCTGGTAGTCGGAGAGTCGCACGGCCTGGCCGTGCTGGTCCTTCAGCTCGATGTCGGGCGCCTTGGTACCGGCCTCGATCGCCATAGGGGTTCCCTTCGGTGGGCGGACACGGACGCCCCCACCCTATGCACCGAGCCCCTGCCGGCCATGGGCCGGTCAGGGGCTCGTCGAACACCCGCAGGAGCGGGTCGGGTACACACCGGAAGCAGCCGGATCGCGGTGCCGGACAACGTGATCGCGGCACCGGCCAAGGCAACCGGTACGGGACGGATCAACCGGGACGGAACGGATCCCGGAGAGGGCGGAACGGATCCCGGAAACGGATCCCGAAGGGGAAGCCACCGGGGAGCGGCGCCAGCCGCGGAGCGCGGGGTGCGCCGGTGCGGTGGACGCCGAGGCGGCGGACACCGGGGCGGCCGTCCGCGGCATGCGGCCGGAGCGCAGCAGCGCGCCTCAGCGCTTGTTCGGGGCGCCCTTGGGGGTGACCAGGCGGCTGCCCGTCCAGTCCTTGGCGGCGTTGAAGCTCTTGGTCTGGGAGAGACCCGCGGTCTGGGACGCCTCGCCGATGTCGCTGGGCTCCACATAGCCCTCGCGGCCGGTCTTGGGGGTCAGCAGCCAGACGGGGGCGCCCTCGTCGATCATCGTGGTCGCGTCCACCAGCGCGTCCGTCAGATCGCCGTCCTCGTCGCGGAACCACAGCACCACGGCGTCGGCCACATCGCCGTAATCCTCGTCGACCAGCTCCGTGCCGGTGATCTCCTCGATGGACTCGCGGAGCTCCTGGTCGACGTCGTCGTCGTAGCCGATCTCCTGGACCACCTGTCCGGGCTGGAAACCCAGCCTTGCGGCGGGGTTGGTCCGCTCCTCCGCGTGGTCCGCGGTCGCGCTCACGGATTGCCTCCAGTCATGTCTTGCGAATATGGGGTTGCCACCCCGCGCGTACGCGAGGCATGAGCCGTAGTCCACACGGGCGGGCCGGATCACGCAAGTACCCGGCCTTCCATCCCGCCCAAACGTTGACGTCTCCTCCCACAATGCCTGATCGAGAGTGATTCAGGCCACATTGCGGTCGCCGGGATCTGCCAGGTTTGCCCCGGCTGAGCCGGGGGAGCCGTAGGGTGCCTCCCCAGGCCGAACGGATGTTTGGGGTGATCGGAGCAGAGTGCGGACCCCGCCCCGGAACGGGCGTAAGGTTGCGGTTCGACCGCCTCATCGTCCCTGCGTACGCCGCCCTTCCGGCCCGCCTCGAGAGGTGCTGGGTTACTCAACGGTAGAGGTGACGTCACAGCGGCGGCGGTACACGATGGAAGCGGCACGCCACCCGCCGAGCTCGACTTGTGGCGCCGCCACCGCCCGGCCCCAGAGCACCACCCGACCGATACAGCGAAGGAACAGCGTGGCTTCCGGATCCGATCGCAACCCGATCATCATTGGCGGCCTTCCCAGCCAGGTCCCGGATTTCGATCCTGAAGAGACCCAGGAATGGCTCGACTCTCTCGACGCCGCCGTCGACGAGCGCGGACGGGAACGCGCCCGCTATCTCATGCTCCGGCTCATCGAGCGCGCCCGCGAGAAGCGCGTCGCCGTCCCGGAGATGCGCAGCACGGACTACGTCAACACCATCGCGACCAAGGACGAGCCGTTCTTCCCCGGCAACGAGGAGATCGAACGCAAGATCCTGAACGCGACCCGCTGGAACGCTGCGGTCATGGTCTCGCGCGCCCAGCGCCCCGGGATCGGGGTCGGCGGCCACATCGCCACCTTCGCCTCCTCCGCCTCCCTCTATGACGTGGGCTTCAACCACTTCTTCCGCGGCAAGGACGAGGGCGACGGCGGGGACCAGATCTTCTTCCAGGGCCACGCCTCTCCCGGCATCTACGCCCGCGCCTATCTGCTCGACCGGCTCAGCGAGGCACAGCTCGACGGCTTCCGGCAGGAGAAGAGCAAGGCGCCGCACGGGCTTTCCAGCTATCCGCACCCGCGGCTGATGCCGGACTTCTGGGAGTTCCCCACCGTCTCCATGGGCCTGGGCCCGATCGGTGCGATCCACCAGGCGCGGATGAACCGCTACATGGAGGCCCGCGGCATTGCCGACACCTCCAAATCGCGGGTGTGGGCCTTCCTCGGCGACGGCGAGATGGACGAGCCCGAGTCGCTCGGCCAGCTCTCCCTGGCCGCCCGTGAAGGGCTGGACAACCTCACCTTCGTCATCAACTGCAACCTCCAGCGGCTGGACGGGCCGGTCCGGGGCAACGGCAAGGTCATCCAGGAGCTGGAGTCCTACTTCCGGGGCGCCGGCTGGAACGTGATCAAGCTGGTGTGGGACCGCTCCTGGGACCCGCTGCTGGCGCAGGACCGGGACGGCGTGCTGGTCAACAAGCTCAACACCACGCCGGACGGTCAGTTCCAGACCTACGCGACCGAGAGCGGCGCCTACATCCGGGAGCACTTCTTCGGCGGCGACCAGCGGCTGCGCAAGATGGTCGAGGGCATGACCGACGACCAGCTCCTGCACCTGGGCCGTGGCGGTCACGACCACCGGAAGGTCTATGCGGCCTACAAGGCGGCGGCCGAGCACAAGGGGCAGCCGACCGTCATCCTGGCGCAGACGATCAAGGGCTGGACCCTGGGCCCCAACTTCGAGGGCCGCAACGCCACCCACCAGATGAAGAAGCTGACGGTCGACGACCTGAAGGGATTCCGCGACCGGCTGCATCTGCCGATCCTCGACAGCGAGCTGGAATCGGGCCTGCCGCCCTACTACCACCCGGGCCGCGACTCGGAAGAGATCCAGTACATGCACGACCGCCGCAAGGAATGCGGCGGCTACGTGCCGACGCGGGTCAACCGGGCCAAGCCGCTGCAGCTGCCGGACGAGAAGGCGTACGCCACGCTGAAGAAGGGCTCGGGGCAGCAGCAGATCGCCACCACGATGGCGTTCGTCCGGCTGCTGAAGGACCTGATGCGGGACAAGGAGATCGGCAAGCGCTTCGTGCCGATCGCCCCCGACGAGTACCGCACCTTCGGAATGGACTCCTTCTTCCCCTCGGCCAAGATCTACAACCCGCTGGGGCAGCTCTACGAGTCCGTCGACCGCGAACTGCTGCTCGCCTACAAGGAGTCGCCGACCGGGCAGATGCTGCACGACGGCATCTCGGAGGCGGGCTGCACGGCCGCCGCCATCGCCGCGGGCTCCGCCTACGCCACCCACGGCGAGCCGCTGATCCCCATCTACGTCTTCTACTCGATGTTCGGCTTCCAGAGGACCGGCGACCAGTTCTGGCAGATGGCCGACCAGATGGCGCGCGGCTTCGTACTGGGCGCCACCGCGGGACGCACCACGCTCACCGGTGAGGGCCTCCAGCACGCCGACGGCCACTCGCAACTGCTCGCCTCCACCAACCCGGCGGTGGTCGCCTACGACCCGGCATTCGGCTTCGAGATCGCCCATATCGTCCGGGACGGGCTCCGCAGGATGTACGGCGCCGACGAAGAGCACCCGCAGGGCGAGGACGTCTTCTACTACCTGACCGTCTACAACGAGCCGATCCAGCAGCCGGCCGAGCCGGAGAACGTGGACGTCGAGGGCATCCTCAAGGGGCTCTACCGCTACCAGGCGGGCGAGCGGGGCACCCACGCCGCGCAGATCCTGGCCTCCGGTGTGGCACTGCCGTGGGCGCTGGAGGCACAGCAGATCCTCGCCGACGAGTGGGACGTGAAGGCCGACGTGTGGTCGGCGACTTCGTGGAACGAGCTGCGGCGCGAGGCGGTCGAGGTGGAGGAGCACAACCTTCTGCACCCCGAGGAGGAACAGCGCCTCCCCTACGTCACCCGGAAGCTGCAGGGCTCCGAGGGCCCCAAGCTGGCGGTCTCGGACTGGATGCGGGCCGTGCCCGACCAGATCGCCCGCTGGGTGCCGGGCAGCTACCAGTCGCTGGGCGCCGACGGGTTCGGCTTCGCCGACACCCGGGGCGCAGCGCGCCGCTACTTCCACATCGACGCGCAGTCGATCGTGCTGGGTGTGCTGACCGAGCTGGCCAAGGAGGGGAAGGTGGACCGCTCCGCGCTGAAGCAGGCCATCGACCGCTACCGGCTGCTGGAGGTCGCGGCGGCCGACCCGGGCACCGCCGGCGGCGACGCCTGAGCCGGGCCCCGGGCGCCGGGAGCCGTACCGCTCCCCGCCCGGGCCGGGCGGCCGGCATCTCAGTGCTCCCAGACCTTGAACGCGCGTGCGCGGTAGGGCAGCTCGGGCGTCCAGGAGCCTGAGGGATGGGTGTCGAACTCGGCCGTCTCCGCGCACTCCGCGCTCTGATAGAGCGTGACGGGGCGCCCTGTGCGGTTCGCCGCCGAAGTGGCCGAGGCACCGCCGGGCAATGGCGTGCAGCTCTCGATGTCGATGCCGCTCAGCTCGTGGACGCGGCGCTTCCCCTTGAACCGCGGGCGCTCCCACAGACACAGCTCGCCCGGCCCGCACTTCCCCAGGCGGCTGCCCGCACTTTCCTTCGCGACCCCCTGCCGCAGTGCGTGGCGACTCTGCGCCCCTACCGGCTGCGCTGCGGCGGTGAGCGCCGCAGCGAGCGCTGTCACGGCCAGGATTCCGGCCGCCGTCCTCGGACCTCGTCCGAACATGCCTTTCATGGCTGATCACTCCCCCCGCTGAAGGCCGGACACCTTCTCGCCCGGCCTGACCAGCATGTCCGCGCCGCCGCGGGGCCGCCAAGCACAAACGGCCCGGTTCACCGGGACAGGTGGCGGAGTTGTCCACAACTCGCGAGTTATCCACCGTCCCGGCGCTACCGGGCCGGGAAAATGCCGGAACTCGCCCTATTTTGTCCGGCAGTTGCCTACCAACGGGCCGTCAGCCGCGCGCGAGCGGCCGTCAGACGTGCACGGACGGCCCGGCGTCGTTCTTACCGCGGCTGGTGAAGACGGCGACGCCCGCGGCCAGGACCGAGACGATGCCCGCGCAGACGAACGCGAGGCTCATGCCGGAGACGAAGGAGTCGTGCACCACGTGCTTGATCGCCTCGGCCATCTGCTCGGGCGTGCCCTTGGGTACGGGGGCGATGCCGACCTCGGCGGCGTTCTTGAGGGCGGCCTCCTTCGTCTCGTCCAGCGGCGGCAGTTTGGCCTCGGCCCACTTGTGGGGGAGTTCGCTGCCGACCCGGGAGGCCATCACGGCACCGAGGACAGCCGTACCGAGGCTGCCGCCCACCTGCATGGCGGCCTGCTGGAGACCGCCCGCGACACCGGCGTGCTGCAACGGGGCGTTCCCGACGATGACTTCGGTGGCACCGACCATCACCGGGGCGAGTCCCAGCCCCAGGAGCACGAACCACAGGGAGGTGACACCCATCCCGCTGTCCGCCTCCAGGGTGGAGAGGCCGAACATCGCGACGGCGGCCAGCGCCATGGCGGCGACCAGCGGAATGCGCGGGCCCACCTTGGTGATGACGGCGCCGGCCAGCGGCGAGGCGACGATCATCGACGCGGTCAGCGGCAGCAGCCGCAGGCCGCTGTCCACCGGCGAGAGCCCGTTGACGTTCTGCAGGTAGAAGGTGACGAAGAAGATGCCGCCCATGAAGCCGAAGGCCATGAGCACCATCAGTACGGTGCCGGCGGTCAGCGGCACCGAGCGGAACATGCTCATCGGCAGCAGCGGTTCCCTGACCTTGGTCTCCCAGAAGCCGAAGACGGCGAAGGCCACCACGGAGGCCGTCAGGAACCCGAGCGTCTTGGCGTCCCCCCAGTGCCAGTCGGGAGCCTTGATGATCGCCCAGACGAGGCAGAACATCGCGCCCGACAGCAGGACGATGCCCAGCAGGTCGAAGGAGCGGGGTGCGTCCTCGGCGCGCCGGTCGAGCAGCAGCACGAGCCCCATCACCAGCGCGAGAGCGCCGACGGGGACGTTGATGAAGAAGACCGACTCCCAGCCCTTGTGCTCGACCAGCAGTCCGCCGACGATCGGTCCGGCCGCCGTCGAGGCGCCGATGACCGCGCCCCAGATACCGATGGCCGCGTTCAGCCGCTCGGCGGGGAAGGAGGCGCGCAGCAGTCCGAGCGCGGCGGGCATCAGAAGGGCGCCGCATATGCCCTGGAGTACACGGAAGGTGATGACGAGGGCGACGCTGCCGGACAGGCCGATGGCCGCGGAGGCGGCCGCGAAGCCGATGACGCCGCCGAGGAAGGTCTGGCGGTGCCCGAAGCGGTCACCCAGCTTGCCCGCTGTGATCAGCGAGACCGCTAGCGCGAGCAGATAGCCGTTGGTGATCCACTGAACGTCGGCGAGGGAGGCGTCGAGGTCGTCCTGGATGGCTGGGTTGGCGATGGCGACGATCGTCCCGTCGAGGGCAACCATCGCGACGCCGAAGGCGACGGTGACGAGGGTCAGCCACGGGTGCCCGCGCAGCCCGCTGCGGGCCTGTCGGCCACCGCCCTCGGGGCTTGCCCGGTCCGGCGCGTCGTGCGCGACGGTGCTGGTCTGGGTGGTCATGCCGGGGAGGATAATGACAGCGACTGACAATTGACAAACCAAATTATTAGCCGGTAAATGTCAAGTGGCGCTCACGTATCGTGAGTATCCCGAACCAGGAGAGGAAGCCACTTTGACCGGTCTGCGTGAGCGGAAGAAGCAGCGCACAAGGGATGCGCTGGTCGTGGCGGCCCACGAGCTCTTCGTCACGCAGGGCTACGAAACGACCACGGTCGACCAGATTGCCGAAGCCGTGGACGTCTCCCAGCGCACCTTCTTCCGCTATTTCGCGAACAAGGAAGAAGTAGCGCTGTTCGTGCAGGACATGGTGGAGCGGTTCTACTACGAGGCCGTCTGTGCCCGCCCGGCCGGTGAAGCTCCACTGGAGTGTCTGCGCAACACTCTCGACGACATATGGGACGACGTCGGAGCGGCCGTGGAGGAGATCACCCCCATCGACCTGCACCTGAAGATGTGCCAGGTGATCGAGATGACCCCCGCGCTGCTCGCTGCACGCCTGAGGCACTCGCTGCTGCTGGAGGAGAAACTCGTCCAGGAGATGGCCCGGCGCACCGGTGTGGACGCCGACAAGGACCCACGGCCACGCGTTCTGGTCGCGGCGTTCACCGGGGTGACGCTCACCGCGTCCAGGCAATGGAGCATGCGCAACGACGCCTCCCTGGCGATGGCGCGCGAGGTCACCCGTGATTACTTGGCGCAACTGGGACCCGCTCTCTGCGCGGACTGGACCCGGCAGAGCTGAACCCGGCTGCCCGACTGCCGTACCAGGCACGGCAGTTGCGCACGGTGACCAGTAGGCCATACGGACGCGCCGGGGTGACCTGACGGCTGAATACGAAACGTGAGATGACTCACGGGACGCCCATGGATGCGGGCCCACCGCGCGGCATCTCCTAGGGTGTCGCTCCAGTGACTCACTTCTCCGCACTAGGCAACCCGCTGTCCGGATCAGGCGTCCCCACGTCGGGCGCCCCGGGCATCACGGCCTGGCGTGCGCTGCTCGCCCTGGCCGTCGTCTTCGTGCTGCTGGCGACCACCGGCTGGACAGCGGTCCGCAAGCATCAGGCCGACGCCGGGCCCCGCGCGGCAGCACTGCACGCCTGGGAGAAGGGCTCCTTCGCCGGCCGCCCGCTGCCCGACCCCGACGCCTCGCCCAGCCGCATCGCGCGCTACTTCGCCGGGCTGAACGCGGCACAGCAGCGCACCCTCGCCGCGCGCTATCCGCTGGTCGTGGGCAACCTCGGCGGTGCCCCCCTGGCGCTGCGCTACCGGTCCAACCACACGGCGCTGCTCCAGGCACGCGAGACCGAGCACAAACGGATGCGGGACCAGCGGCTGACGGACGAGGGCCGTCTCCAGGCCGGGCAGCGGATGCACCGCTTCGAGTCGATGCTGCGCCCCGGGCGGCAGATCCTGGCCTTCGACCCGACAGGACGCGGCAGGGCAGCCGAGGTCTTCGGCGACCTGCGGGACGCCCAGCGCGTCTCGGTGGTCGTCCCCGGGGTCGACACCGACCTGCTGACCTTCGAGAAGTCGGCACGGCCGTACGCCGCTCCGGTCGGCATGGCCGACTCGCTGCAGCATCAGCAGCGCACCGCCCGCCCCGGTCTGCGCACGGCGACGATCGCCTGGGCCGACTACACCGCGCCCGCAGGGCTCGGCGTGGACGCCGCCTCCGGCGGCCCGGCCGAGGACGGTGCGGTACGGCTCAACCGGCTGCTGCGGGCCCTGCCCGACACATCGGTGGGCCACACCCCCAAGGTCGCGCTGTTCTGCCACAGCTACGGCTCGGTGGTGTGCGGCGTAGCAGCACACCAGCTGCCGGACAGCGTCACCGACATCGCCGTGGCGGGCAGCCCGGGGATGCGCGCCGACAACACGTCGCAGCTGGGCACCCGCGCCCGTATCTGGGCGATGCGGGACGGCGACGACTGGATCGCCGATGTGCCCCACATGGATGTCGGCGGGCTCGGGCACGGCGCCGACCCGGTCGCGGACGCCTTCGGTGCCCGGCACCTGTCGGCGCGGGGCGCCGTCGGGCACACCGGCTACTTCGTGCCGCACACCGACAGCCTCGAGAACTTCGCCGCGATCGGCACCGGCTCCTACCAGGACGTCTCCTGCGACTCCACCGACCCGAAGTGCTCCTTCGTCCCAGGCGCGCCCTGACGTCCCGCGAGGGCGCACCAGGCGTCCCGCCACGCCGTACCCAAGACCACCCGAGTCCCCCTACGCCCCGAATCAGCGCGCGTAGCGTTGCAGAGAGCGGCGGAGGGGGGACGGAGAGCCGACCGGCGCATACGATGGCCCACATGGGTGACGTACTGGCTGGAATTCACTCCACCTGGGAGTTCGATTCAGACTCCGTGCTCATCCGCTTCGAACGGGGGATTCGCACGCCGAAGCTCTTCCAGGTGCTCGGGGAGCGGCGTATTCCGTACGAGGCGCTGAGCGCCGTCGAGCTGGCCCCGGGCGGCAAACGCGGCACCGTCGTGCTGCGCGCCGTGCCCCGCGAGGGCGCCGACCCGCTGCTGGAAGCGGCTGCCGGGCAGCTCAAGGAGAGCAGCGACCCCTACCGCCTGGTGCTGCCCGCGGAGCGCGAGACGCTGGCGGACTACTACGCGACCGAACTGCGCTCCGCGCTGCCAGAGGAGGCGGCGAAACCCGCCGAGCACCATCTGGTCGCCGCGCCGGCAGCGCCGCAGAGCTTCAAGGCGTACGACGGCAAGGCCTCCTTCGACGGCAAGGTCGTCGCCTTCCGCTGGTTCTGGACGGGAGCCTCGACGGCCAAATGGAAAGCCGGCGACCAGTTCTTCCCCGTAGCAGAGCTGGAAGACGTCGAATGGCGCTCCCCGGAGGGGCTCAGCGGCCACCTGCGGCTGCGCCCGCGCGGAGCCGAGATGCTCGCGGAGGCCGACCAGGACCCGGCCTCCGTGGTTTTCGGTCTCGGCTACGGCCCCGTCTACGAATCGCTCCCCTTCGCCGCCTCGGTCCTGGAGGCGGTGCGCGCGGCCGGTCCGGTGCGGGAGCTGGAGAGCATCCGCACACCTCCCGCGGCGCCGCAGCCGCACCGCTCGGACCCGGCCGACGTGGCCGAGCGCATCCGGCACCTCGGTGAACTGCACGACGCCGGGCTGCTGACCGATGACGAGTTCACCGCCAAGAAGGCGGAGCTGCTGGCGGAGCTGTGAGCGTGCGCACCGTGGTGCCCCGCCTGCGCGGTGAGCTGCGCTCCCTGGGCACCGCACTGGCCACGCCCGCCGCCTCGCACGAGCCGCTACTGGGCCACGCCTCGTCCCGCTGGGTGCGGCGGCTGCCCTATGTACTGGCGTTCGGCTTCACCGTCTCGCTCCTCCCGTCCACCATCCAGGTGCTGACGAACGACTACGGGATGCACGCAGCACTGGCCGGTGCCCTGGGGGTGGCACAGACCGCGCCGCTGATGCTGCTGGCCGTCACCAGGCCGCTGCCCGCCTGGTGGATCATCTTCGCCGCCGACCTGCTGGGCGCCCTGACCCTGCTCGCGGCGGACGGGACCGCAGGCCGCCCCTGGCCGTGGCCGCCCACGGTGATCGTGGGCTATCTGGTGCTGTGCCTGGCGCTGGCGCTGCGCGAGAGCCGTCGCACCCTGCTTGCCGTCTGGCTCACCACGGTGACCGCCTCACTTGTGCTCGGTTTCGTCTCACCAGCGCTCAGTGAGGGAACGAACGTCCTGCTGATCGTGCTCAGCGGCGCCGTCCTGCTGCTCGGCGCCACGCTGCGGGAACGGGCGGAGGCCCAGCGGCGACTGGCCGAGCAGGAGACCATCAGCGAGGCGGAGCGCGCACAGCGCACCCTGCTGGAGGAGCGTGCCCGTATCGCGAGGGAACTGCACGACGTTGTGGCACACCACATGTCGGTCATCACGGTCCAGGCGGACAGTGCGCCCTACCGGATCGCTGAGATGCCGCAGGCGGCGCGCGAGGAGTTCGACACCATCGCCGCCACGGCACGCGAGTCGCTGACCGAGATGCGCCGCCTGCTGGGCGTCCTGAGGAGCGAGAAAACCCGCGGCGAGCGAGCGCCACAGCCCGGCCTGGAGAGGCTGGAACAGCTCGTGGAGGCCACCGTACGCGCCGGAGTACCGGCCGAACTGAACATCTCCCTCCCCGAGGGCGGGGACGGTGCAGCAGACGCGTTTTCCGCGGCAGACGGACTTCCCGGGGCCGCGCCGACCGTGACGCTGTCGGCGTACCGGATCGTCCAGGAGGCGCTCGCCAATGTCGTACGGCACGCGCCCGGCGCACAGACCCGCGTTTCGGTGACGGCACCGGAGGGCTTCCTTTCCGTACTGGTCGTCAACGGTCCCTCCCCGGAGCCGGAGGCCGCGCCGCTGGAGACGGCCGGCACCGGACACGGGCTGGTCGGGATGCGGGAGCGGGTGCGGCTGGTCGGCGGCAGCCTGGAGGTCGGCCCGCTGCCCGACGGCGGCTTCCGCGTCGCCGCCCGGCTCCCGCTGAGCCCGCCGGTCGCGGGCCTGGACGAGCCGCACGACGCCGCGGGGGAGGGCGGAGGCGCAGAGGCTTATGGCGACGCGGAGGCGCACGGCAGCGCCGAGGCGGACGGCACACAGGGCGAGAGCGCTCAGGAGCAGGTCATCCAGGAGCAGACCGCCCAGGGCGTCGGCGGGCCGGACAGCGGACAGGACAGCGAGCTGGCGCAGCAGCGCGCGCCCCGCAGGCGGGCTCGGCGCAAGCGGGACGAGCAACAGCAGGGCAAGCGCAAAAAAACCAGCAAACAGACCAGCAAACAGACCAATAACGACTCGAAGGACACAAGGGGTTCCGCGACCGCATGAACGGCATCAGCGCACCCGGCGCCTATTCGACGGACCGGGTGACCCGCGTGGTCATCGTCGACGACCAGGCCATGGTCCGCGCGGGGTTCGCCGCCCTGCTGGCCGCCCAGAGCGACATCGACGTGGTGGGCGAGGCGGCCGACGGTGTGGCCGGCGTCGAACTGTGCCGCCGCGCGCACCCGGACGTCGTACTGATGGACGTACGCATGCCACGGCTGAACGGCCTGGAGGCGGCGCAGCAGTTGCTCGATCCGCCGCCCGGCGTCACCCATCAGCCCAAGGTGCTGATGCTGACCACGTTCGATGTGGACGACTACGTGTACGAGGCCCTGCGCCTCGGGGCGAGCGGCTTTCTGCTCAAGGACGCGCCACCGGCCGACCTGATCGCGGCGGTGCGGGTCGTGGCCGAGGGTGAGGCGCTGCTGGCGCCCTCGGTGACCCGGCGGCTGATCGCGGAGTTCGCCCGGCAGCGGTCCGGTCCCGCCCCGCGCAAGGGGCGCGCCTCAGCTCCAGAGCTGCGGCTGAAGGCGCTGACCGAGCGGGAGACCGAGGTGCTGGAGCTGGTGGCCCGCGGGCAGTCCAACTCCGAGATCGCCGCATCGCTGGTGCTGGCCGAGCAGACGGTGAAGACCCATGTGAGCCGCATCTTCGGCAAGCTGGGGCTGCGGGACCGCGCTCAAGCCGTCATCTTCGCCTACGAGTCGGGGCTTGTCGCACCGGGCGACCAGTAACGCCCTTTTCCGGCTCCCAGCGGCTTCCAGGGGCTTCCAGGGGCTCCAGCAACGCCCGCTGCCCTGCCGATAGCGCCGTCGCCTTCCCGGCTCCCGAAGGCTCGCACAGCGCTTTTCGCTGGTAGCGCCCTCCGCCACCCCCTACCCCAGTAGCACGCGCGGGTTGGCTCCGCAGGGTGACGCCCGGGTCACAGCCGGAGCCGCACTCTCCTTCTGCCGCCACCAGAGACTCCGTTCGGGCGGCGGGAGGAGGGACACCCCACATGAAGCGCCGCCGCAAGCGTGCTCTGCTCGTCGCCCCGCTCGTCGCGGCCGTGTTCGCCACGACAGCAGGCGTGACCAGCGGAACGGAGCAGACCCCGGTAACCGGGCCAGCGCCCGGCGCCGCCGCCTGGCGTGCGGACCGATCGCTGGGGCGCACGCTGCCCGACCCCGCAACCGCGAACCCCGAACGAGTCGCCGACTTCTTCGCGGGGCTGAACGGGAGGGAGCGGCGGGCGCTGGTGCGGCGGCATCCGATGACGGTGGGGAATCTGGACGGCGCCCCCCTACGGGACCGTTACCAGGCGAACCGGTTGGCGCTCAAGGCGGAGCGGCGGGCGGAGTTGGGGCGGGTGCGGGATGCCGGGCTGACGCTGGAGGACCACCGGGAGGCCAGGAGGAAGGCGGAGCGGTACGCCGAACTGCTCGCTCGGGGCCGGCAGATTCTCGCCTTCGATCCGCGTGGCCGGGGCCAGGTCGCCGAGGTCTACGGGGATTTGGCGCACGCCACCCGCACCGCGGTCGTCGTTCCCGGCTCCGACATCGATCTGGCCACCTTCGACGGCGACGGCAAGAACCGCTACGGCAAGCCCGCGGGCATGGCCACCGCGCTGCGCGACCGGATGGCCGCGCGCGCCCCGCGCACGCGTACCGCGGTGATCGCGTGGGTCGGTTACACCACCCCCGTCGGCCTCGGCCCCGACGCCGCCACCGGGCGGCTCGCGAAGGCGGGCGCCCCGCGGCTGGCGCGCTTCCTGCACGGGCTGTCGCAGACGGGCGCCCCGGCCCCTGCCGTGCTGTGCCACAGCTACGGCTCGGTGGTGTGCGGCCGGGCGGCGGCGCGGCTCGGCCGGTCCGACGCCGCCGACCTGATCGTCTTCGGTTCCCCCGGGATGCGGGCCGGCTCGGTGGCGGGACTGCACACCAGGGTGCCGGTGTGGGCCGCCCGCGCGGACGAGGACTGGATCGGGCGGGTGCCCAATGTCGAGCTGTTCGGCCTGGGACACGGCGCCGACCCCACAGCTGCCGGGTTCGGCGCCCGGGTCGTCACCGCGGCACAGGCCGACGGACACAGCGGCTATCTGAAGCCGGGCACCGACTCGCTGGACAACTTCGCCGCTGTCGCGCTGCGCGCCTACGGCTCCGTGCAGTGCGCCCCCGCCTCCCAGGAGTGCGCCGATGCCCGCTGAATCAGGTGCTCGTAGCGCCTCACTCGCCGGCCCTCTGGTGCGCAGGTTCCGGTCCGCTGTCCGCACCGTGGAGGAGCGCACTCCCCCGCACCGCGACCGGGCCGTGGACGGGCTGCGTGCGCTGGCGCTGCTCGCCGTCCCTCTGGGGCACTGGCTGCTCGGCGGCTTCACCCGTGGCCCGGACGGGGCCCTGCACAACGCGAGCCCTCTGGCCACGCTGGGTTTCTTCGCGCCGCTGAGCTGGATGCTGCAACTGCTGGGCATTTTCTTCCTGGTGGGCGGCTACTCCTCGGTTCTCTCACTGCGGCGTGCGACCGCGCGGGGTGGGACAACGGGGCGCTGGCTGCGTGGGCGGCTGCTGCGGCTGGGCCGTCCCGTGCTGGGCGTCACGGCGGTGTGGGCGGCGCTGCTGCCCGTGCTGTCGCTTCTGGGCGTACCGGATACGACGCTGCGGACAGGCGCTGTACTGGTGGTGCAGCCGCTGTGGTTCGTCGCTGTCTATGCGGGCGTCACCGCGCTCACGCCGTACTGCGTGCGTGCGGCGCAGCGGTGGGGTGGATGGACAGCTGTGCCGTTGCTGGCGACGGTCGCGATGGTGGACTTCCTGCGGTACGGGCCGTACGCGCAGCAGGTGCCGTCCTGGCTGGGCCTGGTCAATCTGCTGCCGGGGTGGCTTTTCGGCTATCAGCTGGGCGCCTGCTGGGGTGTGGGCAAGTTGCGCCGCAGGGGCGCTGCTGTGCTGCTCTTCGGGGGCGCTGTGCTGTTCGCCGTACTGCTGGCCGTCTTCGGCTATCCGGCGTCCATGGTGGGTGTCCCGGGGGAGGCGCGTACCAATTCGCATCCGCCCTCGCTGCTGGTGTTGGCGCTCGCGTCGGTGCAGTGCGGTGCTGCTGTGCTGTTGCACGAGCGGATCGGCCGGCTGCTGCGCCGCCCGGGACTGTGGGCGCCGGTGGTGGCGGTGAATCTGTCGGCGATGACGATTCTGTGCTGGCATCAGACGGCGATGCTGGCCGCGGCCGTGCCCACCGCACGGCTGGGTACGGTGGCCGGTCTGACCACGCCGCCGGATTCGCTGGGCTGGTTGGTCGCCCGGCTGGCGTGGCTGCCGGTGTTCGTGGTGGCGCTGGTGGCGGTCGGCAGTGTCACGCGCCGGTTCGAGCCGCCGTGGCGCGGCGCGGGGCGGGGTGCGCGGGCGGCGGCCGGTGCGCTGGCCGCCGCGTTCGCTCTCTACGCGTTCGCCGTGGTGTGAGCCGAGGGGATGGGGGCTTCGACAGTGCGGGGCACAGGTTGGGGCGCTGGTTGGTTGCCGGTCTTCCGGGAATAGTGGTCGATCTTGTAGTCGAGCACGGCGAGGGTGTCGTGCAGTTCCGCTATCCGTTCGAGCACGTTCCTGCGGGTCTCCTCCAGCAGTTCCTGGCGCTCCTGGAACGTCTGCTCGCCCTGGCGCACCATCTCGGCGTAGCGCACCATGTCCGCGACCGGCATTCCGGTCAGCCGCAGTTTGCCGACCAGTTCCAGCCAGTCGAGATCGCGGTTGGAGAAGCGCCGCTGCCCGGTGTGGGACCTGTCCACGTGGGGCATCAGGCCGATCCGCTCGTACCAGCGCAGCGTGTGGGCGCTCAGGCCGCTGAGCGCCGCCACCTCGCTGATGGTGTACCTGTCCTGTCCGTCGGGCCGCGGGTGGCGGCCCGGGGTGTCGGCACACTGCGCGGGCTTCTCGAGCTGGGGCGGCCGGTGGAGGGCGGGCGTGCGTGGTCTCTCCGTCTGCGTCACGGTCACAAGTGAACGCTACGGAGTTGGAGCGCACTCCAAGCAAGGGCAAATTCGACGGCAATTCGCTGCCGTTAGGCTCGTTCCCATGGACAGCCTGCGGATGATCGAGACCTGGCCGGTGCCGACAGCGGCGGCTGCCGTCGTACGCGCCGACGGCAGCCTGGCCGGGACATACGGTGTGGCCACGCAGCCTTTCGCGCTGGCCTCCGTCACCAAGCCGCTGACTGCCTACGCGGCGCTGATGGCGCTGGAGGAAGGGGCCGTGGAGCTGGATGAGCCGGCCGGTCCCGAGGGTGCGACAGTGCGGCATCTGCTGGCGCACACCTCCGGGCTCGCCTTCGACGAGCACCGGTCGATGGCCGAGCCGGGCACGCGCCGGATCTACTCGAACGCGGGTTTCGAGGCTCTGGCGGATCATCTGGCCAAGGCGACCGAGATGCCTTTTCCGCAGTACCTGCGCGAGGGGGTGCTGGATCCGCTGGGCATGGCCGGCACCGAACTGAACGGCTCGGCCGCCAAGGACGCCGTCTCCACGCTCGCGGACCTGACCCGCTTCGCCGCTGAACTGCAGTCCCCCACACTGCTGGACGCCTCCACGGTGCGGGAGGCGACCTCGGTGGTCTTTCCGGGGCTCAGCGGCGTGCTGCCCGGATACGGGCACCAGAAGCCGAACGACTGGGGCCTGGGCTTCGAGATCCGCGGCACCAAGTCGCCGCACTGGACGGGCGAGACCTCCTCGCCGGACACGTACGGGCATTTCGGCCAGTCCGGGACGTTCCTGTGGGTCGACCCGCAGGCGGGAGCCGCATGTGTGGCCCTCACCGACCGCGCCTTCGGCCCGTGGGCCGTGGAGGCGTGGACACCGTTCACCGACGCGGTACTCGCGGAGCTGAGGGAGTAAGCGGAACCCTTTGGGTGTCCGGTCCCCTTTGGGTCTCCGGTCCCCCTCTGGGCGTCCAATCCCCCTCTGGTCGTTCCGCGGGTTCAGCCGTAGACGGGCTCCGCGTGCATCTCCCACAGCAGGAGTTCCGCGCCACCCTCGGCACGCAATTCCCCGGCTTCCCCTCCGGTGAGCCGCACCGCGTCGCCCTCCCGCAGTGCCACACCGTCCAGTAGTGCCCGGCCGCGCGCTACATGGACGTACACAAACGGCGCCTGCGGCACAGCAGTGCGCTCCCCGTCGGCCAGCCGCCGTACGTGCAGTACGGCTTCGGTGCGCGGCAGTGCGAAGGGGGTGCTGTCCGCGATGCCGCGGACGACCTCGTACTCGGGCTCGGTGCCGAAGGAGCCGGGAACCAGCCACATCTGGATGAAGCGCAGCGGCCCGTCGCCCGCGTTCCGTTCGGTGTGCCGCACCCCGCTGCCCGCGCCGAGCCGCTGCACGTCTCCACGGCGCACCACAGAGGTGTGCCCGGCGGAGTCGCGGTGCTCCAGCTCGCCCTCGACAACCCAGGTGACGATCTCCACATCGCGGTGCGGGTGCTCGGCGAATCCGGCGCCCGGCGCGAGGCGCTCCTCGTTGCAGGCGACCAGTAGTCCGAAGCCCACGTTGTCGGGGTCGTAGAAGCCGGAGAAGGAGAAGGCGTGCCATGTGTCGATCCCGGCCTGCTGGTCGCCGCCCCGATACCGGTCCTCGCCCCGCCACACCGTCTGTGCCATGCGCCCCACGGTAGTCGCGGGCTGCTGTCCGAAAGGTGCCCCTCCGCCCCCGCGCCCGGAGAGGACATCCGGTAAGGCAGGCTTGTTCCGTGCCCGAAGCCACAGAACCACCACCCCAGCACCCCCACCTGGCCACACTGCGCAGGCTGGAGCAGTCGTCAGGGAAGCTCGCCGCCGCCGCCATCGCGCGCATGGATGAGCAGCTGCCCTGGTACCGCGCCATGCCGCCGGAGAACCGCTCCTGGATCGGCCTGGTGGCGCAGGCGGGCATCGCGGCCTTCACCGAGTGGTTCCGGCACCCGGAGACGCCGCAGGCCATCAGCACGGATGTGTTCGGCACCGCGCCGCGCGAGCTGACGCGGGCGATCACCCTGCGGCAGACCGTGGAGATGGTGCGCACCACGATCGAGGTCGTCGAGTCGGCCATCGACGAGGTGGCGGCCCCCGGTGACGAGGCGGTGCTGCGGGAGGCGCTGCTGGTGTACGCGCGGGAGATCGCGTTCGCCACCGCGCAGGTGTACGCGCAGGCCGCCGAGGCACGCGGCGCCTGGGACGCCCGGCTGGAGTCTCTGGTCGTCAACGCGGTGCTCTCCGGTGAGGCGGACGAGGGAGCGGTCTCGCGCGCCGCCGCACTGGGCTGGAACTCACCCGAGCATGTGGCCGTTGTCCTGGGTACGGCACCCGACGGCGACAGCGAGCTGACGGTCGAGGCGATCCGGCGCGCCTCCCGGCAGGCCAAGCTCCAGGTGCTCACCGGTGTGCTCGGCAGCCGGCTTGTGGTGATCGCGGGCGGTTCGAACGACCCGTTGAAGGCGGCGAAGTCGCTGATCGGGCCGTTCGCGGCGGGCCCGGTGGTCGCCGGGCCCGTGGTGGGCGACCTGCTGGCGGCCACCCGCTCAGCGCAGGCGGCGATGGCGGGCCTGAAGGCGTGTGCGGCCTGGCCGGACGCCCCGCGTCCGGTGCTGGCCGACGATCTTCTTCCCGAGCGAGCGATGGCGGGTGACCCGGTCGCGCGGGACCTGTTGGTGGAGGAGATCTACAGACCACTGGAGGAGGCCGGGTCGGCGCTGCTGGAGACGCTCAGCGTCTATCTGGAACAGGCCAGCAGCCTCGAGGGCGCCGCGCGGATGCTGTTCGTACACCCCAACACCGTCCGCTACCGGCTGCGACGTGTGACGGACGTCACCGGCTGGTCGCCTTCGGATGTACGTTCCGCTTTCACGCTCCGTATCGCGCTGATCCTGGGGCGTCTCGCCGACTTCCCGGGGCAGCCGTAAGCTGACGGGCGTCTTTTGTCGAGGGCCCACAATTCCCCTCACCGTTCTTCGTCTCGGTCCCCACCGGCCGAGACCCCTGCCCACAGGAGAGAGTGAAAGAGTGCTCGTACTCGTCGCTCCCGGCCAAGGCGCCCAGAAGCCTGGCCTTCTGACCCCCTGGCTCGAACTCCCCGGCGCCGCCGACCGGCTCGCCCAGTGGTCGGCCGCCATCGACCTGGACCTCGTGCACTACGGCACCGAGGCCGACGCCGAGGCGATCCGTGACACCGCGGTGGCCCAGCCGCTGCTGGTCGCCACCAGCCTGCTGTCCGGCTACGAACTGCTGGAGGGCGAGCCCACGCAGGACGCCCCCGGCCGGGCCGCCACCGTCGGCGCGTTCGCCGGGCACAGCGTGGGCGAGCTGGCCGCCGCCGCGCTGACCGGTGTCCTCACCCCGCTGGAGGCGCTGCGTATCGTCCGCGCCCGGGGCACGGCGATGGCCGAGGCCGCCGCCACGGCCGAGACCGGTATGTCCGCCGTGCTGGGCGGCGACCCGGAGGCCGTCACCGGTCAGCTGGAAAAGCTCGGTCTGACCCCCGCGAACATGAACGGCGCGGGCCAGATCGTGGCCGCAGGCACCGCCGAGCAGCTCGCGGCGCTGACCGAGAACAAGCCCGAGAAGGCCCGGGTCATCCCGCTGAAGGTCGCGGGAGCCTTCCACACCGCGCACATGGCGAGCGCGCTGCCCGCCATGGAGACGGCTGTGCAGGACGTGACCCCCGGTGCCCCGCTCACCCGTTACGTCTCCAACTTCGACGGCCAGGTCGTGGAGTCGGGGCCGGAGGTCGTACGCCGCCTCGTCAACCAGATCTCGGCTCCGGTCCGCTGGGACCTGTGCATGGAGACCTTCCAGCAGCTGGGAGTCACGGCCCTGATCGAGCTGTGCCCCGGCGGCACCCTGACCGGCCTGGCCAAGCGTGCCCTGCCGGACGTCCGGACGCTGGCGCTGAAGTCGCCCGACGACCTCGCCGCGGCGCGGGACCTCGTCGCCGCCCACACGTCCGCCTGACCTCCAAGGAGTCCCGAGAAGCATGTCCGCGAAGATCAAGCCCGCGCAGGGCTCGCCGTATGCGCGCATTCTCGGCGTCGGCGGATACCGACCGACCCGTGTGGTACCGAACGAGGAGATCCTCAAGCACATCGACTCCTCCGACGAGTGGATCCGCTCCCGTTCGGGCATCGCGACCCGGCACTGGGCGGGCCCGGACGAGACCGTCGCCGAGATGACCCTGGAGGCCGCGGGCAAGGCCGTCGCGGACGCCGGGATCACCGCCGACCAGGTCGGCGCGGTCATCATCTCGACCGTCTCGCACTTCAAGCAGACCCCAGCGGTCGCCACCGAGATCGCCGACCGGATGGGCGCCGGCCGGGCGGCGGCCTTCGACATCAACGCGGGCTGCGCGGGCTTCGGCTACGGCCTCACCCTCGCCAAGAGCCTGGTCGTCGAGGGCAGCGCGGAGTACGTGCTGGTGGTCGGCGCCGAGCGGCTGTCGGACCTGACGGACCTGACGGACCGGTCCACCGCGTTCCTGTTCGGGGACGGTGCGGGAGCCGTCATCGTCGGCCCGTCCGACGAGCCCGGCATCGGCCCCTCGATCTGGGGTTCGGAGGGTGACAAACGGGATGTGATCTCCCAGACCGTCCCCTGGGACGGCTTCCGGGTGGGCGATGTCTCACAGCTGCCGCTGGCCGAGGACGGTTCGCTGAAGTTCCCCGCGCTCCGCCAGGAGGGCCAGACGGTCTTCCGCTGGGCCGTCTTCGAGATGGCCAAGGTCGCGCAGCAGGCCCTGGACGCGGCCGGAATAACGGCCGAGGACCTGGACGTCTTCATCCCGCACCAGGCGAACATGCGGATCATCGACTCGATGGTCAAGACTCTCAAGCTGCCCGAGCACGTCACGGTCGCCCGCGACGTGGAGACCACGGGCAACACGTCGGCCGCCTCCATCCCCCTGGCGATGGAGCGGCTGCTGGCGACGGGGAAGGCGAAGAGCGGCGACCTCGCCCTCGTCATCGGCTTCGGGGCGGGTCTCGTCTACGCCGCCACGGTCGTTACCCTCCCTTAGTCAAGATCCGAGCAGCCCCGTACGACAGGGTCGGGCGCTGCGGACTCACCGCATATACGAAGGAGCGCCGCAATGGCCGCCACTCAGGAAGAGATCGTCTCGGGCCTCGCCGAGATCGTGAACGAGATCGCCGGTATCCCGACCGAGGACGTCCAGCTGGAGAAGTCCTTCACCGACGACCTGGACGTGGACTCGCTGTCCATGGTCGAGGTGGTCGTCGCCGCCGAGGAGCGCTTCGGCGTGAAGATCCCGGACGACGACGTCAAGAACCTCAAGACCGTCGGCGACGCGACCGAATACATCCTCAAGCACCAGAGCTGAGACATCCGTTGACGCGTTTGTCGCCACCCGGCCTGCGGGTGGCTCAAACGAGTCACCCCCTACCGTGGAGAGTATTCCAGTGAACGCGACCAACACTTCCGTGGTCGTCACCGGTATCGGCGCAACCACACCGCTGGGTGGCGACAGCGCATCGACCTGGGAAGGGCTCGTCGCCGGGCGCTCGGGCGTGGCACTCCTCGAGGAGGAGTGGGCTGCCGACATGCCGGTACGTATCGCGGCGAAGGCCGCGGTCGAGCCGGGCGAGAGCATCCCCCGCCCCCAGGCCAGGCGACTGGACCGCTCGGCGCAGTTCGCGCTGATCGCGGCCCGTGAGGCGTGGGCGGACGCGGGCTTCACCGCCCGGGCCGGCGAGGACGCCTCCGTCAACCCGGACCGGCTGGGCGCCGTCGTGGCGTCCGGTATCGGTGGTGTCACCACGCTGCTGGACCAGTACGACGTGCTGCGCGAGAAGGGCTCTCGCCGCGTCTCGCCGCACACGGTGCCGATGCTGATGCCGAACGGCCCCTCGGCCAACGTGGGCCTGGAGGTCAACGCCCGGGCCGGGGTGCACACTCCGGTCAGCGCCTGCGCCTCCGGCTCGGAGGCGGTGGGGTACGCGATCGAGATGATCCGCACCGGCCGCGCCGACATCGTGGTCGCCGGCGGCACCGAGGCGGCCATACACCCGCTGCCGGTCGCCGCGTTCGCCAACATGATGGCGATGTCCAAGAACAACGACGACCCACAGGGCGCCTCCCGCCCCTTCGACGTGGACCGCAACGGGTTCGTGCTCGGCGAGGGTGCCGGGGTGATCGTGCTGGAGTCGGCCGAGCACGCCCGGCGGCGCGGCGCGCGGATCTACGCGGAAGCGGTCGGCCAGGGCATCTCCGCGGACAGCCACGACATCGTGCAGCCGGAGCCCTCGGGCAACGGAATCGCACACGCGCTGCAGAACCTGATCTCCCGGTCCGACCTGGACCCCGCCGAGATCATGCACATCAACGCGCACGCCACCTCGACCCCGCAGGGCGACCTGGCGGAGCTGAAGGCGCTGCGCAAGGTGTTCGGCGACGACGTCGACCACATGGGCATCTCGGCGACCAAGTCGATGACCGGCCATCTGCTGGGCGGCGCCGGAGGTGTCGAGACGGTGGCCTCGCTGCTGGCGCTGCACCACCGCACGGCCCCGCCGACCATCAACATCGCGAAGCTCGACCCGGAGGCCGACGCCGACATCGTGCGCGACACCGCGCGCGAGCTGCCGGCCGAGGGCCGGATCGCCGCGCTGAACAACTCCTTCGGCTTCGGCGGCCACAACGTGGTGCTGGCGTTCCGCACGGTGTGAGTCGATGACGTTCCAGTAAGGGGCGCCCTCCCATGGAGGGCGCCCCTTACTTTGTCCCCGGCAACGTGCCCGCTAGGCAGTGCCCCGGGTGTCGCCCCTGCCGTAGTCGGAGGCGTCATAGCTGGCGTAGTAGGAAGCTGCGGCGTCGTCCGTGCCGTGCCCCTGAGCCTCCGCGCGCCGCAGCCGCTGGGCGATCGCGGGGGTGGCGTCGAGCCGGACGCCGGCGTTGCCGGCGGCATCGGCGATGAGTTCCGCGTCCTTGCGGGCGCCCGAGAGGGGGAAGCTCGCCTCGTAGGCGCCCTCCAGGATGAGCTTGGCCTTCGCCTGGAGATACGGAACATCCAGCGGGCCCCCGGCGACGGCTCCGAGGAAGTCGCCCGGTTCGACACCGAGTCCTTCGGCGAGGGCGAGAGTTTCGGCCGTTCCGTTGATGAGTGTGAGGACCCAGTTGTTGACGACCAGCTTGAGACGGCTTGCGGCACCCGGCTGTTCACCGAGCCACAGGGTCTTGGCGCCGATCGCGTCGAACACCGGAGTGACACGCCGCCGCAGCCCGGGGTCCCCGGAGGCGAGGACGGTCAGCTCTCCGGCCTCGGCGGGCGCTCTGGTGCCCAGGACGGGCGCGTCCAGGAAGCGCAGCGCGTGCGCCTCGGCGAACTCGGCCAGCAGCTCGAGCCCGTCCGGTCCGACGGTGCCGGTCTGCACCCATACGGTTCCGGCCGCCAGCCCGGGCGCTGCGGCACGCATGGCCGCCAGTGCGGCAGGACCGTCGTAGAGGGAGGTCAGGACGGTATCGGCACCGCGTACCGCCTCCGCGGCCTCGTCCGTGACGGTGATGCCATGGCCGGTCAGCGGCTCGGCCCTGGCGCGGGTGCGGTTCCAGGCGCGTACCCGGAGCCCGGCCGCGGCGAGATTGCGGGCCATGGCGGCCCCCATGGTGCCGGTGCCGAGGACTGCGACTGAGGTTTCGTCAGGCATGCGGGAACCGTAGGACGTCGAGAGCCCCCCAAGGCAAGCGGCACGCAAGCAGAAGCGGAGCTTCAGACGGCGTTGCGGACGGCGTTCGACGTTGCGGGCGGCACATCGGACCGCGCTTCGGACGGTGCGTCAGACAACCTGGTGCAGCCAGCGGACGGGGGCACCCTCTCCCGCGTAGCGGAACGGCTCCAGTTCGTCGTCCCAGGGCTTGCCCAGCAGCTTGGAGATCTCGGCCTCCAGCTCGCTCTCTCCCCGTCCCGCGCGGGCGACGGCGGCCCGCAGCCGGTCCTCGGGGATGAGGATGTCGCCGTGCATGCCCGTGACGGCGTGGAAGATGCCGAGGTCCGGAGTGGAGCTGTAGCGCTCGCCCTCCGCCGTCGCACACGGCTCAGCCGTCACCTCGAAGCGGAGCAGGTGCCAGCCGCGCAGCGCCGAGGCGAGCTTGGAGGCGGTGCCGGGATCGCCCTGCCAGGAGAACTCGGCACGCCAGGTGCCGGGCGAGGCGGGCTGTCTGATCCAGTCGAGGCTGACGCGGGCGCCCAGCACGCCCGCGACGGCCCACTCGACGTGCGGGCACAGGGCGCGGGGCGCCGAGTGGACGTACAGAACTCCACGTGTCGTCACCGGGACCTCCAGTGCGCTCCGAGGGTCGCCACCGGGCGGCCTCGATCACCTACCGGTCACGCGCCGGGAAAGCGCCTGACATTTTGCACCACCGGTCACTTCCCTACCAGCTCCCGAGGTTACGAATAGTAAACACCATTGCGCCCAATTCTCCCCGAAAGGGACAGGACGTGACGCGAGGTAATATTTACCAGTCGCTGTGCCGGTCGCCTCATCCGCTCACCGACCACGGCACAAGCTATCGCGAGGCGGCGCACGGCGGGTGACGTACCGTCGGTCGGACAGGGGCGAAACAGGGGGTCGGATGACGGAGAGCCACCAGCCGGGGAACGCACGTCCAGCGCGTTCGCACCCGGGCCCGCCGAAACGGTCCCGCACCGTCGCCATCTGCGCTGTCGTCCTGATGACCGTAGCGGGCCTGGCGCTCGCCGTCGCGTGTGGCGGCTCTTCGGGTGGAGGCGACAAGCACGGCGCGCAGCGCGCCGAGGACTCCTCGCGCCCCCACCCCAGACCCACTCCGCGGCGGATCTGGGACCGCAGCCCCGACTCCCTGGCCGCCGTCGGCGACTCCATCACCCGTGGGTTCGACGCGTGTTCCCTGCTGGCCGACTGCACCAAGGTGTCGTGGGCCACCGGCACGGCGGACGGTGTGGACAGCCTCGCGCGGCGGCTGCTGAGCGATCCGAAGGCGGAGAGCTGGAACTACGCCGCCAGCGGTGCGGTGATGGCCGACCTGCCCGCCCAGATGCGCAGGGCAGCGGCCCGGAAGCCGGACATGGTGACCGTCATGAGCGGCGCCAACGACGCCTGCCGCTCCACCGTCGGACAGATGACCTCCGTCGAGGAGTTCCGCACCGACTTCCGCGAGGGGCTGCGGACACTGCGCACCGAGGCGCCCAAGACGCAGGTGTACGTCTCCAGCGTGCCCAACCTCAAACGGCTGTGGCAGGAGGGCAGGAAGAACCCGATAGGGCAACGGGTGTGGGGGCTGGGCATCTGCCAGTCGATGCTCAAGGACCCGCAGTCGATGAGCGCGGCCGACCAGGATCGGCGGCAGCAGGTCCACGACCGGGTGGTGGCCTACAACGCCGTGCTCAAGCAGGAGTGCGCCAAGGATCTGCGCTGCCGCTACGACAACGGGACGGTCTTCAACTACCGGTTCACCGGGGCCGAGCTGAGCAACTGGGACTGGTTCCACCCCAGCAAGGAGGGCCAGCGCCGACTCGCCGAACTGGCGTACGGACAGATCACCGCGCGGCGCCCTGCCAGGTAGCCACAGGGGGCGCCGCGGCAGGCGGACGCGCGGGCGTGTCGGAGCCCGGACCGCGGCGCCGCCCACGCTGCGGCGTCCGCGGTCCGGGGACGAGCCTCAGGCGACCTGCAGCGTGACCTCGATGTTGCCGCGCGTGGCGTTGGAGTACGGGCAGACCTGGTGGGCCTTCTCCAGCAGGTCCTTGGCCGTGGCCTCGTCCACGTTCGGGATCGTCGCCCGCAGCGCGACGGTGAGGCCGAAGCCGCCCTTAGGGGTGTTGCCTATGCCGACCTCGGCGGTGACCGTCGAGCCGGATATGTCGGCGCCCTCCTTGCGGGCCACGACACCGAGCGCGCCCTGGAAGCAGGCGCTGTACCCCGCGGCGAAGAGCTGCTCGGGGTTGGTGCCCGCGCCGCTGCCGCCCATCGCCTTGGGCGGGTTGACGACGACGTCGAGCTGCCCGTCGTCGCTGGCCACGCGGCCGTCACGGCCGTTCTCCGCGGTGGCGACGGCGGTGTACTTGACGTCGATCGGCTGTATTGCCATGGATTTCCTCCTGTTGACGGCACGACCGGGGGAACTCGCGCCCACGCTCCCGTCGGTCCGGTGACAAGCGTATGTGTTCGGTTCTCAGGCGGGGCAGCCAGCCCGGTCGGGCGATGGGCTCAGGCCCCGAGAGTGACGATCATCTTGCCGACGTTCTCCCCCCGCAGCAGACCGAGGAAGGCGTCCAGGTTGTTCTCGATGCCCTCGACCACGGTCTCCCGGTACTTCAGTTCGCCGGAGCGGATCCAGGGGGCCACCTCCTGGACGAACTGCGGCTGGAGGTCGTAGTGGTCCATGACCAGAAGCCCTTCCATACGGAAGCGCTTGGCGATGATCTGGGCGAGATTGCGCGGGGCCGGGGTCGGCTCGGTGGCGTTGTACTGCGAGATCATGCCGCACACGGCGATGCGGCCGTGCAGGTTCATGGCGGAGATGGCGGCCTCCAGGTGTTCGCCGCCGACGTTGTCGAAGTAGACGTCGATGCCGCTCGGTGCCGCCTCCTTGAGCTGTTCGGCAACGGGGCCGTTCTTGTAGTTGAACGCCGCGTCGAAGCCGTACTCGTCGGTCAGCACCTTGACCTTCTCGTCCGAGCCTGCCGAGCCGATCACCCGGGCGGCGCCCTTGAGCCGGGCGAGCTGGCCCACCTCGCTGCCGACCGCGCCGGCCGCGCCGGAGACGAAGACGGTGTCGCCCGGCTGGAAGCCGGCCACCCGCAGCAGACCCGCGTACGCGGTCAGGCCCGGCATGCCCAGCACACCGAGATAGGTGGAGAGCGGGGCGGCCTCGGCGTCGACCTTGGTGGCGTACTTGGCACGGAGCGTGGCGTACTCCCGCCAGCCCAGCTCGTGCAGCACATGGTCGCCGGGCGCGAAGTCGGGGTGCTCCGAGGCGAGGACGACACCGATGGCGCCGCCGGTCATCGGCTCGTTCAGCTTGTACGGCTCCACATAGGACTTCGCCGCGCTCATCCTGCCGCGCATGTACGGGTCCACGGAGAGGTGGATGTTGCGCACCAGGATCTGCCCCTCAGCCGGGGCCTGGACCGGCACCTCCCGCAGCGCGAAGTCGTCCGGGGTGGGCCAGCCCTCCGGCCGGGCGGTCAGGTGCCAGGCCCGCCCGGTGGCCGGGATCCGGTCCGCGGCGGCGTCGGGGGATACGGATGAGGTCACGGTGTCGCCTCCAGGAAATTGCTTCAGGTACTGAAACAACCATGCGCCTGGATATTTCATGTTGTCAAGCATTGCGCTAGGCTGGTCGCATGGCAGCAGAAAGTCACGTTCCTGACGCGCTCACCGTCGAGGTGGCCGAGCTGATCGGCACGGTGGTCGCGCGCTACCACGAGGAGTACGAACTGGCGGCTGCCGAGCACGCGCTGACCGGCGCGCAGGCCCGAGTCCTCGCTCTGCTGGCGCGCGAGCCCAAACCGATGCGGCAGCTCGCCCGCCACCTCAAGTGCGAGCCCTCGAATGTGACGGGGATAGTCGACCGCCTGGAGTCGCGCGGCCTGGTCGAGCGCCGGCCCGACCCCGCCGACCGCCGGGTCAAGGTCGCCGCCGCCACCGAAGAGGGACGCTCCACGGCGGCCCGGCTGCGCGGCGAGCTGGATTTCGCGGGCGAACCGCTCCAGGAGCTCACGCTCGCCGAGCGAAGACTGCTGCGCGATCTCCTCAAGCGGATGCTGGGCGAGCCTGAGCACTGAGTCCGGCCACCAGCAGATCGAGCCCCGCCCGGAACTCCTCGGCGCGGTCGCCCTGCGCCGAGGCCGTGGCGATCTCCACCACCCTGGGATAGCGCTCCGCCGGGAGCGTGCGGCCGCGCTCGATCACCTCGTCCGCCGAGCCGCCCACCAGGCTGAACGTCTCACCTGCCGCCTCGCCCTGCGCGAAGCCGACGATGAACCCGGTGACCAGCCGGAAGGCCACCAGCAGATCCCGGCCTGATCTGCCGCTCCTTGCCAGCGCCTCCAGCATCCGCTCCCCGAAGTCGAGGGTCGGCTCGTCAGTCGTTCGGCGCGCCACCATCAGCGGCACCACCTGGGGATGCCTGCGGATGGTCGTCCAGTAGGACTCGGCGAGCGTGCGCACCTCCTCGCGCCAGTCCGCCGCGGGCTCGGGAGGGTACGCGGCGTGCCGGACGACCGCCTCGATGACCAGCGACTCCAGCCCGTCGCGGCCGTCCACGTAGTTGTAGAGGGTCATAGGGCCGGTTCCCAGCCGGGCCGCCAGGGAGCGCATCGACAGCGCGTCCAGCCCCTTCTCGTCCGCCAATTCGAGGGCCGTCGAGGCGAGTTGGTCTCTGCTGAACTTCTTGGATGCCGGCACCGGAGCTCCGCCTTTCCGAGGTTCGCCCCCTCGTGTGCCCGAGAGGACCGGGGTTGACTACGTACGGCGTACGTGTTCCACTGGAAGCACGATCACGTACACCGTACTTGATGAGGGGGCGGCCATGACCGCGGTAGATCTGTTCTCGTCCATGTTCCGGCTCGGGCCGGCCGGGGATGCCTGTGCCGAGGAGCGCCGGATGTCGCCCGATCTCGACGGGTGGACGGTGATGACCCTGCATGTCGAGGAGGACGCGGACGCTCACCCCGAGTCATGGGAGCAGCACACGGACGGCGAAGAGGTGCTGTGCGTGCTGACCGGCGCGGTGCGGGTCTACTTCCGCAGGGAGGACGACCCCCAGGACCCGGAGGGAGAACTGGCCGCCCGGCTCACCCCGGGCACGGCCTGTGTGATACCGAGAGGCCGCTGGCACCGTACGACGATCGAGGAGCCGAGCGACATCATGGCGTTCTCGCGAATCGCCGGTACGCAGATGGAGCGACGGGCCGGATGGTGAGCGGGCGGTAGGGGCGCAGGCGCTAAGGCGGGCCCAGCTCGCCGCGCAACCGCATCGTGCGCAGCACCAGTTCGAGCTCGAAGCGGCTGTCGGGGTCGTCGATCTCGTCGCCCCACAGCTCGCGGATCTGGCGCAGCCGGTAGCGCACCGTCTGCGGATGCACGCCGAGGCGCCCCGCCACCTCCGGTGCGCCGCCGCGGGTCTCCAGCCAGGCCAGCAGCGTCTCGGCCAGCCGGCGGCTGTGCGCGGGACCGCAGGACTCCAGCGGCGCGAGCCTGCGCCGGGTCAGCCCGGCGATCAGTTCCTCGGGCGGCAGCAGCACCAGTGCCTCGGTGTGCTCCGTGCAGTGGAGCAACTCCCCGCCCGGCAGCAGGCCTCGCTCCATCAGTCCGACGGCGGACTGGGCCCAGCGCAGTGACTTGGCGGCCTCGGCCAGCGGCACGGGAGGTCCCACGGCGCCGGACCAGCCCGCGGTGGCACGGCGCAGCAGCTCAGGTCTGCCGGGCGACTCCGGCTCGGGCACCACCATGCGGGGCTGTTCGCACTCCATGTCGAGAAGGACCTCGTCGCCCACGGCGGGCGGTACGGCCGAGCGGGCGGGACGCACCAGGACGGCGACGGCGACGGTCTGCGGCACCCGCCAGCCGATGCGGGCGGCGCGGTCGGCGAGCAGGTCGGCGCGGTCTGCTCCGCCGCGCGGCGGATGGTCGGACAGCAGCAGATCCAGCAGCCGCCGCTGGAGCCGCAGCCGCTCCCCGGCCTGCCGTGCCGCCGCCTCCGCGTAGCCCCGCACGGACTCGGCCACCAGCCCGTCGAGGTACTGGAAGCCGGACTCGGCCAGCTCGTACATCGCAGGTGGCGGGATCTCCATCTGGGTGCCGATCTCGGCGAACCGGCGCCAGGCCAGCCGGATGCCGAGCCGGTAGATGGCCTGCAACGAGTCGAGACTGCGTCCGTGGAGGACCTCGCCCCGGCCGAACTCCTGGAAGACCTGCGGCGGCACGTGCGGGGCCTCCAGCCCGGTGGCCAGGTTCTCCACGAAGTGCTCCAGCGCGCGCCGGATGCCGATGAGCGCCATCGGTTCGCCCGAGTCGTCCAGCACCAGGGGCAGGGCAGGGTACTCCCGGCGGATGCCCGCGAGGATGTCCTGGGCGAGCACGGGCACCTCGGCCATGGCGCGCTCGGCGAACTGCCGTACGCGCAGCGGTGGTACGTCCTGCCAGGCCGAGCGGACGGGCGCGGACGTCACCGTCACTCCCCCGGCGCGGCGGCGGAGCCCGAGGGCCCGGCCCCGTCCCGGGTTCCGCCCCGGGGCCCGCGCTGGGCGCTGTCCGGAGCGCCGTCTTCGGCACCGTTCGCGGAGTCCGGGGTCGCCGAACGCGCGGTGGTGCCGGGTGCGTTGTCCGCGGGCTCCTCCGCGTCCCTGGCGGAGCCGGGGCTGGAGGCCGGGTCGGAGGCGGGGCTCTTGGACGGGCCCGCCGCTCCGCTGGGCGAGGCGGACGGCAGCGCGGACCCGAGGCCGGGGATCTCGTCCGGCGACGAATGGAAGTGCACCAGCGGCACGTTGGGCTGCTCGGGGGTGGCGGCGAGGGCGGCGACGATGCCGAGGCCCGCGCCGACGGCTAGACCGGCGGCGACCACGCAGGTGAGCGCGGCGGCGAGGAGTCTGTGCATGGCGGAGGCGAACCTCTCTTCGTCGGTGCCGTGGTGGCCGTATCCGCCGTGCTGTGGCGCGCGGCGGTTCGGTGCTACGGCCCCGCCCCAGGAGCCAACCCCTTGTGAGTTGCTGAGTGTCGGTGGGCATTGACTCCGTGTCAAGGGACGGCCTACGGTTTCCGGCCCATACGGACCGTCCGGACGAACCGACCGTTCCCTTCACGTGGTTGGGCGGCCCGTCCTCGAACGTGCACTTCCCCGTCGTAGCGCCGCACCTGCCGCAGGGCCACCCTGCGTGCGGGCCGAGACCACCTTCGGAGTGCCCCGTCATGCGCCGTACCGCATCGCCTCTCGCCCTGATTCTGCTGGGCCTCGGCGTCTTCCTGCTCGTGCTCTCGCCGATGCTCGCCTGGTACGTCGAACCGCGGGCCAAGCGCACCCCCACCGACGTGAACATCACCTCGGTCTTCACCGGCAAGGGCAAGTACTTCGACCAGCAGGAACTCAAGACCAAGAGCGGCCAGAAGCTCACCGTCACCCGGCGTGTGCTGGGCGATGTCGCGGCCAGTGAGAAGAGCGGGCGGGCCGTGTGGAACGTCTCGCAGGCCATCGACAACCCCAAGACCCGCAAGCTGGACGACCCGCGCAAGTCGTTCCAGTGGACGACCGAGCGTCTGGTGACCGACCGCAAGAACAACCGGCCGGTCAACTGCTGCCGCTCCAAGCCGAAGGACATCGCCGGAGAGGCGTATCTGAAGTGGCCCTTCGACGTGGAGAAGCGCGACTACGCCTGGTGGGACAGCAGCCTGGGCGCGACCGTTCCGCTGCACTACAAGGGCGAGGCGAAGGTGCGCGGCCACCAGGGGCTGCGCTTCTCCGGCACGGTGCGGCCCACCCGGGCCGGAACGCGGCAGGTTCCCGGCGTGCTGGTGGACCGTCCCGACAGCGGGCAGGTCAATGCCGAGGAGTGGTACTCGAACTCGGGCCTGGACTTCATTGTCGACCAGCGCACCGGCCGCATCCTCTACGCCGCGACCGGGCCGAAGCTCGTCCTGCGCGCACCCGGCGGCAAGGCCGACAAGGTGACGCTGCTGCAGAGCGACAAGCTGGCGTTCACCAAGAAGACCCAGCAGGAGGCCGTGGACCTGGCCAGGGACGACAACTCCCGGCTGCGGCTGGTCGGCAGCGTCGCCCCGGTCGGCACAGCGTCGGCCGGCGGAGTGTGTGCTGCGGCCGGTGCCGTGCTGGTCGTCAGGGGCCGCCCCGCTCCCGCCCGTGCCCGGCACGCCCCCGCTCACCCGGCAGAGGGGTGACGGGGGCATGTGCGTGTCCGTGCGCGCGGCGAACTCGGCTCCTGCTGTGCACTGATGGTTGAACACGCGACAGAGCGCGAAGTGATGAAGCCTCAGGCGCATTCCGGAGCAAAATTGTCACTCCGGTGAGTAGCCACCCGCGAACGCTGCGGCGAACACTGAGCCTCCAACGCGCACCGCCCCGCAACAACCCCCGCGCACGGCCCCCGCAAAGCCTTCGCACCGCCTTCGCACGGCATGAGCCCCCTCTGCAACGCGCACCGCACCCGCAATGGCTCCACCGCAAGGCACGGCCCCACCCCGGAAAGCCGCACCGACAAGCCCCCGCCGAAGCGGCCCCCACCGCTTCGGTCCCTACCGCACCCTGAGACGAGTTGGAGCACCGATGCCCCAGCACGTACGACCCTCCCTGGTCCCCCCACACGACCAGCACGCCGCCCTCGCGCCTGCCGCCACCGCCGGGCAGGACTCCGCCCCGCGCAGGCAGCGTCCGGCCGATCCAGGGTCCCCCCGCCGCATCGTCTTTCTGGCGCGGCGGGATCTCGGCAATCCGGCCGCGGGCGGCTCCGAGCTGCTGATCGACCGGATCGCCGAGGGACTCACCCACCATGGCCACCAAGTCACCCTGTTGTGCGGTGGCCCTGCCGCCTATCGCGACTACCGCGTCGTGTCGGCCGGCGGTGACGCCACACACTTCCTGCGTGCCCGCAGCGCCTTCGCCCGGCAGGTGGGCGACTGCGACCTGCTGGTGGAGGTGTGCAACGGCATGCCCTACCTCGCGCCCCTGTGGTACCGGGGGCCGACGCTCTGCTTCGTCAATCATGTGCACACCGACCTGTGGGGCATGCGCT
The DNA here is from genome assembly GCF_017676365.1 of Streptomyces oryzae. GTDB lineage: Bacteria > Actinomycetota > Actinomycetes > Streptomycetales > Streptomycetaceae > Streptomyces > Streptomyces oryzae. The sequence goes on from NZ_JADKMA010000012.1 coordinate 36,610, forward strand.
ACCCGGCTCCCGCAGCACGGCTGGGCCGGCAGCTCGAGCACTGGGCGCTGGCGCGCAACCACCGGCGCAATCTGAAGGTCGCCGTCTCCGGATCGACCGCGCGGGCACTGACCGGGATCGGGGTGCCCGAGGAAGAGATCCGCATCGTGCACAACGGTGTCGAGGAGCCCGGCCCGCCGCATCCCAAGGCGGCCGAGCCGCTGTTCCTGGCGATGGGACGGCTGGTGGAGTACAAGCGGGTCGATCTGCTGCTGCGCCTGTGGGAGCGGGTCAGGCCGGTCACCGGGGGCCGGCTGGTCATCGTCGGTGACGGCCCGGAACGGCCGGCGCTGGAGGCCATGGCCGGCCCTGGCGTCACGTTCACCGGGCACATCAGCGAAGGTGAAAAGCACCGACTGCTGTGCCGTTCCTGGTTACTGCTGCACCCCTCTCTGGTGGAGGGGTGGGGGCTGGTCGTCATGGAGGCGGCGGCACGCGGCACCCCGGCGATCGGTTTCGACATCCCCGGGCTGCGCGACTCCGTCGAGGACGGGGTGACCGGGCTGCTGGCGCGCGGGGAGAGTTCGTTCGCGGCGCACTGGTGCGCGCTCGCGCTGTCGGCGGAACGGCGGCTGGCACTGGGCCGCGCGGCAGAGCGCAGGGCGGCCCAGTTCCGCTGGGCACAGACGGTGCGCGGCTTCCGGGCCGTCGCTGCAGAGGCGTACGCGCGCGCAGCCGGCAGCCCGGCTGCAGGCGGCAATCCGGCTGCTGGCGGCACCCCGGCGCCGCCCGTCCCTGGGTGCGGCGAGGTGGACGGCGCCTCCCGTACCGGTCCGCGCCCTGTTCCCGTAGGGCGGTGATAGGGCCGTGCGGGACCCCTCCATCAGACGATCCGTCGCACTCTTCCGTGCGTTTCTGCGCGAGCAGTCCGACCCCGAGTTCTGCTACGGCCTCCTCGCGCGGGACGCGGTGCGACAGGTGGAGCGTTACGTCCCGCTGGAGGGCCGCACTGTCGTGGACGTCGGCGGCGGCAGCGGGCACTTCACCGAGGAGTTCCGCCGCCGGGGAGCGCACTGCTTCCTGTTCGAGCCGGACCCGGAGGAGCTGCACGCGGGCGGGCGGGAGCCCGAAGGCGCGGTGCTGGCCGACGGTTATCTGCTGCCACTGGCCGACGGAGTGGCGGACGTGTGCTTCTCCTCCAATGTGCTCGAGCACGTGGCCGATCCACAGACCTTCCTGTCCGAGATGGTCCGGGTGACCCGCCACGGCGGGCTGATCTATGTGTCGTTCACCAACTGGTACTCCCCCTGGGGCGGCCACGAGACGGCGCCCTGGCACTACTTGGGGGCCGAACGCGCCCGCTCCCGCTACCGGCGCCGTACCGGCCGCCCCGCCAAGCACACCCTCGGCGAGAACCTGTTCGCCGTGCACATCGGGCCGACTCTCCGTCACGTGCGCGCCCGGGACGACGTGGAGATCGTCGCTGCCCGCTCCCGCTACTGGCCGTTCCTGGCGGGCGCGATCACCCGTGTACCCGGAGTGCGCGAGTTCGCCACCTGGAACCTCCTCCTCATCCTCCGGCGGTGTCCCTCATGACCACGACCGTCCAGGCACCACCCCAGACCCCGGCTCCTTCCGCGCGGCCCGTTCCTCCCCCGGAGGGGCCCAGGAGCCGACGCTGGCTGTTCGGCTTCTGGGCAGTCGTCCTGGTCGCCTTCCTGGCCAAGTCGCCGGGGAAGATGACGTTCGAGACCAAGCTGGGCGTGGCTGCCGACCCCTGGCAGTTCCTGGGCGACCTGGGGCAGTTGTGGCACGACCGCGGCGGCTTCGGCGGAATCGCCGACCAGTACGCCGGCTACCTCTTCCCGGCACTGCCGTACTACGGGCTGACCGATCTGCTCCAGATACCGACCTGGCTGGCCGAGCGGCTGTGGATGTCGCTGATCGTCTCGGCGGCGTTCTGGGGCGCCCTGCGGCTGGCCGAGCGGCTCGGCGTGGGCAACGGCGCCACCAGGCTGCTCGCCGCTGTGGTGTACGCGCTGTGGCCCACCTACACCATCGTCATCGGCTCCACCTCGGCCGCCGCGCTGCCGGGCGCCGTACTGCCGTGGGTGCTGCTGCCGCTGACCTCAGCCCTGGTGGCGCCCCGTGTCGCGGCGGCCCGCTCGGCGCTGGCGATCCCCTTCATGGGAGGCGTGAACGCCGCCTCCACGCTGGCTGCGCTGCTGCCCGCGCTGCTGTACGTCGCCACCCGCACCGGACGCACCCGCCGCACCCTGCTGGCCTGGTGGCTGCCGGGCGTCATGCTGGCCACTATCTGGTGGTGGGTGCCGCTGCTGCTGCTCGGCACGTACGGCGAGGACTTCATGCCGTACGTGGAGAACGCCCGGACCACCACAGGCACCATGTCGGCCACCGAGATGCTGCGCGGCGGCGGCAACTGGACGGCCTATCTGCACTTCGGGGAGGCCTGGCTGCCGGCCGGCTGGACGGTGGCGGCCGACTGGCTCGCCATCCTGGGCGGTGCTTTCGCCGCAGCGCTGGGGCTGGCCGGGCTGGCACGCCGCGACCTGCCGGAGCGGCGCTGGCTGGTGCTGACGGCTGTGACCGTCAGCGGCGTCATGCTCGCCGGTTACGCGGGCGCGCTGGGCGCGCCGTTCGCCGAGCAGGTCCAGGACTGGCTGGACGGCCGGCTGCGCCCGTTCCGCAACATCTACAAGTTCCAGCCGGGCCTCGCACTGGCGCTCGTCTTCGGGCTCGCCCACCTGCTCGCCGTCGCCGCCAGGACCCGCGGCACCAGGGCGCTGCCGGGCCGCGGACTGGTGCTGTGGGTGGCGACGCTGGCGGTGCTGCCCGGGCTGTGTCTGCCGTACGTCAACGGGGACGTCCTCCAGCCTGGCGCCTTCGGCAAGCTGCCCAAGCACTGGCAGCAGACGGCCGACTGGCTGGAGAAACACAGCCCGCACACCCGCGCCTACGTCACCCCCGCGACGGCGCACGGCATCTACACCTGGGGCTCTCCCATCGACCAGCCGCTGGACGTGCTCGCCAAGTCCCCCTGGGCACAGCGCGACTATGTGCCGTTCGGCACCCCGGGCAACCGCAGGGCGACCGACGCGGTGGAGCAGGCCCTGATGAGCGGCGGCGAGGTCCCCGGGCTGGCCGACTTCCTGGCCCGCGCGGGTCTCTACAACGTCGTCGTACGCAACGACCTCGACCCCGACCAGGTGGGCTACGTACCGCCGCAGACCGTCAAGCGCACCCTGGAGGCGTCCGGCTACCGGAAGGTGAAGGGTTTCGGGCCGACCCTGACCGGGGGCCGTATCCCCGAGGGAACGCCCGTACAGGTCGCCGGTTTCTATCCGCGCCAGCGGGCCGTGGAGATCTACCAGCCGACCGGTACGGCGCGCCCGCAGCGGGCCGCGCTCAAGCCCATCTCGCAGACGGCACAGGTCAGCGGCGGCCCCGAGGCGCTGCTGCCGCTGGCGGGCGACGACCGGATCAAGGGCAGGCCGACCGTGCTGACCGGGGACAACCATCCCGGCCTGGGCACCCCGTCGCTGCAGGTCAAGGGCGACGGGCTGCGGCGCGCCGACACCCGGTTCGGGCTGGTGAACACCAACACCTCGTACACCTACACCGCCGGCGAACGGAACCATCCGGACAGCCTCCAGCAGCCCGGAGAGAAGCCGAAGCAGATCCTGCCGGCCAAGGGCACCCGGCACCAGACGACGTCCGTGCTGCGCGGTGCGAAGTCCGTGACGGCCTCCAGCAGCGGCAACTGGCTCTTCCACCTGCCGCAGTACGAGCCCGTGGGCGCCTTCGACGGCAACCCGGACACCGCGTGGGCGGAGGGCTCGGCAGGTGAGCCCGAAGGCCAGTGGATCAAGGCGGAGTTCCGGAAGCGGGTGGACATCCCCCGCACGATCGAGGTGACGCCGCTGCCCGGTGACGCGACCCGCGCGGCACCCACCCGGGTGCGGGTGGAGACCGAGAACGGCAGCACCTCCGGTTTTCTGCGTCCTACAGGGGAACGGCAGCAGATCAAGGCACCGCAGGGCACGTCCCGCTGGCTGAAGCTGACCATCACCGAGGCGCAGCCGCCGCGCGCCGGACTGTCGGGCGCCGGCTTCGCCGAAATCAGCATCCCTGGGGTGCAGGTGACCCGACTGCTGAAGCTCCCGGCAGACGCCGATGGTGACGGTGCGGACAGTGAGCTGGTTTCGCTGCACCGGGGCGACGATCCCGGCGGCCTCTCCCCCGTCTCCGCCGAGGTGGGGCTGCACCGCAAATTCACCACTGCTGCGAGCTCCGACTACGGCATAAGGGCACGAGCACTGCCCGTACCGGGCGGCGAACTCGACCGGCTGCTGGACGAGGCGGCCCCCGGATCGCGCGACCGGATCACCGCATCGGTGGACTCGACTGCCAGAACCGGTACCGCGTTGAGCGCACGCAATCTGGTGGACGGAAATCTCTCCACAGCGTGGATCGCCGGTGACAAGCCGACCATCCGCCTCAAGTGGCCCGAGAAGCGGGAGATCGGCGAAATCGTGCTCGCCCCGGCCGGCGGCATCTCGGCGGCCGCCAAGGAAGTGCGGATCAGCTCACCGGACGGAGCGACGACAGCCGGGGTCGACAAGTTCGGCCAGGCGCGCTTCGAGTCGATCGAGACGGACCAGATGACGCTCACCGTCACCAAAACGAAGCCACTGACGGTGCACAATCCCCTCGCCGACCGGCAGCTCCAGCTTCCGGTCGGGCTCAACGAGGTCTATCTGCCCGCACTGGACGACTTCCGGGTGCCGGCACCCGATCCGGACCAGAAGTTCGAACTCCCCTGTGGCAAAGGCCCGATGCTCGCCGTGGACGGCACCCTGCACGCCACCGAGGCCGCCGGGAAAGTCCGCGACCTGACCGAGCGCCGCCCCATCGATGTGCGCCTGTGCGCCGGTGAGGCGGAGGACGGCAGCCTGGAACTGGACGCCGGCGGCCACACCGTGGAAGCCGGTGACACCGGCCCACTGGCCATCACCGACGTCACCCTGGGCAGCGGCGACGAGGGCACGGCAGGCGCCGAAGGCGCGTCCGGTGCCGGTTCCGGGCAGCGTCCTGCCGACCGTAAGAGCGTCGCCCGCGACTGGGCGGGCGACGAACGCGCTGTCGAGGTGGGCGACGGACCAGCCGCCTACCTGCAGACGTACGAGAACGCCAACGACGGCTGGAGGGCCACCCTCAACGGCAAACAGCTGCGCCCGCTGCGGCTCGACGGCTGGCAGCAGGGCTTCCTCGTGCCCGCCGGAGAGACGGGCACGGTCAAGCTCGAGTACCAGCCCGCCACTTGGTACAAGGCCGGGCTGATCGCGGGCGGACTGGGCATCGTCGCACTGCTGTGCCTGGCCTTCATCGGTATGCGGCGCGGTACGCCGCTGGGCGCCGGGGATGAACGGGATCCGGTGCCGCCGCCCGGCCCGGTACTCGGCACGGTGGCGCTCACCCTGGTGGTCGCGCTGGTCGCGGGCCCGTATGCGCTGGTCGTCCCGGCGCTGGCGGTGGCCGCCCGGCTCCGGCCCGGCGTGCTGGCACCGGTGGCGCTGGTGGCCATGGCGGGTGCCGGAGTGGTCGCCGCGCTCGGTGCCGGGTCAGCGCTCGCGGACGGGCAGGGGGCCTTCGGACACGTGGCACAGGCTCTGGCCCTGCTGGCGCTGGCGGCCGCACTGGTGACGCTGCCCGCGCGGCAGCAGGAGCCCGCCATCGCAGCGGAGCCGGGGCCGTGGGGGCCCGAGGCGGGACCGGAGCCACCGGACGCGCCGACCGCGCAGCAGCCGAAGCCGGAGCAGCCTCCGCAGCCGTCCTCGCCGTACGCCGCGGAGGCCGCGACGGCGCCCCTGCCGCCCGTGCCGCCCGCACCGCACCGCGGACCCGTCCAGAGCCCGCCCGATGAGCAGCCCGGCCCGCACCAGGCCCGGCGGCACCCGCACGAAGGGGAGGAACCCGCCCCATGACACCACCGCACAAGGGCCCGGGCAGCACACCCGCACAGGAAGCCGCCCACGGCGCTACGGCCGGCCCGCAGGACGAGGCACCCGAGCGGGCGGTCGTATCGGCCGGGTCGGCGCCACAGGTGAGCTCCCCCCGTGCGCACGACAGTCGGGCAGGAACGGAGAGCAAAGTCGGCGCCGCGAACCGGGGCGAGGCGCCCGGCGCGGGAGGCACTGCGCCCCGCGCGGGAGTCACGGCGCCCGGCGCGGGAGTCACCAAATCCGGCGCGGGAGTCACCGAATCCGGCGCAGAAGCCCCAGCACCCGGCCCTGGAGTCACCTCACCCGGCGCAGGCGCCCCCGCAGCCGGCGCAGGGGTCCCCGCATCCGCCGGTCAGGAGCGCCGCATTCCGTTCCCCACAGTGGACGAGATAACCCGGCACTGTCTGGACGACGACGAGCCGGAGACGGTGCATGTGGAGATCCATCTGCCCGCGCGGCCCGACCCCGACCGGCTGCGGGCCGCGTTCGCCGAGGCGATGCGGCGGCATCCGCGCATCCTGCTGCGGCAGGCGCCCAACCGCTGGTGGCGGCGCCGGTACGCGTGGGTGCTGACCGGGGAGCCGGACCGGGACCCGGTCTCCTTCCCGGGCGGCACCCTGGAGGAGGCGCGGCAGCGGGCCCTGACGGAGTGCCCGCCACTGGACGCCTCGCCGCCGTTCCGCGCGGAGGTGATCGAGCACGGCGACGGATGCGTGCTCCTGGTGACGATCAACCACACGGCGCTCGACGGCCCGGCGTGCTTGCGGGTGGTGGCGACAGCGGCCGAGCTGTACGGGGGCGCGGACAACTCCCCCGCGCCGCCGCCCGTGAGAGCGCCCGCCGAGCAGCGCGATGCGGACCTGCAGTCCGTATCGGGCGGACGGCTGTGGCCGCGTCCGGCCCGTATCGCCGCAGACACCCGCCATCCGGGAACGCCCCGCAACGGCATGCTGATCGCCGACCTCCCGGTGCCCGCCCGGCCGCCGCGCGCTCCCGGAGAGCAGGCTCCGTACACCGTCAACGACCAACTGCTGGTCGCCACCTGGCTGATGGTGGCCCGCTGGAACAGCGCACACCAGAAGCGCGTTCGGCCCGTGCGGATCACCATGCCGGTGGACGACCGGCCCCGCACCGCCGATATGCCCATCGGGAACGGCACCCGGCTGGTGGAGGTCACCTTCGGCGCACAGGAACGAGAACTGCACCAGGCACTGACGGCGCACGGCCCGGCCGACCGGAAGGAAATAGAGCGACTGCTGCGCACGACGGCCGCCCGTACCCGCGCCCTCAAGTCCGCCGACCGTCCCCAACTGGGCTTCAGCGGCGACCTGCTGACCGCTCCGCTGCTGCCCGTGGGAGTGCGCGCAGCAGTGATCCGTACGCTGCGCAGGGCGGCAGGACCGTGGGCGTCCACCACGCTGCTGTCCAACATCGGCCGGGTTCCCTACCCGCTGGACTTCGGTGACGCTGGACGTGCCGGCGCTGTCTGGTTCTCTGCCCCGGCCCGGATGCCGCGCGGGCTGTCCGTGACGACCGTCTCGACAGGCGGGCGGCTCCAGTTGGCGCTGCGCTGGTCGCACGCCCGGCTGGACGACAGTGCGGGGGACCGCCTCGGCGCGCTGTTCGCCGAGGCGCTGGCCGCCACCTCGTACGCCCCCCAGGAGCAGGTGCCCGAGGTCCCGCAGCGAGCGGCAGGACCGGACGAGGAGCCCTCGGCATGAGCGGTGCCACCAGCAGCCTCCAGGAGCTCTACGAGGACCCGGCGACCCCGGTCGCCTCCGGACCCGACCGGGCGCGCCGCCAGGCGGCGTTACTGGCGCGGGCCCTGGGCGCCACCCCGGCCACGGTCCTGGACATCGGCTGTGGCGACGGCACTGCGGCGGCCGTCGCGGCGCGTGCGCTGCCCGGGCACCGTCTGGTGGGCGTCGACTGGTCGCAGGACGCGCTGCGCCGCGCCTCGGCGCGTCTGACGGCCGTACGGGGCGAGCTCTCGGCGCCCGGCCTGCCGTTCGCCACCGGGTCGGCCGACGCGGTGCTCTTCTCGGAGGTGATCGAGCACCTCGTCGACCCGGACGCCGCGCTGGACGAACTGCACCGGGTGCTGCGTCCGGGCGGGCATCTGCTGCTGTCCACACCGAACCTGGCCGCCTGGTACAACCGCGCACTGCTGCTGCTGGGCACCCAGCCGGTGTTCTCCGAGGTGTCGCTGCGCGGTATCCACGGCCGCCCCGGGTCGCAAGTGGTGGGTCACCTGCGGCTGTTCACGGCGCGTGCGCTGCGCTCGATGCTGCCCGCGGCCGGTTTCCGCGTCGTACGGGTCACCGGGGCGCCGTACCACGATGTGCCCCGCCCGCTGCGCCCGCTGGACCGCGCCGCCTGTCATCTGCCGTCCCTGGCCTCCATCCTGCTGGTGCACGCGCGCGCGGTGCCGCGGCAGGGCGGGAGGCCACGGCAGGACGGGAGGCCCCGGCAGGGCGCGGCGCCGCACCGTGAGCCGCCCGCGGAGGAGGGCAGCTGATGCTCTGGGGCGTCGCGGCGGCACTGCTGGCCAACCTGCTGTTCAGCGCGGGCTTCGTCATCGAGAAGCGGGCGCTGTCCGCGCTGCCGCCGCTGTCCGCCGGGCACCCGGCACGGCTCGTTGTGCATCTGCTGCGCAGCCCGCTGTGGATCGCGGGGGCCGCCTCGCTGCTGCTCGGCTTCGCCGCACAGCTCACCGTCTACCGCACGCTCCCTCTCGTCGCGGCCCAAGGGCTGTTCGTCACCGGTCTGGTGATGCTCCTGCTGCTGTCGGCCCTCTTCCTCGGCGAGCGGTCCAGCGGGCGCGAGCGGCAGGGAATGCTGGCCATTCTGGCGGCACTGCTGATGATTGTCTTCTCGCTGCACAACAGCTCCGAGACGATCAGCAAGCTGGCGCCCGTGCCCCTGCTGCTCGGCATCTGTCTGCCCTCACTGGCGCTGGGTCTCGCGCTGTTCCTGTCTGCCGAGCGGCGCTCCCGACGGCGCCACCGGCTGCCCACTGCAGGTGTGCCCTACGGGGTGGCGGTGGGGTTCCTGTACGGGGTCAGCTCGCTGGCCATCAAGGGCGTCGCCGGACTGCTGGACCCAGGTGACCTGGGCAGCACTCTGGTGGCCCTGCTCAGCTCGCCGTATCCGTACCTCCTGGCGTTCACCGGATCGACGGGGCTGGTGCTGTCGCAGACAGCGCTGCAGCGGTGCCGCGCCTCACTGGTCGTACCGGTGTGCACCACAGTGAACTTCCTCTACGCCACAGTCAGCGGCACCGTCGCCTTCGCCGAGCCACTGCCCGAGCAGCCGCTGCGGCTCGCGCTGCGGCTGGGCGGTGCCGCACTCGCCGTCTGCGTCCTGGTCACCCTGCCCCGCCACGAACCGGACCCGGGGTCCGGAGCCGGGGACGCAGACCACGAGCCCGTACCCGAGCCCGTGCCGAAGAGTCTCCCGCCCGCTGGGCGCCCACTGTCGGCGACGCTGCCGCCCGGGCGCCCGGAAGAGCCCCCGGAAAGGCAGTGACTATGACCCGCTTCACCGCCGACGATCCCCTGCTGAAGATCCTCGCCTGCCCGCTGGACAAGGGCCCGCTCACCCTGCTGGAGCCGGAGGAAGCGCTCTACAACCCGCGGCTGCGCCGCCGCTACCCCATCGTGGACGGGATTCCCCAGCTGCTTCCCTCCTCCGGTGAGCAGGTCGGTGACGAGGAGCACCAGCGGCTGCTCAAACGCCTCTCCGAGCCGGAGGCCCCCTCCTGATGACTCTCGCCTCCCGCATCGGCCCGCATCTGCCGGCACGCCTGCTGACCGCCGCGACCGACCTGCTGTACCCGCACTTCGAACCGGAACTGGCGCGGCTGGCCGACTTCTGCCCGTATGGCGGCACAGCTGTCGACATCGGCGGCTGGTACGGGCCCTGGACGCGCAGGCTGGCCCGGCGCGCCGACCGTGTGGTCACCCTCGAGCCCGTCCCGCATCTGGCACGTCTGCTGCGCGCTGCTGCACCGCCGCACACGGAGGTGCTACAGGCCGCGGCCAGCGACCGCCCGGGCACGGCGACACTGTGGCTGCCGCCCGACGGGCGCGGCGACCGCGGCGTCTCCTCACTGGTGCGGCGCGAAGTGCACCAGGCGACGCTGGACGTGCCCTGTCTGCCGCTGGACGAGCTGGCGCTGACGGATGTCACCCTGCTCAAGATCGACGTGGACGGCAGCGAGCTGGCCGTGCTGCACGGTGCGGAGGCGACCGTCGTACGCGAACGGCCCGCCCTCTTCATCGAGCTGGAGCTGCGCATCCAGCCGCTCGCACCGGTGCTCTCCCTGTTGTCGTCGCTCGGCTACACCGGCTGGGTACTGCCCGCCCGCACCTGGGTGCCACTGGCCGACTTCGACCTGGCCGCACATCAGCGGCGCACAGCACACGTCGCCGAACACGGACTGCTGCGGCGCTCGCTCGCGCCGCACCGGAGGTATGTCAACTCGGTGCTGTTCCTCCCTGCCGGCCGCACGCCGGGGCGGCAACCGTAAGGGGCGCGGGAAACGGTCCCCCCAAAGCTCTTCGAGCAGGAGGTGCCCCCTCTCCAGCACAGTGCTCAGGCAGTCTTGCGGGACCGCGGGCTCTTCTTGGCTGCCGTCTTCTTTGCCGTCGTCTTCTTGGCGGCGGTCTTCTTCGGGGCGGCTGCCTTGGAACCCGTCTTCTTGGCGGTGGATTTCGCAGCCTTCTGGGCCTCCGCCTTCTTGGCCGGTGCCTTCTTCTCCGCCGCCTTCTTCCGGGCCGGCCGGCGTTCCGGCAGCTCGTGGACGGTCGCCTCGCCCTCCTGGCGCCCGCTTCTGGCCTCCTGCACGCTGCGTTCCAGTACGGACATCAGGTCCACCAGCTTGCCGCCGCCCGCCTCGGCCCTGCGGCGCAGCTCCTCGGGCGGGGGCCCGACGCCCTCCGCCTTCGCCCTGACGAGCTCTTCCAGCGCCTCCCGGTACTCGTCGCGCAGATCGTTCCAGTCCAGCTCCCCGAGCGTCTCCATGAGGGTGTCGGCCAGATCGAGTTCGGCGTCCCGCACCTCGACCTGCCCCTCGGGGGCCACCCCGCTGACGGAGCGGATCTCGTCGGGCCACAGCATGGTGTGCAGGGCCAGCGCGTCCTCGTAGACGCGCAGCATTCCCAGGCTCTCCCGGGCCCGCAGCGCCAGCTTGGCGACGGCGACCTTGCCGGATCTTCGCAGCGCCTCGCGCAGCAGCACATAGGGCTTGTCGGCCCGCTTGCCGTCCGCGGCCAGGTAGTAGGAGCGGTCGAGCTGGAGGGGGTCGATCTCCTCGGCGGGTACGAAGCCGAGGATCTCCACGGTCTTGGCGGTGGGGAGCGGGAGGGCCGCCATGTCGTCGTCCGTCAGCAGTACGGTGTGGCCCTCTTCGGTCTCGAAACCCCGGCCGATCTCCTCACGCGGCACCTCCTCCTCGTCCAGCTCGCACACCTTGCGGTAGCGGATTCGGCCCCCGTCGGCAGTGTGCACCTGGTGGAAGGAGACGCTGTGGTTCTCGGTGGCGGCCACCACCTTGATCGGGATCGAGACCAGCCCGAAGGAAATGGTCCCTTTCCAGATTGAACGCATACTTTGTCCCTTCTATGGGACTCTCAGGGTATGCCGTATACGGAGATCGGGGGCCACCGCTTGGCCCTCAGCAACCTCGACAAGGTGCTCTATCCGGCAACGGGTTTCACCAAGGGCGAGGCGATCCACTACTACGCCTCGATCGCCGACGTTCTCCTGCCCCACCTCGACGGACGCCCCCTCTCCTTCCTGCGCTACCCGGACGGCGTGGAGGGCGAGAAGTTCTTCACCAAGCACGTTCCGCCCGGCACCCCCGACTGGGTGACCAGACGCAAGATCACCGTCGTCAGCAGAGAACCGCTGCACCAGGTCCTCATCCAGGACGAGGCGACGCTGGTGTGGGCGGCGAACCTGGCAGCGCTGGAACTGCACACCCCGCAGTGGCAGTCGGACCACCAGGCCGAGGCCGACCGACTGGTCTTCGACCTCGACCCGGGCGAGGGCGCCGACGTCCTGGACTGCCGCCGGCTCGCCGACTGGCTCCGCGAACGGGCGGGCGAGGACGGCATCACGCTGCTGCCCAAGACCTCAGGCTCCAAGGGTCTGCACCTGATCGCACCGATCGAGCGCACCCCCTCCGACCAGGTCTCGGCGTACGCGAAGAAGCTCGCCCAGGAGGCGGAGGCGGACCTGCCCCGGCACGCGGTCAGCAAGATGGCCAAGAACCTGCGCCCGGGGAAGGTTTTCGTCGACTGGTCGCAGAACAACCAGGCCAAGACGACAGCAGCGCCCTACACGCTGCGTGCCAAGGAGCGCCCCACCGTCTCCACACCGCTGACGTGGGACGAGCTGGCCGACGCGAAGCAGGCCAAGGACCTGGTGTTCCTCAGCTCCGACCTGCCGCAGCGGATCGAGGAGTGCGGAGACCTGCTGGCCCCGCTGCTGGAGGGCAGCGGGACGAAGAGCGGCCGGGGCCGCATCCCCGGGTAGCGGCCGAGGGCTGCCACCGGGAACGGCCCCGGCCCACAGGCGCCGGAAAACTCAGTGCGCCTCGGCGCCCCAGTCGCTGCCCACCCGGGCGCGGTAGTCACGCGCCGTACGGACGCGGTCACTCACCGAGGAGGGGAGCCGGTCCTGGACCGCGTCGGCCGCCTTGGCCGCCGCCTGCCGCCCGCTGAGTGCCGCGGCCTCCCCCGCGTTGCGTACCGCCGGGTTCTCCGCGATCCTGCGCACGGCCTTCCTGATCTGCTCGTACCGCTCGCGTCCCGCGCGGGCGCCGAGCACATAGCCGACGGCCAGTCCGGACACGAACGTGAGCCGGTAGCGCATAGCTTGCCCCTTCTTTCGGCTGATGGTCCTGCTGCCGGTGCCCCGGCGGCTGCAACCGCCGTCGGGGTGCCTGAAGGGGTACCGCGGATGGGCGGCGGCAATACCGATTTCGGAGCACCCCCTGGCATGCGCTAATGTATTCCTCGCCGCAAGGGAGCGCCCCGGAGTTCCGGAGCGTGACCGACGAAACGGTCCCGTGTAGCTCAATCGGCAGAGCAGCCGGCTGTTAACCGGCAGGTTACTGGTTCGAGTCCAGTCGCGGGAGCAGTACCTGAAAGGGCCCCTTCCTGGGGGCCCTTTTTCCATGCCGTCACTCGTCCGGGGCTCTCGCGGGGACGTTCTGCCGTGATCCGCACGGAAGTTGACCACGAACGGGAACCGATCACCCTTGGTTTGCGGTCCTCACCTGCGTAGATCTCCCCCGGCGCGGGCGGCAGATCCTATGAACGGTTATGCTGCGGCAGACGGCGCGCACAGATGTGCGCGGTGCACCGTTACGGGGCGGTAGCTCAGCCGGTTAGAGCAGCGGACTCATAATCCGTCGGCCGTGGGTTCGAGTCCCACCCGCCCCACCACAGCACAACCACGCAAAATCGTTCCAGGCTGCATCTTCGGCGGGGCGCTCCGGATGACCGGGCGCCCCGCCGGACGTTTCAGGCGCCCGCCCGCACGCCCGCGCCCGCCGCCGAGCGTCGCGCGGGCCACAGACGAGGGCGCCAGGACGACCCCGTGCGCCCTCTCCCGCACACCTTCCCCTCCCTGACTGGCCGTCCCTCCATCCGCTTGCCCATCCGTCAACCAATGTTGACATCTCCGTGCTGTCATCCTAAGTTGACAGCATGGCTGGAACGGAAGCGCACGAAGCCGACGAGGCCGTGCACACCGCACAGGACGCCCTGAACGGCGATCCGTCGGTCGGACTGCGGGCCGTCGCCGCGCTGCGGCGGCTCACGGAGCGACTGGAGGCGCTTCAGGTCGACAGCGCGCGCCGTAAGGGCTGGTCCTGGGACGAGATCGGCGCCGCGCTGGGAGTCAGCAGGCAGGCCGTACACAAGAAGCACGCGAAGCGGACAGGGAGGTAGGGCCGGTGTTCGAACGGTTCAGCAAAGAGGCGCGGGACGTGGTGATCCGCGCGCAGGACGAGGCCAACTCGCTCGGGCACGACTGGATCGGCACCGAGCACCTGCTGCTCGCGGCGCTGCACCACCCGGAGCAGCCGGGAGCGGCGACGCTCGCGCGGCTCGGCATCACCATCGCGTCCTGCCGGGCGGCGGTCGCGGGTGTGGTGCCCGGGCCGCAGGAGGACCTCGGCCCGGAGGACGCGGAGGCGCTGCGGGCCCTGGGGATCGACCTGGAGGCCGTCCGCAGGCGCGCGGAGGCGTCGTTCGGCGAGGGCGCGCTGGACGCCGCACCGGACGCGGACCGCACAAAGCGCGAGGGCGGGCGGGGGCGCGGCCGTGGACGCGGCAGGGGCGAAGGGGCGCTCACCCGGCATGTGCCGTTCGCCGCACGAGCCAAGAAGGTGCTGAAGGAGGCGCTGCGGGAGGCGCTGGCACGTAAGGACCGTGGCATCGGGGTGGAGCACGTCGTACTCGGAGTGCTGGATTCCGAGGACAACATCTCCCTCGCCCTCTTCACGCGGCTCGGCATAGAGCCGGGGGTGGTGCGCGAGCTGGTGCTCGACGATCTGCGGGCAGCCGCCTGAGGCGACGAGGAGTCTTCCGGGGCACCCGCGTCAACCGACCGCCCGCGTCAACTGACCGCAGTTTGACGGGTGATGGCGTACAACCCCGCGCGGTACCAACGTGTCGTACTGGGTATCCGGCGCATCGATCCCATACCACCGATGCCGGGGATATCTGGAATCGGACCGTTCTCAGACCGTTCTTCGCCAAAGAGGGGGAAAAATCACTATGCATTCCAACCGCTTCTCCAAGGGCGCACTGGTTGCCGCCACCACGGCACTGGTGCTGCTGCCCGCCGGTGCGGCGTACGCCGGCAGCGGTCCGGCCACTCCGCCGTCGCACCCGCAGAAGTCGGCTCGCTCCACGGCTCCCTCTCCCGAGGGGAACCCGGCGAGCAAACTGGCGCAGGCGACGGGCGTCTGCGACGACGCCGTGCCGATCGGCGAACGCGGACTGATCAAGCGGGGCTCGGAGACCATCGCCTCGGTCAAGCAGTTCTACTCGAAGAAGTGCAACGAGAACTACGGCTATGTGTGGGTGTGGGAGAGCTTCCGCAAGACCGCGGCTCCCTACGACATCACCGCCGGTGTCTACAGCTACAGCGACGACTCCGTACACGCCGCCAAGGCGTGGAAGGCCACCAAGCAGCAGGAGTTCTGGACGGACGGGGCGAACACGGTCGCGGACTGCACCTCCGCTGTGGGCAGTCTGCGTCCGGCGGGCTCGCCGCAGAGCTACCAGGCGTTCTCCCAGAAGCGCTGCTGAGCCGACGGCGCGGCTGACCGGTTGCGGTCAGCCTGAGCGCAAGGCCCGGGGCCCGGCGTCACTTGGTGGCACCGGGCCCCTTCCGTATACCGCTCCGTCTCCGTGCGACATACCGATCCGTCTCCGTACGACCCGCCGTCGCGGGCCAATACCTGCCACTGGTGCCGCAGCCTCTTACCGTGAGGCCCCGGTTCGGCCGATATGACCGGGAACTCACATTCTTCCGCCAGGAGACATCCATGCGCACTCTCTCTCCCGCCTCTCCCGCCACTCCCGCCTCCCCCGCCAAAGGCGTTCTCGCCGTGGCCGTCTGCGCGATGGCGCTGCTGCCTGCCGCCGGTTCGGCTCAGGCCGACAGCACCGGGCCTTCGGCCCCCACGTCGACGGCCGGCGATGTGACGGCCACCACCGTGCCGATCACCGCTGCCGTCCCAGGGCTGCTGACGCCCCGGCATCGGTGAGGCTCTCCGCGACGGTGCGGCGTGGGTCACGGCGACGGGGTAGCGGGCCCGGTACGGGTGGCTATGAGGCATCATTCCGGCCATGGGGATAGTCGCCGGACTGGACAGTTCAGCCGAATACACAAGCATCGTCGTCTGTGACGCGGAGACGGGCGCGGTCGTCAGGCACGGCCACGCCGAGCACCCGGACGAGCGCGACGACCCGCAGTCGTGGCTGCTCTCCCTCGGTACGGCGGCGGGCGGCGGGCAGCTCGCCGATGTGCAGGCGATCGGCGTCTCCGCGCAGCAGCAGGGCCTCCTCGCACTGGACGGCACAGGGGCGCCGGTCGGGCCCGCGCTGCTCGGCAACGACCAGCGGGTGCAGACGGCGGCGGCCGACCTGGTGGACGCGCTCGGGGGGCGCGAGGCGTGGGCGCAGGCCGTCGGTACCGTCCCGCAGGCCGGGCACCCGGTCTCCAAGCTGCGCTGGCTGGCCCGTGAGCAGCCGGAAGCCGCGCGGCAGGTCGCCGAGATCATGCAGCCGCACGACTGGCTGGTCTGGCAGCTGCTGGGCCGCCCGGCGCGGCGGGTCACCGACCGCGGGGACGCCTCGGGCACCGGCTACTGGTCAGCGGCGGCCGAGGCGTACCGGCCCGATCTGGTCGAGCTGGCGCTCGGCCACCAGGTGGGGCTCCCGGAGGTGATCGGTCCGGCGCAGCCCGCCGGGCACACCCCCGAGGGGCTGCTGATCTCGGCCGGTACGGGCCAGACGATGGCCGCCGCCTTCGGGCTGGGCGTCGGCCTCGGCGACGTGGTGATCTCGCTGGGCGCGACGGGCTCGGTGTGCGCCGTGCACCACGAGGCGCTGGTCGACCCCTCCGGCACCATCACCTCCTACGCCGACGCGACCGGACTGCACCTGCCTGTGGTCCGTACCCTCAACGCGACGCGGGTGCTGCGCGGGGCCGCCGGGATGCTCGGCACCGATCTGGAGGGCCTCTCCGAGCTGGCGCTGACCTCCACCCCCGGCTCCTCGGGGCTGGTGCTCCTGCCGTATCTGGAGGGCGAGCAGACACCGCAGCTGCCGCACACCGCGGGCTCGCTGCACGGGCTGCGGCGGGAGAGCATGAAGCCCGAGTTCCTGGCACGCGCCGCGGTCGAAGGGATGCTGTGCGGGCTGGCCGACGCGCTGGACGTACTGCGCGGCCGCGGGGTCTCCGTACGGCGGGTCTTCCTGCTGGGCCAGGCCGCTGGGCTGGCCGCTGTCCGCGATGCGGCGCCCCCGCTGCTGGACGCGCAGATCGTGGTGCCCGAGCCCGCCGACTACGCCGCGATCGGCGCCGCACGGCAGGCGGCGTGGGCCCTTTCGGGCTCAGGCCATCCGCCCCAGTGGCCCGCCGCTGCCTGCCAGGTTTTCGAGGCCGGCGAGGACCGGCCCGTCGGACAGGCGGTGCGGCAGCAGTACGCGACCGTGCGCGAGGAGATGTATCCGGGCGCGCTGGCACCGACGTACCAGGGGACTGCGCCCGGGTACCAGGAGAACGTGCCCGAGCATCAAGGGACCGTGCCCGAGTACCAAGGGACCGTGCCCGCTCAGGGGAGCGCGCCCGCGTAGTCCGTGGCCTTTGCCAGGACTTGGGACTGGAAGCACCGGAAACCATCAAAAAGACAGGCGGCCTCGAGCCGTACGCTTGTACGCTCTTTCACTTCCGCCCGCATTGACCTCCCCCCACAGACCGACCGAGGAAATCCGTGTGCTGATCCGCCTCCTCAGCGCCCGGCTGCGCCACTACCGCCGGCCGATCGCGCTGCTCGTCCTGCTGCAGCTCATACAGACGAGCGCCACGCTCTATCTGCCCACGCTCAACGCCGACATCATCGACAACGGTGTCGTACGCGGCGACACCGGCTACATCCTGCGGTACGGCAGCCTCATGCTGGCCGTCTCGGTGGTGCAGGTGGTCTGCAACATCGGTGCCGTCTACCTGGGTGCGCGGACCGCCGCAGCAGTCGGCCGCGACATCCGTGCCGGCGTCTTCGACCGGGTGCAGTCCTTCTCCGCGCGCGAGGTGGGCCAGTTCGGCGCCCCCTCGCTGATCACGCGCACCACCAACGATGTGCAGCAGGTGCAGATGGTCACGCTGATGGCCTTCACGCTGCTGGTCTCCGCGCCGATCATGTGCTTCGGCGGCATCTTCATGGCGCTGGGCCAGGATGTGCCGCTCTCCACCGTGCTGTTGGGCGTGGTTCCGGTGCTCGGGATCACCGTCGCGCTGATCGTCCGCCGGATGCGGCCGCTGTTCCGGTCCATGCAGCAGCGGCTGGACAACGTCAACCGCATTCTGCGCGAGCAGATCACCGGTGTCCGCGTCATCCGCGCCTTCGTCAAGGACGACTACGAGCGGCGCCGCTTCCACGAGGCCAACACCGAGCTGTCCCATGTGCAGCTGCGCACCGGGCAGCTGATGGCGCTGATGTTCCCCGTCGTGATGACCGTGGTGAACGTCTCCAGCGTCGTCGTGGTCTGGTTCGGCGCGCACCGCATCAGCAGCGGTGACATGGAGATCGGCTCGCTCACCGCGTTTCTCGCGTATCTGATGCAGATTGTGATGGCGGTCATGATGGCCACCTTCATGTTCATGATGGTGCCCCGCGCCGAGGTGTGCGCCGAGCGCATCCAGGAGGTGCTGGACACCGACTCCAGCGTCGTACCGCCCGCCGCACCGGTCACCGCGCTGCGCCGGCACGGCCATCTGGAGCTGCGCGGCGCCGGATTCGGCTACCCCGGGGCCGAGGCGCCGGTGCTGCACGGCATCGACCTGGTGGCGCGGCCCGGCGAGACCACTGCCGTGATCGGCTCCACAGGCAGCGGCAAGTCGACGCTGCTGGGCCTGGTGCCGCGGCTGTTCGACGCGACAGCGGGCCAGGTTCTGGTGGACGGCGAGGATGTGCGCGCCCTGGACCCGGACCTGCTGGCGGGCACCGTGGGCCTGGTGCCGCAGCGCCCGTATCTCTTCTCCGGCACCGTCGCCTCCAATCTGCGCTACGGCCGCCCGGAGGCGAGTGACGAGGAGCTGTGGCACGCCCTGGAGGTCGCGCAGGCCAAGGACTTCGTGGAGCGGATGGACGGCGGCCTCCAGGCGCCGATCACCCAGGGCGGCAGCAATGTCTCCGGCGGGCAGCGGCAGCGGCTTGCCATCGCCCGGGTGCTGGTGCACCGGCCGGAGATCTATCTGTTCGACGACTCCTTCTCAGCGCTGGACTACGCGACCGACGCGGCGCTGCGGGCAGCGCTGGCCCGGGAGACCGAGCACGCGACGGTCGTCATCGTCGCCCAGCGCGTGGCGACCATCAGGAACGCCGACCGCATCCTCGTCCTGGACGAGGGCCGTGCGGTGGGCGTCGGACGACATCACGAACTGATGGAGAGCAACGAGACCTACAGGGAGATCGTGCTCTCGCAGCTGACGGAAAGTGAGGCCGCATGAGTGGGCCGGGGGGAATGGCGGGGGCGGCGCCGCCCCGGCGGTCGATGGACTTCAAGGGGTCGGGCAAACGGTTGCTGCGGCAGTTCCGGCCGGAGCGTGCCCGGCTGCTGCTGATGCTGTCCGTGCTCGTCGTCAGCGTGGGGCTGAGCGTCGTCGGCCCGAAGATCCTCGGGCACGCCACCGACCTGGTCTTCGGCGGCTTCATCGGGGCCAAGCTGCCCGACGGGCTCACCAAGGAGCAGGCGCTGGAGGGCCTGCGGCAGCGCGGGGACGACGGCGTGGCCGACATGCTCTCCGGGATGGACTTCACCCCCGGCCAGGGCATCGACTTCGGCGCTGTCGGCGGGGTGCTGCTGACGGTCGTGGCCGTCTACGCCGCGGCCGGGCTGCTGATGCTGTGGGCGGGGCGCATATCGTCCCGCGTCATCACCCGCACCGTCTTCAGGCTGCGGGAGCGGGTGGAGGCCAAGCTGGGCCGGCTGCCGCTGTCCTATCTGGACGGGCAGTCGCGCGGCGAGGTGCTCTCGCGGGTCACCAACGACATCGACAATCTGGGCCAGACGCTGCAGCAGACCATGGGCCAGCTCACCAACTCGCTGCTGACGATCATCGGTGTGCTGGGTGTGATGTTCTGGATCTCGCCGCTGCTGGCGCTGGTCGCGCTGGTGACGGTGCCGCTGTCGGCGCTGGTCGCCACGCGGGTGGGCAAGCGCGCGCAGCCGCAGTTCGTCGACCAGTGGAAGTCGACGGGCGCTCTGAACGCACACGTCGAGGAGATGTACACCGGGCATGCGCTGGTGAAGGTCTTCGGGCGGCAGCGGGAGTCGGCCGAGGTCTTCGCCGAGCAGAACGAGAAATTGTACAAGGCCGGTTTCAAGGCGCAGTTCATCAGCGGGATCATGCAGCCGGCGATGATGTTCGTCGGCAACCTCAACTACGTCCTGGTGGCGGTGGTCGGCGGACTGCGAGTGGCGTCCGGGGCGCTGTCCATCGGTGACGTCCAGGCGTTTGTGCAGTACTCACGGCAGTTCAGCCAGCCGCTCACCCAGGTCGCCTCGATGGCCAACCTCATCCAGTCCGGAGTGGCCTCGGCGGAGCGGGTCTTCGAGATCATCGACGCGGAGGAGCAGTCCCCCGACCCGGACGAGGCACACGCCGAGCGGCCGGCAGAGGCACGCGGCCGGGTGGAGCTGAAGAACGTCTCGTTCCGCTACACCGAGGACACCCCGCTGATCGAGAACCTGTCACTCGCGGTCGAACCCGGTCAGACGGTGGCGATCGTCGGCCCCACGGGCGCGGGCAAGACCACCCTGGTCAACCTGCTGCTGCGGTTCTACGAGGTGCGCGACGGCCGCATACTGCTGGACGGTACGGACATCGCCGCGATGTCCCGGGAGGAGCTGCGCACCGGGATCGGCATGGTGCTCCAGGACACCTGGCTGTTCGGCGGGACGATCGCGGAGAACATCGCGTACGGCGCACAGGGGACCACCCGCGAACAGGTGGAGGAGGCCGCGCGGGCCGCGCACGCCGACCGGTTCATCCGCACGCTGCCGGACGGCTACGACACGGTGCTGGACGCCGAGGGCGACAGCGTCAGCGCGGGTGAGAAGCAGCTCATCACCATCGCCCGCGCCTTTCTCTCGGACCCGGTGATCCTGGTGCTGGACGAGGCGACCAGCTCGGTCGACACCCGCACCGAGGTGCTGATCCAGCGTGCGATGGAGCGCCTGGCCTCGGACCGCACCAGCTTCGTGATCGCCCACCGGCTCTCCACCATCCGGGACGCCGACGTGATCCTGGTGATGGAGAACGGCTCCATCGTCGAGCAGGGCACCCACGAGAGCCTGCTGGCCGCGGACGGGGCCTACGCGCGGCTGTACCGCTCCCAGTTCGCGGAGGCGGTGGCGGAGGTGGACTGAGCACCTCCGCCCCGCCCCCGGGTCGCGGAAGGGGTCAGCCCCCGAGCTTGTCGGCCGCGGCCTGGATGTCCTTCGCGAACGTGCTGACCTCCGTGTACACGCCCGGCTTGCCCGGTCGCGCACAGCCGTCGCCCCAGCTCACGATGCCGACCTGGACCAGCTCGCCGGCGTCGTCCTTGCGGAACATCGGCCCGCCGGAGTCGCCCTGGCAGGTGTCCACGCCGCCGGTGTCCATCTTCCCGGCGCACAGCTCCTCGTCCTCGACGAGGTTGGAGTAGGCGGTCTTGCAGGTGGCGTCGTCCACGAACGGCACCTGTGCCTTGAGCAGGTACCGCTGCTGCTCGCCGCCCTCCTTGTCGGCGCCCCAGCCGGCGATGGTGAACTCGCCCTTGTTGAAGGAGGCGTCCTTGGCGATGGGCAGCGTGGGCTGGTCGATGGGCTTGTCCAGCTTGATGAGGGCCCAGTCCTTGCCCGTGCCGTCGTAGCCGGGCGCCTGGACGACCTCGGTCGACTTGGCGGTCTGTGCGTTCGAGTCCTCCAGGTCGACCACGCCGCCGGTGGCGGTGATGCTGGTGTCAGGGCCGCTGCCGTCGACGCAGTGGGCGGCGGTCAGCACGATGTCCTTGGTGAGCAGCGAGCCGCCGCAGCCCATGGACAGCCGGACCATGAACGGGAATTCGCCCTGTTCGGCCTTGGTGCCGCCGACGACGGTCGCGCCGGGGTCACCGCCGGGGCCGTCGGTCGGCATCGCGGAGGCGACCGAGGGGCTGAGGCTGAAGGCGGCGATCGCGACAGCGCCGACGGCGGTGGCTCTCTTGAGGTGCTTCGCGGTGGATATCCCGGTGTGCTTCAACGGGCTTCCTCTCGTGGGGGGTTGCTCGCGAACCGCACCCGCCGCCCGATTCGTCTCGATCATGCCCATGCCAACTCGAGCTTGCAAGCAGGCAGCGAGCAAGCAGCGCATAGCAAGCAGCACGCGCCACAAGACGTCCTGTCACAGGGGGCCGGTCCGCGAAATGCTGCCGCGATTATGGTGAGGACTCGAACAAGCTGACAAGTGGGCCTAATCAGTCAGCTTCGATCGCAGGCGGTCGGCAATCAGTCCAAGTAGCCCCGGAGTTGGTCGGCGAAGGCGTGATCCCGCAGCTTGGTGAGGGTCTTCGACTCGATCTGCCGGATCCGCTCCCGGGTGACGCCGAAGAGCCGGCCGATCTCCTCCAGCGTGCGCGGCCTGCCGTCGATGAGTCCGTACCGCAGCTGCACGACCTTGCGCTCGCGCTCGCCGAGCGTGGAGAGCACCGCCTCCAGATGCTCACGCAGCAGCAGGAAGGCGGCCGACTCCACCGGGGAGGGCGCGTCGCCGTCCTCGATGAGGTCGCCGAGGTTGACGTCGTCCTCCTCGCCCACCGGCGCGTGCAGCGACACCGGCTCCTGGGCCAGCCGCAGCACCTCGCTCACCCGCTCCTCCGTGAGGTCGAGCTGCGCTGCGACCTCCTCGGCCGTGGGCTCGTAGCCGCGCTCCTGCAGCATCCGGCGCTGCATCCGCACCACCCGGTTGATCAGCTCGACGACATGCACCGGAACGCGGATCGTCCGGGCCTGGTCGGCCAGCGCGCGGGACATCGCCTGGCGGATCCACCAGGTCGCGTACGTGGAGAACTTGTAGCCGCGTGCGTAGTCGAACTTCTCCACCGCGCGGATCAGTCCGAGGTTCCCCTCCTGGACGAGGTCGAGCATGGTCAGGCCGCGGCCCACATAGCGCTTGCCGACGGAGACGACCAGCCGCAGGTTCGCCTCTATGAGCCGGCGCTTGGCGACCCTGCCCCGCACCACGAGCCGGTCGAGATCGAGCGCGAGCTGCCCGTCCAGGCTAGGAGTGCCCGCCAGCTTCTCCTCCGCGAACAGCCCCGCCTCCACGCTGCGGGCCAGCTCCACCTCCTCGGCTGCGGTCAGCAGGGGGATACGGCCGATCTCGCGCAGATACTGCCGGAAGAGGTCCGCCGAGGGCCCGGTCGCCGACAGCTCCCGCTGCGGCGCGACCGGCTCCGGCTCCGGCTCGGTCTCGGCCTCGGGCGCGCCACCTTGCGGCGGCACGGTACCGGTGGGCACGGCAGATACGGGCGGCGCCTGGACCGGGACCTCGGCGAGGGCGCCGTCCGGCACCTCGGCGGCCGGCAGGGGCGCGGGCATCTCGAAAGCGGGCTGTTCCGGTGCGGGGTGTTGCCCCGGACGCACGGGGGGCGCCGAGGGCGCGTGACCCGGGGCCACGGGGGCGGTCGGGGCGGCGAGAGCCGCCGCTTTCAGGGTCTGGGTCTGCACGGGGGCGACCTCCAGTGTGATCGCTGCCGGTTCGGGGGCGGCGTGCATGTCGGGGACGGCTGCGGCCGGGCCGCGCTCCATCCCGTACGAAACGTGCGGATCCGCGGGGGATTTTGGCCCGTTCCGGCCAGCACCGCCCCGCTCCGAGGACTCAGGCACCGCCCACCAGTGTGGGGTACGACACATGCCCGCCACGAGAGGCGTGCGGGCAGTTTTTCCGCCAAACGTCACCCTCAGCACACGGCCCGCTACACACCTTCGGGGCGGCTGTGACAGCTGTTTCCGCTGGGACGCCGGAATCGACACCTCCGCCGGGACAGGGCGGGGGCGCGGGGGAGTGCCGACGCGCTCCGGAGCGTGCCCGGCGTGCTGTCAGAGCGCCGCCGCGCCCCGCTCGCGCAGCGCGATGCCGTACTGCTGGAGCGTCCAGATCTGCTGGCGCACAGCCGCCGACTGTTCGTAGTCCTGCCGGGCCTCCAGGCGCCGTGCAGTGCCCTCCAAGTCGGCGATGCGGGCGTTGACGGCGGCGCGGCGCACGGCGACCAGCTGCTCGCCCGCGTACGCCGCATCGACCTCGCGGTTGCGGCCGCTGCGCAGCGGTTCGACGGCCAGCTCGGTGATCAGCGAGCGCACCGTGTCGTCCGGCGCCGCGTCCCGTACCCGGCCCAGATAGCCGCTGTCCCCGGTCCCGGCCTCGGCGCCGCCGGCCTCCTCAAGGGCCTGCCGCACCACGGCGTACGGCGGCGCGGTGAACTCGTCAGCGCCGTAGGCGTCGAAGGCGGGCGAGACCAGCTCGGGGCGCTGGAGCGCCAGTTTGAGCAGCTCCCGCTCGACGCGGTGTGCGGGGCTGCGCAGATTCAGGTCGGGACCACGTGGCACGAACGGGGCCTGTACGGCCGGGCGTTGCGGCGTACGGGAGGCGCGGGCCGCCGCGCCCGGGGGCGCCTGGCCGCGCTCGCGCGCCCACTTGGCGAGCTGGGCGACGCGGCGGACGACGAACTCCTCGTCCACGATGCCGAGCAGCCCGGCCAGCCGTACCGCGTAGTCGCGCCGGATGGAGGGGTCCTTGATCTGGGTGACGACCGGCGCCGCCTCCTCCAGTGCGGCCGAACGGCCCTCCGCCGTATCCACGTTGTGCCGGTCCACGATCGAGCGGATCGCGAAGCCGAAGAGCGGGGTGCGGCTCTCGACCACCTTGGCCACCGCCTCGTCGCCCTGCGCGAGGCGCAGATCGCACGGGTCCATACCGCCAGGCGTCAGCGCGATCCAGGTGCGGGCCGCGAACTTCTGGTCGTCCTCGAAGGCGCGCAGCGCAGCCTTCTGGCCCGCCGCGTCACCGTCGAAGGTGAAGACGACCTCCGACTGGGAGTTGTCCATCAGCACCCGGCGGAGGATCTTCACATGCTCCCCGCCGAAGGCGGTGCCACAGGTGGCGATGGCCGTGGTGACACCGGCCAGGTGGCAGGCCATCACATCCGTGTAGCCCTCCACGACGACGGCGCGATTGGCCTTGGCGATCTCGCGCTTGGCCAGATCGATGCCGTAGAGGACCTGGGACTTGCGGTAGATGGGCGTCTCGGGCGTGTTGAGGTACTTCGGCCCCTGGTCGTCCTCGCGCAGCTTGCGGGCGCCGAAGCCGACGACGTCCCCGGTGATGTCCCGGATCGGCCACATCAGCCGGCCCCGGAAGCGGTCGATGGGCCGCCCGTTGCGTGCCTCCTGGGCGAGCCCGGAGAGCGTCATCTCCTTGTCGGTGAAGCCCTGGCCGCGCAGATAGCGCACCAGATGGTCCCAGCCCGCCGGGGCGTAGCCGATGCCGAAGTGCTGGGCCGCCTCCTGGTCGAAACCGCGGTCGGCGAGGAAGCGGCGGCCGATCTCCGCCTCGGGCCCTTCCAGCTGTTCGGCGTAGAACCGGGCCGCGATCTTGTGCGCCTCCACCAGCCGGGTGCGCTCCCCCTGCTGCGAGGCGCGGCCGTAGCCGCCCTCCTCATAGCGCAGCGTGATCCCAGCGCGGGCCGCGAGCCGCTCGACAGCCTCAGAGAAGGACAGGTGGTCGACCTTCATCACGAAGTCGAGAGTGTCCCCGCCCTCCTGGCAGCCGAAACAGTGGTAAAGCCCCTTACTCGGGCTCACATGGAAGGAAGGGGACTTCTCATCGTGAAACGGACAGAGCCCCTTCAGGTTGCCGCCGCCCGCGTTGCGGAGTTGGAGGTACTCGGACACCACGGAGTCGATCGGGACCGCGTCCCTGACCGCCTTCACGTCCTCGTCGTTGATCCTCCCAGCCACGCCACGAGTCTACGGGGCGGCGGTGACATGGTTGCTCCCTCCCTTGCGGGTGCTCCCCCGGATTCGGCACGGTGCTGCCCCTGTCCGTTGTCTGCGGGCTGACCGCCGTCTGTGGCTTGTCGCGCCGTTCCCCGCGCCCCTTCGGGGCGCGGTCAGCTTCTATGGCCGTGGGATGTTGCGGAGGTTGGAGCGGGCCATCTGGACCATGCGGCCTACGCCGCCGTCCAGGACGGTGCGGCCCGCCGAGAGGGCGAAGCCGCTGAGCTGTTCGCGGGTGATCTTCGGGGGGAGGGAGAGCGCGTGGGGGTCGGTCACGATGTCGATCAGTGCGGGCCCGTCGTGCTCAAGGATGTCGCGGAGGGCGCCGCGCAGCTGCTTGGGCTTCTCGACGCGGACGGCGTGCGCGCCAGCGGCCCGGGCGAGGGCCGCGAAGTCCGGGTTGCGGTTGTGCGTACCGTGCGCCGGCATGCCGTCGACCATCATCTCCAGCTCGACCATCCCGAGCGAGGAGTTGTTGAACAGCACGACCTTGACCGGCAGCTCGTACTGGACCAGCGTCAGGAACTCCCCCATCAGCATCGCGAAGCCGCCGTCCCCCGACATGGAGATGACCTGGCGCCGGCGGTCGAGGAACTGGGCGCCGACGGCCTGCGGCACCGCGTTGGCCATCGAGCCGTGGCTGAACGAGCCGATCACCCGGCGCCGCCCGTTCGGGGTGATGTAGCGGGCCGCCCACACGTTGCACATCCCGGTGTCGACGGTGAAGACGGCGTCGTCGGCCGCCTCCTCGTCCAGTACGGACGCCACGTACTCGGGGTGGATGGGAATGTGCTTCTCGACGTTGCGGGTGTACGCCTTGACGACGCCCTCCAGCACGTCGGCGTGCTTCTTGAGCATCCGGTGCAGGAACGCGCGGCTGGTCTTGGCCCGCACCCGCGGGGTGAGGCAGCGCAGCGTCTCGCGGACGTCGCCCCACACGGCCAGGTCGAGGCTGGTGCGGCGGCCGAGGTGTTCGGGGCGCACATCGACCTGGACGATCTTGCAGTTCTTGGGCAGGAACGCGTTGTACGGGAAGTCGGTGCCCAGCAGGATCAGCAGATCGCACTCATGCGTGGCCTCGTAGGCGGCGCCGTAGCCGAGCAGCCCGCTCATGCCGACGTCGTAGGGGTTGTCGTACTGGATCCACTCCTTGCCGCGCAGCGCGTGCCCCACCGGGGCCTTGAGCCGCTCGGCGAACTCCATGACCTCCTCGTGCGCGCCGGCGGTCCCCGCACCGCAGAACAGGGTGATCTTCTCCGCGTCGTCGATCATGCGCACCAGTGCGTCGACCTCCGCGTCCCCGGGGCGCACGGTGGGGCGTGAGGTGACCAGCGCGTGCTCCACGGGGCTCTCCGGCGCGGGTTCGGAGGCCAGATCGCCGGGGAGCGCGACGACGCTGACGCCCTGCTGGCCGACGGCGTGCTGGATGGCCGTCTGGAGCACCCGGGGCATCTGCTGCTGGTTGGAGATCAGCTCGCTGTAGTGGCTGCACTCGAGAAAGAGCCGGTCGGGGTGGGTCTCCTGGAAGAAGCTGGTGCCGATCTCGCTGCTGGGGATGTGCGAGGCCAGCGCAAGAACGGGCGCCATCGAGCGGTGTGCGTCGAAGAGCCCGTTGATCAGGTGCAGATTCCCCGGTCCGCAGGAGCCGGCGCAGGCGGCGAGCTTCCCGGTCAGCTGGGCCTCGGCTCCGGCCGCGAAGGCGGCCGCCTCCTCGTGCCGCACCTGGATCCAGTCGATGCCCGGGGTGCGCCGGATCGCGTCGACGACGGGGTTGAGGCTGTCGCCCACCACGCCGTAGAGGCGCTCCACTCCGCAGCGCACCAGGGTGGCGACGAACTGCTCGGCCACCGTCTGCTTCGCCATCGCTCACTCGTCCTCTGTTCGCCGCATGCGGAAGGGCGGCGGTAGGGGGCACGCTTCCGCGCAAACGCTCATGGAGAGCCCTCACGCAGAACGTATGCCCCATCCGCCGCCCCGGCATCGTGCGAAACTCCGGCTACGCGGGATCGGCGGCCCCTCCGGCTGCACCCTTCGCCCCCGCCGTTCCCGCACCCTCCGTGGTGCCCAGCGACTCCAGCGGAACACCGGGGTCGGCCAGCGCGTCCGGATCGACCCGGACACCGGAGCGGATCAGGTCCTGGATGGGCCCGGTCACGTCCCACACATTGGCGTTCAGCCCGGCCAGCACCTGGTTGTCGCGCAGCCAGAAGGCGATGAACTCGCGCTTGCCCACATCGCCCCGGCACACCACCTGGTCGTAGGAGCCGGGCGGGGCGTATCCGGAGTACTCCATGCCGAGGTCGTACTGGTCGGAGAAGAAATACGGCACCCGGTCGTAGGAGACGTCCTTGCCGAGCATGGCGCGGGCCGCGGCGGGGCCGCCGTTGAGGGCGTTGGCCCAGTGCTCCACCCGGAGCCGTTCGCCGAGCAGCGGGTGGGCCACGGCCGCGGCGTCCCCGGTGGCGTAGATGTCCGGGTCGCTGGTGCGCAGCGAGGCGTCCACCGCAATGCCGCCGCCGGGGCTGGTGGCCAGCTGGAGACCGGCCGCCTCGGCCAGCGCGGTACGCGGGGCCGCGCCGATGGCGGCCAGCACGTCGTGCGCGGGGTGCTCGTCGCCGTCGTCGGTGCGCACGCTGACCACCATGCCGTCGCTGCCGGTGATCTCCGTCAGCCGGGCACCGAAGTGGAAGCGGACGCCGTGCTCGCGGTGCAGGTCGGCGAAGAGCGAGCCCAGCTCGGGGCCGAGCACCGTGTGCAGCGGGGTGGGTTCCGGCTCGACGACGGTGACCTCGGCGCCGTACGTCCGCGCCGCCGCGGCCACCTCAAGACCGATCCAGCCGGCCCCGGCGATGACCAGGTGACCGTTCTCCTGGCCGAGCGCGCTCAGCACTCCGCGCAGCCGGTCGGCGTGCGCCAGCCTGCGCAGGTGGTGGACGCCGGCCAGGTCGGTGCCCGGGATGTCCAGCCGGCGCGGCTCGGCGCCGGTGGCCAGCAGCAGCTTGTCGTAGTGGACACGCGTGCCGTCGCCCAGCCGGACCGACTTGCCCACCGGGTCGAGCTGTACGGCGGGCTGCCCCAGATGGAGTTCGATGTCGGCGCCCGCGTACCAGGCCGGCTCGTGCACGAAGACGCTGTCGCGTTCGTCCGAACCGGTGAGATAGCCCTTGGAGAGCGGGGGGCGCTCGTAGGGATGGTCGCGCTCGTCGCCGATCAGGATGACGCGGCCGGTGAACCCTTCCGCGCGCAGGGTCTCGGCGGCTTTCGCCCCCGCCAGCCCCCCGCCGACGATGACGAACGTACGGTGTGCGTCGACCACTTGAAGCCTCCTCCTCGAAGCCGCTGCCCCCTGCGGGCCGTGCTGTCCCCCGTCGTCCACACGTGAGCGTCCCGCATCGGGACAGGCGCGGGAAGAGGCAGGGGGCATGGATGGGACGTATGGGCGCCCCGGTGAGTTCCGTGGCGCCGGACGGATCTGCGCCGCGGCCCAGTGGGACGGACCGCCCTCGCGGCGTCCTCGCGGACCGTCGGGAGGGCACGTGCGGCGTCCTGGCGGACCGTCAGGTGGTGCCCCGAGGCGGGCTCGTACAGCGTTGCCCGTTGGGTCCGGGTGCTCGCGGGTCATCCGCGCCGTCCCCCTGCCGTCAGTGTCCGGTGCAGGGAGCGGGCGGCGGCGTCGGTGAGGGTGGAGATCTGGTCGACGACCACTCGCAGCCGGGCCTTCTGCGGTTCCGCCGCGCCGTCCGCCTCGGCGTACAGATCCGCGTACTGCGGGTCCAGGCCCTCCGGGGCGCGGGCCAGCAGCGCCTCGGCGAGCTCGTGGACGACGACGCGCTGCTCGCTGCGGAGCCGTTCCAGGTCAGGGCGCTGCATCACATAGCGGTCGGCGACCGCCTTGAGGACGGCGCACTCCAGCCATGACGCCTGCGGAACGATCAGTTCGGCGGCGTACCGGGTCAGCGGGCCCGAGCCGTGGGCCGCGCGGGTCGCGGCCTCGGCTGCCAGGCAGAACCGGCCGATGAGCTGGCTGCTGGCGTCCTTGAGCCGGGCCTGGGCGCGGGCGTTGCCGTCGTAGTCGGCCGGCCACCACTCCTGGGCCAGCAGCCGGTCGAGCGCGGCGGCCAGCTCGCCGTCCGCCGCACCGGGGGCGTAGCGCTCGGCGGCGACGGCGAACACCGCGCTCCGCTCGGGCCCGGCCCGCAGCATCCGCGGGTCCAGATGTCCGCCCCTGATCCCGTCCTCCAGGTCGTGCACCGAGTAGGCCACATCGTCCGACCAGTCCATGACCTGCGCCTCGAAGCACGTACGGCCGTCCGGTACGCCGTTGCGCAGCCAGTGGAAGACGGGCAGGTCCTCCTCGTAGACGCCGAACTTCGGCGAGCCCGGGACCTGCGGGTGCGCGCCGCGCCGCCACGGGTACTTGGTGGCGGCGTCCAGCGCGGCGCGGGTGAGGTTGAGGCCCACGTACGCCTGGCCGTCCGGCTCCTCGGAGAAGCGCTTGGGCTCCAGCCGGGTCAGCAGCCGCAGCGACTGCGCGTTCCCCTCGAAGCCGCCTGCCGGCGCGGCGATCTCGGCCAGCACGGCCTCGCCGTTGTGGCCGAACGGTGGGTGGCCCAGATCGTGGGCGAGGCATGCCGTCTCGACCAGATCGGGGTCACAGCCCAGCGCGGCGCCCAGCTCGCGGCCCACCTGGGCGCACTCCAGCGAGTGCGTCAGCCTGGTGCGGGGCGTCGCGTCCCAGGCGGGGCTGGCGCTGCCCGGCGCCACCATCTGGGTCTTGCCCGCGAGCCTGCGCAACGCCGCCGAGTGCAGGACGCGGGCGCGGTCCCGCTGGAAGGCGGTACGCCCCGGCCGCTTGTCCGGCTCCGGCACCCAGCGCTCGACGTCGGCAGGCACATAGCGCGGCACCGGCGGAGCGCCGCCCCTGGCCGCGGGTGTGCCGTAGCTGCCATCCATACGCCGACCGTAACCGGAGTGCGCGGCCTCAGGGCTGCTGCGCGTTCCGCGTCTCCTCCTCGACCCACCGCAGGTAGTCCGCGCTGCCGCGGACCACGGGGGTGGCGATGATCTCCGGCACTTCGTACGGGTGGGCCTCGCGCAGATACGCCTCCAGAGCGTCGTAACGGGCGGCGCTCGTCTTGAACAGCAGCTGCCACTCAGGGTCCGTCTGCACGGCACCCTCCCACCGGTACACCGAGGTGACGGGGCCGTTGAGCTGCGCGCACGCCGCCAGCCTGCGTTCGATCGCCGCCGCGGCGAGCGCCTCGGCCTCCTCCTGGGAGCTGGTCGTCGTCAATACGGTGAGGATCTCGGCCATCCGCCCACGGTATGCCGTCCGCGCCAGGGGACGGCCGGCGGGAGCCGGGGGACGGCCGGCGGGAGAGAGGGCCGAAACGTTCAAGACCGGCCGGAGGCATCCGCAATAGCGTCGCCGTATGACACCTCGTTTCGACCTGCTCGGCATCATCACCTCCGACCTGGCCGCCTCACTGGCCTTCTACCGGCGGCTCGGCCTCGACATCCCCCAGGGCGCCGAAACCCTTCCCCATGTGGAGTGCACCGGGCCCGGCGGCGTGCGGATCGCGTGGGACACCGAGGAGACCATCCGCTCCTTCGCCCCGGACTGGACCCCGCCACCGCACCGCGCCGGCCGCATCGGGCTCGCCTTCCTGTGCGACTCACCCGCCGAGGTCGACAAGCTGTACGGCGAACTGACCGACACCGGCTACGAGGGCCCGCACGCCCCATGGGACGCCGACTGGGGCCAGCGCTACGCCGTCGTACTCGACCCGGACGGCAACGAAATCAGCCTCTTCGCCCCGCAGGGCTGAGGGGGCGGGCCCCGAAGGGGCGCGGGGAACTGCGCGAGCAACCACATCGCCACCCGCAGCCTGCAATCGACAGCCAGGGGCACCCCCTGACCAGAGCAGCCGGAAGGGGCGAGCCAAAAGGCTCCGGGCACCCCCTAAC